>JAJDCW010000154.1 GCA_029260635.1 Phycisphaeraceae bacterium | reverse complement strand
AACCCGATCGCCTGGCGTGAGGCGGCGACCCGGGGCCGGGGCGTGTCGGGATTGATCGCGCGCATGGGCTTCACCGTGCTGGGCCTGCTGCTCGGGGCCGCGATAATCTTCCTCCACCACATCGATATGCTGCCGAAGCTGCCCAACACGACCTCGGCCCAGGTCTTTCAGCAGGTGCTGTTCGCGGTGCTGGTGCTGGAGGTCTCGATCATCATCCTGGTCGCGTTATACATGAGCGCGGGCTGCGTCAGCCGGGAGCGCGAAGACGGGACACTGGACCTGCTGCTGACCACGCCGACCACGCCCCGGCAATACGTCTGGGGGAAGCTGCGCGGGCTGGTGAGTTTTCTTTCGTTGATGCTCGCCGTGCCGATCCTCACCGTCGCGATGGTCAGTATCTACGCGCTGATCGGTTACAGCCTGAACTGGCCCCAGGCGACCTTCCGGGCCGCCACGATCAACAGTATTGGTGCGCAGGTGACACGGCACCCGCTTGTGATGCTGCCCGAGGCGTCGGTCTTGTTGGCGTTGATGCTCGTGCCCTGCGTCGCCTTGTGTGTGATGTATGGGGTGCGGTGTTCGGTGAAAGCCAAGGGTGTGCTCGGTGCGGTCGTCAACGCCGTCTCGGTCGTCGGTGGTGTGGCGCTGCTCTTCGGCTTTTGTGGCGCGGCGGTCATCGGCAAAATCGCCTACGTCGGGCCCGTGCTCAACGGCCTGAGCCCCACGACGAACCTGCTGATGATCGTCAACCCCTGGGAGAGCATCGAGGGCTTCATCGAAGAACCCGTCAGCGGTCGGGTCTCCCTGGTGGTCGCCGCCATCGTTACGGCTACGACCTACCTCACGATCGTCTACGCCATGCTCCAGAGCATGGTCAGCGGCTTCGACCACAGCGTCCGCAAGCTCAGCGGGACGGGGTAAGGCAATTATTCATTATTGTGAGTAGCGGGATCAATCCGTACTACGTTGGATCATCCATACACCCGCAATTTTTGCGGCAGTGCGGTGGAGTATCGCCGTCGGTTGGTTTGCCGAACCGATCAAGCTGGAACTCGCAGCAACTCAGCAGTTCCTGCTTGAGCCGTCGGCGCGCACGCTGAACGCGTGACTTGGCCCCCGAGGCGGACAGCCCGGCTTGCTGGGCGTACTCGGTCTGAGGCACGTCGTTGATCTCCACCTGCTCCAGCGCTTCACGGTCTTTGTCCGGCAGATCTGACAGCAATTGGCGGAGACACCGACCGACTTGTCGGTGCGCCTGCGAGTCTATGGACTCTTCATCGGCGGGTTCGTGGTCCAGCGATGAAGGTGTGTTCCGCTTCCTGTGCAGGTCGGTGACCGCGTTCCGTGTGATGCGGTACACCCAAGGCAGCAGCCTGCTACTGTCCGTCAGCCCGGGCAGCCCCCGGTGGATTCGCACGAAGACATCCTGGAGCACATCCTCCGCGTCGTCGGGGTTGCGTACCCTTTTAAGGATAAACGCACGCAGGTCGTTGCCGAATTGTGACCAGACTTCGCCGGTGTTTGGGGTATGTCTGTCTGGTTGCTTCATCTGTAATTCCCATGACCAAGCCCGACACGCCATGTATGCTAGGGCGTGTCGGGTCTGAAATCTTAGGTACTAGTTTTAGCCTGCCACGGTTATTCGCAGCAGCCGTCGGGGCAACACCCCGGCGGGCAGGTGCATCCGCCGGAATCTCCGCAGTCGCAGTTACAGGTGGGGTTGTTGGTTGCTTCTTGTTTCTGGTACATGGTCAGTCTCCTTAGATAGAGGGTTTCTGGCGGCCATACTGGGCCGTTCCACCCTATAAGACGTGGGGGGACCCAAGAGGACGCACTTTTTGTGAGGCCGCCGATCAGATTTTTGACCCTTTCCGGGCTATAATGCTTTCCTGACCCTTAGACGAGACGCACTACCATGCAGCTTTGGCAGCCGACCCTACCCGACCGATACGGCCAGATGTCTGACGACGACCTCGCCGCCGCGATCTCCGCGCGCCGGGCCGAGCTGGGCCACGACCTGGTGATCCTCGGGCACCACTACCAGCAGGACGACGTGATCCGGTTCGCGGACTTCACCGGCGACAGCTTCAAGCTCAGCCAGCTCGCCGCCGAGCAGGTCAAAGCCAACGACGCGAAATTCGTCGTATTCGCCGGCGTACACTTCATGGCCGAGACCGCCGACATCCTCACCGATGAACACGTGCAGGTGATCCTGCCGGACCTGGGCGCGGGCTGCTCCATGGCCGACATGGCCGACTACGACCAGACGGTCGATGCATGGGAACAGCTCGAAGAACTCTTCGCGACGCACGACGTGAAGTGCCGGGTCATCCCGATCTGCTATATGAACTCGACCGCGGCGATCAAGGCCTTCTGCGGTGAGCACGGCGGTGCGGTCTGCACCAGCAGCAACTGTGACAAGGTCTACCGCTGGGCACTGGCCGGCGGCGACACACCGTTAGAAGAAGGCGAGCAGGTCAAGATTTTGTTTTTGCCTGACCAGCACCTCGGCCGAAACACCGCGGCGCAGATGGGCTGCGATGTCACGACCGGCACCTGCGTCTGGGACCCACGCGACCCCGATGCCCTGGGCGGCAACGACGAAGACACGATCCTCAACGCAGGGTACATCCTCTGGAAGGGCCACTGCTCCGTACACATGCTCTTCCGCCCCGAGCACGTCGATCAGGCCCGCGCCGATCAGCCGGACATCCACGTGATCACGCACCCGGAGTGCCGTTACGAGGTCTGCCAGAAGGCCGATTCCACCGGCTCCACCGAGCGTATCATCGAGGCGATCGAACAGGCCGAGCCCGATACCCACTGGGCGGTCGGCACAGAGGTCCACCTGGTGAACCGCCTGGCGAAGAAGGCCAAAGAACGCGGCGTCCACGTCCGCATGCTCTCGGACTGCCAGTGCCTGTGCACCACGATGTACCGCATCAACATGCCGCAACTGCTATGGGTGTTGGATAACATTGTCGAGGGTAAGGTCGTGAACCGCATCGAGGTGCATCCGCAAGCCCGCAAGTGGGCGCTGGTCGCGCTGCAAAGGATGCTGGATATCACGGCGGCGGGTACGGGTGTTGGATCGTCGTCCGCGTCAGCCAGATCGGCGACGTGATTCGTGATGTCTTAATCCGGCTTGGATAGTTCAATGTTTACGGGGCGGTCAATCAGATGAACAAGTGGGCGGCGTCTTTTATCTCTCTGGTCCTCTCTGCTTGTCTGGGGGTAGTTGTTACCGTGTTGGGTACGGCACTTTCAGTGCATCTGATGGAAGATTACGGATTCGCATTATTTTTACTGCTGCCCGTCGTGGCGGGGTTTGTAGCTACGCTGTTTTACAGCATCGGTCGAAAGATCACCGCGTCGGATGCGATAGGTATGTCTTTTTTG
>JAJDCW010000153.1 GCA_029260635.1 Phycisphaeraceae bacterium | reverse complement strand
GCCAACGGATGGACAAAGACGCTGCTGTGGTACCCCGACGGCACGCCCGCGCTGGCCCAGCAAGTGGTGGGCAACGGGCGGTTGGTCATGGCCAACTTCGGCCTCAGCGCCGAGGACAGCGACCTGGGCAAGCACGGCCTGTTCGTCGCGCTGATGCAGGGGCTCGTCGAAGACCTGCGATCCACCGGCGGAACGCAGACCCACACCATCGGCGAACTCGTCCACGAAACGATCACCCAGAAGTTTAACAAAGACGCCTCCGCCCCCGTCACCGAGCGGCCCGACGGCAAGCCGATGCGCGACGTGGCGGTGTCGATCCACGAGAGCAGGCCGACCCTCAGTCTCGATGCGCCGGCGCTTCCGGGGTTCTACACGACACGGCAGGACGGGGAGACGATCGCGTTGACCGCGGTGAACATCGACCCACGCGAGAGCGACCTTCGGCGCGTCTCCGCCGATACGCTGCACGAACAATTCACGGCCGACGGCGTGACCGTAGATGCCCCGACAACCGATGCCGGGCCGACGGCTCAGCTGCATGGTATGTCGCTATGGGGCTGGCTGCTGCTGGGCGCGATGACGTGCCTGGGGCTTGAGATGTTGCTGCTGGGAGCGTACCGGTCATGATGTTCACCACGAGCCTTGCCATCCTGTGGCGGCCCTACTTCCCGCCAATCGTGACGGGGCTGGGTGTCGTGTTGCTGATTGGGTTGGCGGTGTATGTGTGTGTGGGATCGTTCCGGGTGCAGCCGGGGACCAGCGCGCTGACCATGTTGATGCGGACTGCATTGATCGTCCTGGTTGGGCTGATATTGATGGGGCCCAGCGGGGTCGACCGCCCCACCGCTTCGATGGGCAAGCCGGGTCTGCGGATCCTGATCGATACGTCGGCGTCGATGCAGACGTCGGACGCCGAGGGCATACCGAGGATTGAGTTCGCGGCGCAGCGCTGGTTGTCGGACCGGCAGCTCTACGAGCTGCGTCAGGATTACGACGTGGAACTGGTCGGGTTCGACGAGTCGACGCGGCTGATACGTGACAACGAGCTGCGTCGCCCGGCAGAAGAATCGGCGGCGTCGGGCGTGTCGAACGTCGCCAACGCGGTCCGGTGGGCCGTATCCAACGCCATGGACGACGGCGGCCCGAGGTACGAAGACCTCGACCGGGTCGCCTTGCGTGGCTCAGCGGTCCTGGTGCTGTCGGACGGGCGCGACAGCCTGGATACACCGATGCACCCGGTGGGTCAGTTGGCCAAGCGCAGGCTGGTGCCGGTGTACACGGTCGCGCTGGGCGGGCCGAGTATGTCCCGGGACGTGACGGTCATCGCGTCACCACAACAGCCTTACCTGTTTGCCGAAGAGCCCGGGATGATCTCGGTGCGTGTGATGCAATCCAACGCCGGGCGTAGCGCGACCGTGCTGCACGTCGCGCGAGACGGGCAAGAGCAGGCGTTCCCGATCGCGTTCGAGGGCAGGGACGCGGTGACGGTGGACGTACCGATCGTGCACGACGAACCGGGGACGTATGAATACCGTGTCTGGGCGGACACGATCACCGGCGAGGTGGAGAAGGCCAACAACGAGCAGCCGGTGTTTGTCGACGTGACCGCGAAACGGCTGCGCGTATTAATCCTGGAGGGTCAGCCCTACTGGGACACCAAGTTCCTGGCGTACGCGCTGCGCCGAGACTCCCGGATCGAGCTGACGCAGATCACCCAGCTTTCACATGACAAGCACGAGACGATCGTGACGGACGCTCTGACCCAGAGCGGTGTCCCCCGATCGCTCGAAGAACTGACACGATTTGATGTGATTATCCTCGGCCGAGACATCGGCACGGTGCTGAGCCACGACACGGCCGAGTTGCTGCCGAAGTATGTGTCCGACCACGGTGGGCGAGTCGTTTTCGCGCGTGGCCGTGTGTATGAACCCGACAGCCCCGACGGCCGACGGTTGGCGAAAGCCCTCTCAGTGCTCGAGCCGGTCGTGTTTGGCGAAGAAGTGGTGCGCAATCAGAAGATCGTGCTGGAGCCCGCTGAGATGGGGAGACCTGGCTTTGGGATCGGTGCGGATTCTGATACGTACGACCGGGATGAGCTCGAGGACTTGATGCCGACGCTGCTGAGTCTGCCGGAGGTGGTGCGCGAGAAGGCGGCGACGCGGGTCGTGGCGCGGGCGCACCGTGCAGGCTTGGGAAACAACGGTGAGAGTCAGCCGGCGATCGTCACCATGCCCTACGGCCGGGGGATGGTCGCGGCCGTCTTAGGCGATGGGCTTTGGACCTGGGGCCTCAGCCCGCGACAAAATCGCACCGGCGGCGACACCTTCGAGCGATTCTGGATGGACATGGTGCGCTGGCTCGCACTGGGCAGCGACTACCAGCCGGGCAAGGACGTGACGGTACGGTTGTCGCGCCGGGGCGTCGCGGTCGGCGACCCGATCAGCCTGGACGTGGTCAGCCGGACGGGGTTTGACGGCGTAACGGCGCGGGTGATCGTCGACGTGCCGGGCGGCGGGACGATCGAACCGGCGTTGGACCCCGTGCCGGGCAGCACGACACGGCGGCGTGCGTACATCTACCCCAAGCAGCCGGGCGTGCACCGCGTGCGTGTGATCGAAAACGGAACAGACGACGCGGGCGACGGGACAGGCAGCGCGATCGAAGCCAAGTTCAACTGCTACAACATCGACATCGAACGGCTGTACACCTCGGCGGACCGCGGCGCGTTACGGACACTGTCCGAACTCAGCGGCGGACGCTGCCTGGACCCGGCGGAGCCGGAATCGCTCAAGGTTCTGCTGGATAAACAGCGGGAAGCTGCAAAGACGCCCGCAACGCCCTACTATCTATGGGACCGTGGCTGGGTGCTGGGGCTGGTGCTAAGCTGGGTGGGCGCCGAGTGGCTGCTACGCCGGGCGGGAGGTCTGTTGTGACCACACTACACATCGATCAACTGATCCAACGTACGGGCAGGTCGCTGTGGTGGTCGCGGATCACGACCGCGACACTGACTATGGCTTCGGTCGTCTTCACGGCGGTCCTGCTCG
Source organism: Phycisphaeraceae bacterium (assembly GCA_029260635.1). GTDB lineage: Bacteria > Planctomycetota > Phycisphaerae > Phycisphaerales > Phycisphaeraceae > JAJRRS01. The sequence goes on along the minus strand of JAJDCW010000153.1, from coordinate 4,780 downwards.
CGGTCCTGTTGGACGCGGAGTTTGGTTTTAATCTGTACGGTCTGCTGGCGCTGGATGCTTTACTGATCGTGGTGGCCGCGATCGCGGCCTGGCCGGTGATTCAACGGGCCCGCCACAATAAGTCACGCCACCGGGGGGTGGCGCTGACGATCGAAGACCGACTGGGCATCCCGGACAACCAGCTGATCAACGCGGTGGACCTGTCTACGCAGACAACACCCACGGTCAGCGGCACGCTGCGAGACGCGGCCATCGATCGGGGCGAGCAAGTCGCACGGGGTGTCGTGCCACGTGACGTCATCGATAAAGCCCCCCTATTCCGTGCGGTCCAGATCGTCGGGGTGATCGGTGTCTGCTTCATCCTCTTTTATGTCGTCAACCCGTCGGTGTTCCGCGCGGTCGTGCCCAGGCTGATCGCCCCGTTTGCCGACCTGCCGCCCTACACGTCGCTGCGTTTCGATGTACAGATCAAGCCCGAGCAGGTCTACGTCGGGAAGCCGGCGGATGTCCGTGTAACGTTAAGCGGCCCGGACCTGCCGGGGCGTGCGTATGTGGTCTTCGTGGAAGACGGGCAGAAATTGCCGGGCCTGCCGATGTATCGCAACACATCGCCGGTTCAGGGGGCTTCAACCGCCCCACCGGAGAACAACGCTCCCGAATTTTACACGATGCGTGTCGACCGTGTCGATCAGGACCGTCAGTTTTATATAGATACGCCCCGGGGACGCAGCCGTCTCTACACACTGCCGACCGACCGCGCGCCGTTGATCGAACACGCACGGGTGACGCTGCGCAACCCCGACTACACCGGTTGGCCGGACATGACACGCCCACTGTCATCAAGACCCCTCTGCGGACTGGCCGGGACCGAGGTACTCATCCATGTCACCAGCAACGTCCCGTTGAGCGGCGGCGAGCTGCGCCTGACCGATCCGGAGAACCCGGACACTTCGGCGGTGCAGACCGAACCACTTGTGCCAGACTCCATCGACGCGCACGCCGGGCACGTGGGCTTCACGCTGCAAAAGACCGGAACGTATGAGCTGACCCTGACCGGTTCGGACGACTCCCCCGGCGCGGAGACGGCGGCAGGCGACATAAAGGTCGTGCCGGACCGCCTGCCGAAGATCGACGTGGTGCTCCCCGACCGACAGATCATGGTGCCCGAGGGTTGGCCTATCGATGTCGCGGTCGGGGTCGGCGACGACATCGGCGTGAGTCGTGCCGAGATACACGTGGGCGTCAACGACCAGCCGACACAAAACATACCGCTTGATCTTTCCTACACGAACGCCAACCAGACGGCGGGGCACACCGACCACAAACTCGCACCGCGCGGCCTGGGCGCGTCGGCGGGGGACGTCATCAAGTACTACGCCGCCGTCTGGGACAACCACCCGGGCTCGCCGCAGATGGCGGAGACACCGATCCACTTCGCCCACATCATCACGATGCAGCAGTACATGGACCTGGCGCGTTCGCAGTACCGTGTTGAAGATTTACAGCGCGAGTTCGAGTCCATCCAGGACCAGTTAACCGAGCTGGCGGCGCAGCGGGAGGCGTTGCTCGAAGCGATCGAAGCCATCCAGGCCCAGGCCGGCGAACCCGGGACGATGACCGACCAGCAGCGGGAAGCGGTCGAGGCCCTGCAACGAGAACTGCAAGACTACGCTGATCGATCCGGTGAGCTGGCGGACGCTCTGGCCGAACGTGCGGAGCAGGCATCGCTGTACGAGTTCGAGGAGCCTTATAAGCAGATGCTTGACCAATTGAGTGAGCAGTTGCAGACACAGTCAAATCGGTCCGACGCGTTGGCCGAGGCGATGCAGACGATGTGCGCCGCCGACAACGCAGCGGCATGCGCGGCCGCGTCGCAGGCGGCGGAACAATTCGCTCTGGCGGATAAACCCTTCGATCAGGCAGCCGCACAACAGGCGCAAACGACGGAGCGAGACCTGGAACGGCTGACTCTCGCCGAGGCGATGATCCGGGAGGGTGAACGCATCCGGCGGGTCGCGTTCGAGCAGGCGGAGCTGGCGGTGCGGATGTCGGGGCTCTCCGGACAGACGGTGCTGACCGAGGCGCAACAACAACGTGCCGAGTCGCTAGCACAGGAACAGGAAACGCTGCGTGAGGATCTGGCCGACGCGGCCGGGGCGTTGAGTATCGCGGCCACGAAGGCGGCCCAAGCGTTGCCGAACATGAGCGCGGGCGCGATGGCGGTCGTGGATCAGATCGACGGGCTGAAGATCACAACCACCCAGGGTGCCGCCGAAAAAGCGGCGCGGGCCGGCAGCGGTGGCCTGGCACACCAGGCGGCGCTCAAGGCCGCGGAAGACCTCGATTCATTGTTAAGCGACTCGGGCCCGGCGATGGCCGGCTCGGGCGACCTGGACGGGTGTTTCAGCCTGCCCAGAGAGCAGATGCAGAAAGCGATGAATCAGATGATGGCGGGGATGGGGGCGGGTGTACCCAGCATGGGTACGCAGGGTGGACAGGGCGCGGGGATGTCGGGCTCAGTGGCAAAGATGGCGATGATGGGGCCAAACGTGCCGGGCGCCCCCGGGGAGAGTGACGCGGAAGGTGTGCGTGGTAATCGAAGGCAAACAGGAAACGGACACGGCATCCCGGGATACACCACGGAAGAGACCGGCGAGGGCGCGGAGATCATCCACGCCGAGTCTGCGACGCGCTTTGGCGACGGCGTGACGGTTCAGCCGGGCGTCCCCGTGCAGTACCGCGAGCAGGCGGAGGCGTATTTCAAGCGGATCGCCGAGGAAAGCCGGTAGAATAGTTAAACGTGTCAATCCAAGGAGACCGGGCATGTATTCAAGTTACACGCATCACGCGATCAAGGCCTTGCTTTGCCTGACCCTGATTTTTGCCTCCGTGAGCATGCTGCACGCGCAGGACAAAGCAGATGACGACGTCGCCGTTGACACAAACGCCCCGGACGGCACGGTCTATTGCGCAAACCTGACCTACGCGGACGAAAAGACCTCGGTCTGTTTCTCCGACCAGTTCCTCAAAGAAGTCCGTGAAGAGACAAATATCAATGCCTACCCCAGTTTCGAAGACGTTCGTCTCGACTCCGCCGAGCTGTTCGACTACCCGTTCGTCGTGATGACCGGCGAGGGGAAGTTCACAATCAACGACCAGCAGTTGACCAACCTGCGCGACTACCTGGACAGCGGCGGGTTCCTGCTCGCGTCGGCGGGGTGCAGCTCCAAGCCCTGGAACACGAGCTTCGGTCGGGTCATGCGGAAGGCCTACCCGGACGCCGAGCTGATCCGGCTTCAGTCCGACCACCCGATCTACCACAGTGTGTACGACATCGAACAGTCGCGTTACAAATCCGGCGGGCCGAGGCTGCCGGTACTGGACGCCCTGGAGATCGACGGACGAGTCGTCATGGTCTGGTCACCCGATGGTTTGAACGACACCGCCAACGCCGGGCCGGAGTGCTGCTGCTGCGGGGGCAACGAGGTCAAGAGTGCTCGGAAGCTGAACGTCAATATCCTGGCGTATGCGTTGACGCATTAAGGTTGGTGGTTGGTGAGATTTTATTTATATCGTGAGGTGTATAATGCGTTGTGCGTCTTTACTCGTTTAAGGAGTCTGCCGTGCCGTCTATCCGCAGCCTGACCGTCAGCGGGGACCCTTACGATCTTGGTTTTCAGCACGGCCAAGCCTACGCCGAGCCTATCGGCAGGCTGACCGAGGAAAGGCTCCGGCTGTGCGCGACCGACGACTGGGCCCGGGCGGGGGTGCATCACCAGGTGATCCTTGACCTGGCGGCGCGGTGCATGCCCTACCACCACCGGTTTGATGAGGCGTTGTGTGCCGAGCTTGAAGGCTTGGCGGACGGGTCGGGGGTGCCGATGGTGGAGCTCCTGATCATGAACGGGTTCACGGATTTCGTGGACGCGTTACATCAGCACGTGGTAGACGATCCGGGGGGTTGCACCGCGGTGCTGACCGCGCCGAGCGAATCGACCGATGGGCGTGGGTACATGGCCCAGACGTGGGACATGCACACGACGGCGACGCCTTACGTGGTCATGCTGGATGTTCGGCCGAACGTTGGGCCAAACGTGATGACGTTTACGCTGAACGGCTGCGTCGGGATGATCGGGATCAACGACGCGGGGATCGCGGTGGGGATCAACAACCTCTACACCACCGAGGGGAAGAAAGGCGTGACCTGGCCCTTCGTGGTGCGGAAAATGCTGGCGCAGACGGACCTGGACGCGGCGATGGCGGTGCTTGAAGGCGCGGACCTGGCGGGGGCACATAATTATCTGGTGATGGGGCCTGACGGCCAGGGTTTTAATGTCGAAGCCGTGCCGAGCCTGCGAGCGGTGACGCCTCTTGAGACGACGATCGCGCACGCGAATCATTGTGTGGCACCAGAACTGGTGAATCTGGAACGGCCGCGCTCGGAGCTGGCGATGCAGAGCACGGCGACCCGGCTGGAGCAGGCGCGGGCGTTTCTAAATCAGCGGTCGGGGCAGATTAATAAGGATGTGTTGATCGAACTGACACGGTACCGCGAGGGAGACGGGTTCTCGGTGTGCCAGACACCGGTGGTGGGTTATGACGTGGAGTCGTCGGGGGCGTGCGTGATGTCGCCGGAGACGCGGGAGATGTGGGCCGTGTGGGGGCTGCCCAGCGAGGGTGAGTTTGAGCGGTTTGTGCCGGGGGGTGTGGAAGCACGGGGGTAAATATTACGGGGCAGCGGTCCCACGTCCGGGAGAACGTGGGCTTCGGGGTGAAATAG
>JAJDCW010000152.1 GCA_029260635.1 Phycisphaeraceae bacterium | reverse complement strand
ATCGAAGCCGTCGCAGAGAAGACCCCCGAGAAGATCCTCCGCGAACCCATCGACCCCGTCGCGGGGCTCCTTGGTTTCCAGGCACGCAAGGTCGCCTTCCTCCTGGGCTTCAAGGGCAAGCAGGTCGGGCAGGCCGCGAAGATCATGACCAACCTGGTCAAGCTCTTCCTCGCCACCGACGCCGGGCTCGCCGAGATCAACCCATTGATCCTGACGCCGGCGGACGCAGACAACCCCGACGGCCGAGTCCTGGCCATCGACGCCAAGGTCAACTTCGACGAGAACGCGCTCTTCCGTCACCCGGACATCGCCGAGCTCGCCGACCCCAACGAGGAAGACCCGGATGAGACCCGCGCCAACAAATTCGGGCTCTCCTACATCAAGCTTGATGGCAACATCGGCTGCCTGGTCAACGGTGCAGGGCTCGCCATGGCCACCATGGACATCATCAAGCTCCACGGCCAGGAGCCCGCCAACTTCCTGGACGTCGGCGGCTCCGCCAGCGAAGAGGCCGTCACCGAGGCCTTCCGCATCATCCTCGGCGACGACAAGGTCAAGGGCGTCCTGGTCAACATCTTCGGCGGTATCGCCAAGTGTGACACCATCGCCAATGCCATCGTCACCGCCGCCAAAGAAGTCGGCTTCACCGTCCCCCTGGTCGTCCGCCTCGAGGGCACGAACGTCGAACCGGCCCGCAAGATCCTCGAAGCCGCCAAGGCCGACATCCCCACCATGACCGTCGGCAGCGACCTCACCGACGCCGCAAAAAAAATCACCGCCGCGGTTGCCTAGCCGATCCCCGACCTATGATTGCAGGCAGATGATCCCCGCAGATCAAACACAAGCCGAACTACTCAAGCCTCAAGACTACTCAACATGAAACTCGAACCCTTCCTCGCCGAACTCAACCGCATGCGTCAGGACCTCGACGCCGACCCCACCGACATCGAGTGGCTCACCCTCCACCACGCCTTCTGCTTCATCAGCTACAAGATGGGCGACTTCCAGAAATACCTCGACGAAGCCGAAGCTAACGGCGAGTTCAAGGAATACATCGAGGATCAGGACGACTAACAACTCCTACGCCCAAACCCGGACATACCCGCAGGGTATTGGCCGGGGTCGCTCCAATACCACTTCAACTATTCCCCTATCCACGCTTGCGGTTTAGCGGGCGATCGCAGATCGCCGTGCCGCTTGCGGCTTAGCGCTCCTGATTATCTAAAACCCACCTCTACCGGCACCACACCCGCAACGGTGAGATCACCTCGAATCCCACGCCTAACGCACGCTCCAGGTCCGCCCCCCGCTCATACCCCACGATCGGCAACCCGGGAAACCCATCGCCCACCGCTCGGATCAGCCCCGGCCACCAAGGCCCCTTCCCCTCGTCACACGCGAACACATTCGATACACCCACCACCGGCCTCGTCCGGTTCGCGATCCCCACCGCCGCAACCGCACCAGCCGAATCCCGGCCCGCATAAAACACCACGCCCGGCTCTTCAAGCAAGGCCTCCGGGAACTGGCGCGGCGGCAACGACCCCTCCGCGTGAAGCTCGTGCCCTCGCCATGCCGCTTCCCACACCGCAAGTTCGGCCGCACTTTCTACCGCCGACCATTCCAGCGTCTCATCCGCATGCCCCGGCACTTCCTTGTCAGCTTCGCGCCAAATCCACGACGCCTCAAACAAAACACGGAAGCCCCGGTCGGCAAGATCGAGCCGGCAGAAACCGTCTTTCAATCCAAAAGCCTCGCCCCGCTCCCGCTCAAGCCTTGCGATCTGCTCAAGCTGCGCCGCGACACCCTGTTCACTCTGGAGCGTAGTCATGTTGGAATGAAATGGTGGGACGTCGTGGGGGTTCACCCAGCAGCTCTCGTGAATCTCGCCGGGGACGCCGTGCGCGCGGCAGACCGTGTCGCACCAGATGGCGTTGTTGCGTGCCGCGAGCATGTGCAGAGTGTCTTTGTCCAACGTCATGGCCTCCACACACATCGTAGGCGGTTGCGGTCTGCCGTCGTGGCCCGCCAAACCACCATCTGTCGGGTGGGTAACGGGCCCGACTATTTTGAGATAAAAACAGTGTAATTCTGCGTAAGCATCTGGTAGAATACAAGCTTACAGATCCACGGCACATTAGCCGTCAACGGAAGGGAGAAACCTCAGATGCCCCGTATCTGTACGTCTCTGTTCGCGATGGCCCTCGCGTTCACATTCTCAGCCCCAATACACGCCGACGAATTCAAGCACGAGGCCAACGTCATGGGCAAACTGGGCAACCACCCCAACATCGTCCAGTTCATCGGCCCCACCAATCTCAACGTCACCTTCACCCCCAGCGCCGTCATCGACAACCCGCTCTACGAAGACCAGACCATGCACGGCGACAACCCGCTGTACCAGTCCTCCGCCGACCCCGGCACGCCCGGCGGTGTCCAGTCCGTCTCGTTCACCCTCGACAACACCGCGCTTACACCCGCCGCAAACGGCGAGGGTATCGTCCACCGCGATATCGCCGCACGAAACTTCCTCGTCCAGACCAACGGCGGCAACTTCGAGTCCGCACCCGGCGAGTTCCTGCTCTTCGGCAACGACGGCCCACCGGACCTCCGCGCTGCTTCCGGGGGCGTCGGCCCCGTCCGCTGGATGGCCCCCGAGTCCCTCCGCCTCTACCGCCCCGGCTCACCCGGCTCCACCGACCCCAAAGACTACTTCGACATCGTCGGCGGACTCTCCTTCTTCACCACCAGCTACGTCCCGGAACCCTGCACGTTGAGCCTGTTCGCCGCTGCATTGTTGTGCATCAATCGCCGAAACAAACGCTGATTACGAGTCGTATGTCGGCCAGGAATCAATGGCAGATCGTACGTTGACACCACGAGCCACAGCCGTGAAGCTGTGTGGTCTTCAACCCGTCAAATACAGCCAACCGGATGACCTCAGTAATGCAAACCTAATGTAGAGGAGACCCAACCATGGCCAAGAAGATCAGCGGCTCCGTCGGCAAGGGCGGCAAGAACGCGCCCATCGACACCAGCGGCCCACTCACACTCACCGACGGCGTAGATCCCGGGACGGGCAACCCCGCGCCCAGCGCCGTCCTGACTTTTTCCGCCCCCGGCTCCCCATCCACGCAGACCGCGGGCGTTGTCTTTCCCATCGG
>JAJDCW010000151.1 GCA_029260635.1 Phycisphaeraceae bacterium | reverse complement strand
GGGTGACGCGGCTGAGTATGCGTATGGGCCGACCGGTGCGCGGATGCGTGTGCCGTTGGCGGGGCCGGCGAACCGTGCCGGCCGGATCGCGGGGGAGCACGCGGCGACGGGGAAGGCGGATGCGCAGACGCCTGTGTATGGCACGGCCATCGCGCGGGTATTCGGGCTGGCGGCGGGGATGACCGGGTTATCGAGCAAGCAGGCCCAGCGCGTCGGACAGGATGCGACGAGCGTGACCATTCTGGCGAATCATCACGTGGGGTATTACCCGGGTGCCAAGCAGATGGTCTTGAAGCTGGTCTACGAGCCTGGCACGGGGAAGGTGCTGGGGGCGCAGGCGGTGGGCCCAGAGGGGATCGATAAAAGGATTGATGTGATCGCCACCGCGATGCGGTTCGACGCGACGGTGCGTGACCTCGCAGGGTTGGACCTGACCTACGCCCCGCCTTTCGGTGCGGCGAAAGATCCGGTGCATATGGCGGCGTTCACCGCGTGCAATGAATTAGACGGCCACGTGAAGGTGTTAGACGGGGGCGCGGACCTGTCGGGTATGCAGGTCTTGGATGTACGGTCGCCGGGAGAGATTGCGAAGACCCCCTTCCCGGGGGTGGAGGGCACGATCGCGATACCGGTCGATGAATTGCGTGACCGGATCGGTGAGTTGGACCCGACGAGGCCGACCGCGGTGACGTGCGCCAGTGGGTTGCGGTCGTATGTGGCCTGCCGAGTATTGATGCAGCGTGGATTTTCGGAGGTCTTTAACTTATCCGGGGGCGCGACGATGCGAGTGCATGCGTTAGCAGGGCGTACTTTGACACAAGGAGGCGTATAGCGATGGTGATTCAAACGATTACCCCGGAAGAATTAGGCGCGTTGCTGGCGCGTGATGAGCGGATCGACCTGATCGATGTGCGGACGCCGATGGAGTATGCGGGGGCACATGTGGAATCGGCGAGGAACGTCCCGCTAGGAGGCCTTGACCCGGAAGCGTTGAAGCGTGACCGTGTGGGCGCGGGTGAGTCGCCGGTTTATGTGGTGTGTCAGAGTGGCGGTCGTGCACGGCAAGCGTGTGAGAAGTTGGTTGCGGCGGGCGTGGTGGCGGTGAGCGTCGAGGGCGGGACACCGGCGTGCGAACGCGCTGGGTTGGCGGTGGTGCGGGGGAAGCAGATGATGTCACTCGAACGGCAGGTACGGATCGCGGCCGGTGCGCTGGTGGCGACGGGGTCGGCGTTGTCAGCACTGGTGAGCCCGTGGTTCTTAATCGTGCCTGGGTTTGTCGGCTGCGGGCTGGTGTTCGCGGGGGCGACCGACTGGTGCGGCATGGGGATGTTGCTGACGAAAATGCCTTGGAACCGGGTGAGGGGGTGATATGACTCGAGTGCGGAAGAAACGTGAATGGGTGTATCGAGGGGCGCTGATGTGCGTAACTGCGTTGGCCATTTGCGTGGGAATTATTTGGATAATAACTTTCTTATGGCCCGCCAACACAAGTTTTCCGCTTTCTATCAACACCGGGATAAGCACAGATATCACAAAAGGGAGGGTCTATGTTGACTATTACAAATCGCTCGACCGCCCAATGGATTATTATGTTGGACGTATTCGATTCACATCGAAGATAAATCCAAGCATTAAACGCTGGTGGTATTTTGGTGTGTTTAGTGATTCCACGAGTACGTTTGTCACTTTCCCCCTATGGGTTCCATTCTTATGCTTAGCAACCTGGCCTGGTATCGTTTTTATCCCGCGATTGAGGAGAAAGCAATGAAGGGTTACTGTCGCGCCCGCGGGCATGACCTTCGCGGCAGCGCGGGGTCGGCCAATTGTCAGGAGTGTGGGGAGGCGATTCTGGAAGTGGGTAAATTTAAAACCGGCCAATACAAGTTAGTTTGACGTGCGGATCTTTGATCCGCCGCTAAACCGCAAGCGGTTGAGGGCGCATTGAGACCAGAGATCACGTCACCGAGGTTGTTGGCTAAGACGCTATCGATCGATGACTCATCCATGCACGGGATGCGCGACAGCCCCACGACGTGACGAGCGAAGGTCTCATCGGGGCGTGGGACTGAGCGGGTTGGATATATGTGTGTATTGAGTTACTGGTGGCGCGGTGTCAGGTTTTCAGTGCGGTACGCCAGAAGTGAACCAAGGTGAAGACGACCCAGAGGGTTGCGAGGATGTAGAGGACCGGGACACCGTAACGCCAGAACTCGAACATGAACAAGTCGAAGCCTTGCGGGTTGCCGGCCCCCTTCATGTGTGAGAAGCGTTGGAACGCCAGACAGACGAGCATGACGTAAAAGATCACGCACAGGAAGGCGAAGGTATGGAAGATCTGTGGCTCGGGGGCGGTATCACGTTTGGCGCTGAGCCAGTGCTCCCAGCCTTCCTCTCCCGTCTCGACCTTCTCCTTGATAAATCGGCCGAGCTGCATCATCGAGGCTTGCTCGGAGATGTAGAGCATGAGGATCATCATGACCAGGAACGGCGCGAGCATAAGCACCATGAAGTGCGTGTCGGCCTGGAGGGCGTAGTAGGTCAGGATCGGGGAGCCGATGATTCCGGCCAGCAGGGTGCGGTAGATGCGGGCCCGGGTCTGAAGGATTTCTTCTCGCAGTGAAATGAAGTAGTGCTCGGTCAGTTCGAACGATGGTTTATTATCCACGGTTATGAGTCTCCAAGATGCATGGCTGGTTTCAAATGATCGTCGTCTGCTATACCGGGCTGCCGTGGTGAGACATCGCTATGGAAAAGACAATGCGGTCACGACAGGTTGACAGAATCCATCAGGCGGAGCAATATAAGACAACCCGCCCCTTCGTGTCCATTGCTCATCACGGGGCCGCCTACAGTATACCGTGCTTTTGCTTAGGCGAGCTATTCCAAGTGATAACGATTAAACCATCTTGTCGCCGGTACAGCAGCCGCGGGGCGGAGCAATCAGATGAAATCAAATGAGCGTAACACAGTTACATCAAAAGGTTATGAATGTAACGATCCGTTGCGATATGGGTGAGATGTGTTACAAGCATCAGGTCACACTGATCGTCGGTTGTTCCGCGCCGCCCGAGGCAATGAAGCTGTCGGTGCGGGCGGTGAAATTGTTGACCAGGGCCGTCAGCTCTGCTGCGAGTTTGCCGCCGGAAGCAAAATTAGCCGTGGGATCGCCGGCGTCACAGTTGGCGCGGAGGGTGGTATTGATCGGGAGGCTGCCGAGGTAGGGGATGTCCATCTGGGAGGCCATAGTCTGAGCGCCGCCCTTGCCGAAGATATCGTATTCCTTGCCGTCGTCACCGATGAAGTAGCTCATGTTTTCGACGACACCCAGGACCTGGACGTTGAGTGTCTGGAACATGCGCACGGCCCGGCGGGCGTCGTCCTGTGCGACCTTCTGCGGGGTGCAGACAACGACTGCGCCGGTGAGTTGCAACATCTGACTAAGGGTCAGCGGGACATCGCCGGTGCCGGGGGGCAGGTCGATGATGAGATAATCCAGATCGCCCCACTGCGTCTGCATGGCGATCTGCTTGAATGCCCCGTGAGCCATGGGGCCGCGCCAGATCAGTGGCTTCTCTGCTTCAACAAGCGCGCCGAGGGTCATGGCCCGGACGCCGTGTGTCTCGAAGGGCAGCAACTGGTTGCCGTTGGCTTTGGGTTGTTGCCCCGCGAGACCGAGCATGGTGGGGAAGGATGGGCCGTAGATATCACCGTCCAGCAGGCCGATTTTCAGGCCGGCGCGGGCCAGGCCGATGGCGAGGTTGACCGAGACGGTGGACTTGCCGACGCCGCCCTTCCCGGCACCCACGGCGATGATGCGATCGACGCCGGGCAGGGTTGCGGGCTGGGGGGTTTGTGCGTTCTGGGGTGGTGGTGGTGACATGGTTGGGTCCCGGCGGTTGGCCGATAAGTGTCTTATGGGTAATTGACGGATCATAGAGCGAGAATGACCGATGGACCAGCCAGCAGGCGAACCGCCTGCAATAAACCAGGCCGGGGGGCGTTATAGCTTGTGAAAACCGGGGAAATGACCCGTTTATAAAAGTCTCTCGAAAGGACATAGACCATGTTTGAAATCAAGAACACGACAGGCAAAGCCCTGATCCTCGCTTCGGTGCTGGCGTTGACCGGCGGGGTGGCGATGGCGCAACAGGATGGCGACGGGCCCGGCGACGGGGATCGTGCACGCAAGATGTTGCGGGGCGGCGAAGGCCGACCGCAACGCGGTGAGCGTGGTGAAAAAGGTGAACGCGCAGACCGCGGGCCACGAGGCGACCGAGGCGATATGGGCAAGCGATTGTTCGGTGGTATGGAACTTGATGAAGACCAGAAAGCCCAGATCAAAGACATCATGCAGGCCCACGGCGAGGAGCGCAAGGCCTGGCACGAAGCCAACAAAGGCAAGTTCCAGGCATTGAAAGATAAGATGCGAGAGGCCCACAAGGCCGAGGACCAGGTTGCGGCCCAAGCCGTGCGCGACGAGATCAAGGCGCTGATGGAGTCGGCCCCAAAGCCTGACGCGAGCCACGACCAGATCCGGGCGATACTCAATGAAGAGCAGCAGGCGACGTTCGATGAGCGGGTCACGAAGATGCGTGAACGGATGGAGAATTGGAAGGACGGTCGGGGCGACGGCCCTCAGCACGGGCGTAGAGGCCCCGGTGGTGAAGGACACGACGGCGACGGACCACCTAAGGATGGACGCCGGGCACGTGACGGCCGGATATTTGGCAACCTCGACCTGGACGACGACCAGAAGACCAAGCTGCGTGAGACCATGCAATCCGACCAGACCCGAGAAGAGAAGATGGCAGCGGTCCGCGAGATGCTCAACGACGACCAGAAAGCCCAACTCGATGAGAACATTGAGAAGATGAAGAAGAACCGCGAAGAGCGCAAGGCAAAACGCGGCGATCGTGACGGGAAACGTGGCAATGGCGACGGCCCCAGACGTGACCGTAAAGAAAATGAAGGCGGCGACAGTGAACAGTTCGACCTGTAATCAAACGACAAAGCACCCCTCCCGCTTTGTCTGATTCTTAGACCCCGGCGTAAGCCGGGGTTTTTTATTGGCTGGACGGATATCTGATACGAGTCAAGTGATGATGCCGAGCGGCGACGTGTCTCGCCACTTGCCGCGGGTAAAGTCCGGGAACTTGATCGGTCGGCCGCCGTGGGCGACAGACCAGTTGCTCAATGGGCGAACCGCGGACCAGCTTGCGCCCTCGTAAACATTCTGGTCCATCGGCAAACCTTTGTGCAGGCACTCGATGATGCGGAAGGTCATGGCGTAGTCCATCCCGCCGTGGCCGCCTGCGCGGGTAGCTTCCTCCCCGATGCGTTTCCATAACGGGTGCTCGAACTCGTCGTAGACTTCCCGCATGCCGTCGCCCTGGGTCCACTCGTGGTAGCTGCCACGGCCTTCGATCGCCAGACGTGTCGGGAATCCTGCGAACGCGCCGAGGGTTCCTTGGATCAGGTTTAACCGGGAGTACGGGCGCGGCGTCGCGGTGTCCCACTGAACCATGATCGTTCGCCCCATGTGGGTCTTGATGAGACTTGTGCTCATATCGCCACTGATGTACTTCACCTGATTGCGCGGGTGATCCGGCGGGAAATGCGCCTTCGCATATTTCTGACGCCCGAGCGCGGGGCTACTCATAGAGACCAGCGAGTGGAAGCGGTCGTCGGTACGGTCGATGTTCATGTACTGCGCGACTGGGCCCAGGCCGTGGGTCGGGTATAGATTGCCATCCTCACGGGTGTGGTAGCCGGTTCGCCAGGAACCGGTGTCGTTCTCGATGTGTTTCATCTGAGAACGCAGGTCGTGGATATAGGCGGCCTCGCCGTGGGTCAATTCGCCGAGTACCCCGCGTCGACACAGGTTCAATGCGAGAAGCTCATCTCGGCCGTAATTGACGTTTTCCATCATCATGCAATGGCGGCGCGTCTTCTCACAGGTATCAACAAGTCGCCAGAGTTCGTCGAGGGTCAAGGCCATCGGCACCTCGATGAAGGCGTGTTTCCCGGCGTTCATTGTGTCGACTCCCTGCGGGCAGTGCCACCGCCACGGCGTCGAGATGATGACGGCGTCGATGTCGTCGCGCTCAAGCAGCTTCTGATAGTCGTGGTCGCCGTCGGTGTAGAGTGTGGGCACGTCACGACCGGCGTTAGTGCAAAACTTCCTGGCCTTGTTCGCCGCAATTTCGTAGGGATCGGCGATGGCCACGATCTGGGCGTGCTTCATCTGAACGAGCTTGTCCAGGTGTTGTGAGCCACGGTCACCAACCCCGATCATGCCGATGCGGACGGTGTCCAGCGGCTCGGCAGAAAGGCCGGCAGCGCTGACAGCGGGTGTCTTCGGGGATGTACCGACACGCCGAGCATTTCCGGCACACCCCGACGCCCCGAGCATCAGCCCGGCCGACAGGCTGCCCGCCATCTTGAGAAATTCACGCCTCGTCTCATCCTGCATCGCTATGAACCTCCACAGATAATAATCACGGAGTATAGCCCAACCCCTATCTCTTCTGGATGTGAAGAGAAGCATATCCGGGCAAGTAATCCAAAAAGTTGTCAGATACAAGTACGGGTTTGTCCGGCCCGTCGCGAAAGACCTAACGCTTCCAGTGATTATCAGGTGTTGTCAAACTGATTTTGGCGGGCCACATGGCTGACGTTGAGGATGCGTTGTCGGATGCAGATATAATCTGAGCGAGTCACGATTCCTGATCGCCGGTTATTACGAATCGTGATTGGCAGGCGTCTATGAGTGAGCGCCCACTCGTCCGCGAGGATAACATAGTCTTTGACTCAAACACTCATACTTAGCGTAATATGTAGCCTTAGCCTTGAATTGCCATCTCTTATCGGCCGCCGAACCTGCCCTAAGACGATTTCCTGAAAGTTTCCTCTTGTTGTATCAATTAATCTTGCCTGAAGCGCCTGACATTGGTTAAGATATAGTATCATTTCAAGCCACCGCTGAGGGCGACATTGATGCGTGTGGGGTTTACCAACAAGGCCAGGGAGCCGTGGGCTTCCAGATTGATGCGTATCGCAACGGCGTGCTGCCTGGTATTGGCTTCACGGCAAGCCGCGGGCCAGGCGCTGGACGTGCGATACGGCGTTGTCGATCCGCCGGTGGTCGCGCAGCGTGACATCACCGTCGGCCTGCTCACGTCTATCCATCCTCAAGACCCCGAGCCCAAACCGCTTGAGTGTTCGGGCGTGACATGGGCGGGTGACCGCCTGGTGATGACCAGCGATCGACACAGCCACATCTTGTTGACTTCACTCGTAGACCTCGACGCAGAAGACCTAGTTATCGAAATGCCCAAAGCTCAGGTCGTGGTCGACAATGAGCGTTTGCTGATGCTGGACGCCGAGGCCGTCACTGCCAGGCCCACCCACAGCGGTGGGCACGAGGTCCTGGTCATGTGTTCGTTGAGCAACGACCAGGAAGGCAGCCACAGGGCGAAGCGGGCGCACCTGACCCGCGTCAGTCTCGATAGTTCAGGCAGCGTCATCAAGCGTGAAGTCAAGGTGCTCTCCGGCATCCCTATACGTGAAGCACTGGACGCCCATTTCGAGGCACTGAGGGTTAAGCGGTACAGTTCCTACAACGTCGCACGGAACAAGAACACGCCGCGGTGGGGCAACGTCGAAGGTCTGGCATGGTCGCCGGACAACCGCACACTGTTGTGTGGCATGCGCAACCCCTTGGCCAACGAGGACGCCTTGATCTTTGCTCTGCAGGGCGTGGACAAAGCCTTTGATGCCGGAGACGCCAACCTGCTGGGTGTGACCGACCTGTTCCGGCTGGACCTGGGGGGCCGTGGCGTGACCGACATGTCTTGGGACCCTGTTACGCACGGCTACCTGATTACCGCGGCCCTGAGTAATGGCCCGAAACTCGAACAAGACCAGACCTACCCCCTGGCGGACCTGGACGCGGTGTTGTACTGGTGGAGCGGACACAAAGAGGACGCCCCCAGCCTGATCGCTCGATTCAGCGATCTGAACGTGGATGGTGTGTGCCGCGTGGGCAGCACTCCTTACATCGTGTTGATCTCCGATGAAGGTGATGTGAGCGAGGAGCGACAGGGTAGACAGAGTGTATTGACACTGATGTATTTCATGGGACAGGACCAGGCGGCGAAGCCATGAGCCACCCAAAATCAACACATATCGGTCTGGCGGACGAGGACGACTTCAGCGAGACCCTGATCGAGCTGGAGCGTGCGGATCAATCCGACGCGTCCGGCATCCAGCTGGCCGACGACAACCGCCCACCACCCGAAGCCAGTTCGTTTGAGCAGGACAACGTGCAGGCGTGGATCGGCAAACGGCTTGGCCACTTCAAACTGCTGCGATTGCTGGGCGAGGGTGGCATGGGGATGGTCATCCAGGCCCTGGATACCAACCTGGATCGAATCGTCGCGTTAAAGGTTTTACGTAAGCGGATCAAGGGCGTAGAGAACACGGTCGGCGTGCAGCAGTTCCTTCGGGAGGCCCGCGCCGCGGCGAAGCTTGAGCACCCAAACGCCGCGCACATCTACGAGATTAACGAGCACAAGGGCTGGTGGTACATCGCCAGCGAGATGATCGAGGGCGGCACGCTCTATCAGGTCGTCAAGGCCACAGGCAAGCTCCCCCCCGCCGCCGCCTGCCCGCTGATCGCGGACGCCGCTTCCCTGCTGGCCGTCGCCCACCGGATGAACATCATCCACCGGGACATCAAGCCGCACAACCTAATGCTGACACGGGACGGCCGGTGCAAGGTCGTGGACTTCGGCTTGGTCCGGTGGGAAGACCCCAACGACCCGTTCGATTTCACCACCCGGGCCGTCGGCACGCCCCACTACCTCCCGCCGGAAGCTAACCGCGGGAACGAACCGACCGGGGCATACGACATTTATTCGTTAGGCGCTACGTTGTACTTCTCGCTCACCGCAGAGACGCCTTTCGAAGGTGATAAAATAACGGAAGTGGTTGAACAGCATCGCAACGAACCACGACCCGACCCGCGCGAACTGAACCCTGAATGTTCCGAGCGGTTAGCGATGCTGGTGCAGCAGTGCATGGCGGTGGACCCCGATCAGCGCCCTACCGCCGCGAACCTGGCCTCGGCGTTGAGGCTTGAGAACATCGGGGCGGGTGTGGACCCCGCCACACTAGTGGTCGACCCCGCGACGGTCCCGTCTTCCTCGGCAAACCGCTCGGGGCTGACCGGACTCAGCGGGGCGCTGCATACCACCACTCAGAAGTCAAGACAGCTGCGAACAGGCGGCGGGACTGTCCTGTTAGATCCGCCTCAGACCCCGCTATGGGTCTGGATCACGCGCGTCGCGGCCGCCTCGGTGGTCGTGGGTGTCGTGGCTGGGGGCGCCAAGTGGGCGATGCACAGCTACAACCAGTCAAGGTCTAACGTGAGTGCTCGTACGACGGAGGCCTTTGGGGAGCGTTTCCCCGGCGTACCCGAATCCTACGGAGACCGTCCGCCCGGCGCGGTGATGCGTATGGCCGAACCGGACCAACCACCCGGATTCAGTTGGGTCGGCCGGATCGACCCCGGCGGGGGGATCTACGTGGCTAACCGCCTGGGGCATTCGGCCTATCTCCTGGACCACCCCCAGGCGATGCTCATCCCTGCGGAGCATGCGGAATTCTACGCAGATATGCAGGCCGCCCGCGC
>JAJDCW010000150.1 GCA_029260635.1 Phycisphaeraceae bacterium | reverse complement strand
GACCGGGCCGACCGCGACCGCTTCCTTGACCGAGCCTGCCGCGACGCCGAACTCCCGGTCCTGCACGTCCGGAACGGTTCATACAACTTGCAGTCACTGACTCAGCAGATCAAAAACGCTCTCACCAAACCGTAAACAACCGAGGAGAGAAACGCATTCGGGAGTCGATAGCCGATTACCCGCCGCCTTTTCTGCTACCAGCCCGTGTAGCATAGGTAGACCCTCTTGCCCTGCTTGAGCCGCGACGCGAGAGCGGGAGCTTGCCTAACAGGTAAGATGTTAAGTTCACACGAACAGATTCCTCGCATCGATCGGGATTTATCAGCCATGAACAAATACATTATTATGGGGCCGCAGGGTTGCGGCAAAGGGACGCAGGCGAAGCTGCTTGCTGATGACCTGAAGCTCGTACACATCTCCGTGGGTGATATCTTTCGCTGGAATATTCAGGCACACACCAAACTCGCCGCCCGTATCAAACGGATTGTCGATTCCGGTGGCCTGGTGTCCGATGAGATCGTGGAACAGATCGTCCGCGACCGACTGGACATGCACGACTGGAACTACGGCTTCATACTCGATGGGTTCCCGCGTAGTGAATCACAGGCTTCGTTTTTTCTCGAAAGCTACGACATCGACGCGGTGATCTACATTGATGTGTCCGACGAGGTAGTCATGAAACGGGCTCTGGCGCGGCGGATCTGTTCGCGGTGCGGGCTCGACTACAACCTCATCCACCACCGCCCGGAAACAGACGGGGTCTGCGATGTGTGCGGCGGCACGCTGGCCGCGCGTGATGATGACACCGAAGAAACACTCAAGCATCGCCTCCACGATTTCACCACACAAACGAAGCCGACCCTCGACCTGTTCGAGCGCAAGGAGCTGGTTGTGAAAGTGGATGGTCAAGGCACGCCGGAGCAGATTCAGGCGGCGATCAGGAGTGGCCTGGGAAAATGAAGGCCGAAACGGGGGCTGGTTGCTGAGATTTGTGAGAACACCCCCCCCCGTCGGGATGGCGGGGCTATAACCGGGCCTTGTTTGCCGGGGGGTAAACGACAGCACCGGGCGTTTCGTGATGAAACGGCCCAGTGTCGGGACCGGTGGCCCGGTCACGGGGTTTTGTCGTTATCGCGTTGGCTACCGGCTCATTGCCCGGGCAGCTTCAGGCCGCTGACCGAGTCCGTGGCCTTGGCGAGGTCCAGGGCTTTGTGGGCGCTGGTGATCTGGGACTGGATCGCCTCGGGAAGCGAGGGCTTGATCTTGTCCAGTTGCTCGAGGGTTTTCTCGGCGAGGTCCAGCTTGTTGTCCTGGATGTAGTTTTTCGCCTGTTCGATCATCGTCATCGCATTGGCGACGGCCGCGTCATCGGCGGTGGTGATCTTTGTCTCGGCGGCCTTCTTGAGGTCCGCGGCCTGAACGGCGGCGGCATTCTCGGCGGCGGCGAGTTTATCCGCGGCAACCTTGTCCGCAGTCGCTTTCTCCGCGGCAACCTTATCCGCGGCGGCCTTCTGCGCGGCGGCCAGCTTGTCCGCGGCAACCTTGTCCGCAGTCGCTTTCTCCGCGGCAACCTTGTCTGCGGCGGCCTTCTGCGCGGCGGCCGACTGGCTGGCGGCATCGTTCACGGCTTTTTCGGCGCTGGCTGCCGGGGGCGCGGCGGGGGGCGATTCTTTCTTCTCACAGCCCAGAGTCAGGCCCGCCAACAGTCCCAAAGTTAAATACATTGATTGCCGAATCATGGTGATCTCCAGTCCCCCTGTATCAAGTCTCACGCCCCCACCCGAGGTGGAGGCCATCTCGCACTATACCCGAATCGGCTTAATCATGTTTGCTGTAGCCCGTGCGGGCAATCAGCATAGAGCCCGCCATGTGTTGGGCAGAATAGGTTACAGGGACCGTGTACCTGCATGCTTAAGCATAAGCAGCTGAACATGAAACGGGGTTGAGACTGATTATTGATACACCTATTCCCCCTCACACCACACGCCGGCCCGCAAGCCCGATCATGCCAAGCAACAACAACCCCGCCGTCGCCGGCTCGGGGATCAGGGGGGCGGCGTAGATGCCCAGGTGGTTGCTGACGGCGCGGTTCTCCGTGGGTCGGTTCAGTGCGTAGGTGGGCCCATCGTATTCGGAGGTCCACAGATGCGTCGAGCCGCCGCCGTCGAGGTTGATGCCGTTGTAAGCACCGAAGCGTTTGAGCCATTCGGATTCCTCAAAGGAGGTCGCGCCTTCGCTGTAGCCCGGCCGACGTCCGTCGATGGTCATCAGGATCAGGTAGCGTCCGTCCTGACTCAGACCCACGGCGGAGCGCGGCTCGACATTGCCGGGGATGACGCGCGGGTCGCCGGTGTTCACGCCGTTGACCAGCAGGTACGCCCAGGACTCGACCGCGGTCCAGACGCCGGTCAGGTCCGTGGTGGGGTAGGTCTGTTCGATGCGTGCCTGGTTGTCCTGCGTCACCAGCAGCGTGCCGGGGTTCACCCCGATCAGCGCGTGCAGGTCCTGGGCCGGCGAAACGATCTGCCCCTCATGCATCGCAAGCCCCCAGAGGTCGCCGTAGGGATAGCCCGTCGCCAGATCGATGTATTGTCCGTTGATCGCGACCTGCGCGCCGGTTTCCGCCATGTAGGCAGACCCCGTTTGACGGGTCGTGTCGCCGGGCGACCAGGCGTTGCCCGGTGTGGTGATGAGCCTGATATCCGGGTCCCGCAGATCGATCCTGACGGCGTTGACTTTCTGAAGCCGGGGCGTATCCGTCTCACCGGTCGCGTGTTCAACACCCTTGAAGATCGGCTCCCACGGATTGACGGTCAGGAGGGCAAACGCATCGGCACCAAATACCAGAACACACAAAAGAAAGACACAACGCGGAGATGAAAACATAAATGCCTCCATTCCCCTCCACTTGTTATAAGATAAATAGCACGGCGATACCGTCGAGGTACCGAATATACTATAACAACCCCGCCGTGCAGATAGCAAGCTATTTCCGGATTTTTTGCAGGAATATCTGCACAGGATACTGCCCTCCATAACCTGGATTAACCCGGTCCGGTGTCGGCGCTGCTTACTGGGATTCATCCCCCTCAATGCCTGACCCTCCGGGGGGCCTTGCAGCATCAAAAACCGGGGTCATACTGTTAAACCATGAATTACATACCACCGCTCGGAAGTTCCTTACACCGTCAAGCTCACTTCATACACACACTTTTCGTGGGTGCTTTGATCCTATTCAACCTCCCCGTCTGCGTGTCCGCCGATGAGGTTCAACGCACGCGTCGGGTGATCTACAACAACGACGGCGTGAACATGTTTATCGACGTGGTCCCGCCGATGACGCCGGAGGATTTGTATACCTATGTCGATGAGGTCGCGGATACGCAGGTGACGACGTTCTTCATGGACCCGCAGTACTGCATGCCGATGCTGTACCCCGGCGAGGTCACGGAGATGATCGGGTCGGACATGACCGACGAGCAGTGGGCGGAGGTCATGCGCGTCGCGCCGGAGCCTGACAAGAAGGGATCGATCGAGCGGGCGCTGGCGAACCTGCGTGGGCTGGTGGATGCCGGGCACGACCCGGTCGGGCTGGTCGTCGAGCGTGCCAAGGCCAAGGGGATGGAGGTCTTCATCACGTTTCGGCTGAATGAGATCCACGACGTCCACGTCGATGACACGCTGCTGGTATCAAGATTCTGGCGTGCACACCCCGAATGGCGGGTCGGCGAGGAGGGCGACGAGATCCTGCCGAAGTTCCAAGAGATCATCGGTGGCCGGGCCGATTACAAGGTCAGTCCGGTCGTCGCGTCGTGGTTCCCCGGTGCGTTAAACTTCACGGTGCCTGAGGTGCGGGCGCTTCGGCTGGCGGAGCTGCGAGAGGTCTGCGAGCGATTTCCTATCGACGGGATCGACCTGGATTTCCAGCGTTTCCCGATCTACTTCCCCCAGGACCAGGGGCCGGAACACATCGACACGATGACCGGGTGGATGCGTGAAGTGCGGGCGATGGCCCGGGATGTCGGCGATAAGCGTGGCCGACCGCTGCTGGTCTCAGCGCGTGTGCTGGCGACCCCGGAGCAGAACCGCTCCATCGGGCTTGACCCCGCGGCCTGGGCGGACGAAGGACTGGTCGATTTTCTGGTCGTGTCCCACTACCTGCGAAACGACTTCCCCCTCCCGCTCGCCGAGTTCCGCAAGCTGATGCCCGAGGGTATGCCGTTGTACGGATCGATCGAGGTCGAGAAGGATCGAGACAGCTTCCGCAGGGTTGCCGACACGCTTTGGAAAAACGGGGCGGACGGCGTTCTTCTTTTTAACTTCTTCACCTCCCGGCACTCCCGCAACGAAGAGCCGTTCTTAGACCTGCTCCACGAGTTAGGCGACCCCTCAACCATCAAGCTCGCCGAGCCCGAAGATTAAGTAGGGTATGAAGCGGTATCGGATACCGTTCTCGGCACAATTCAACCCAAGGACCCCCGAATGCCTCTGACCATCGTCGCCAACATCCACGCCAAGCCGGGCAAGGAAGCGCTTATCCGTGCGGCGCTGGAGAAGCTGATCGAGCCGTCGCGGGCCGATGCCGGGTGTATTCCGTACGACCTGCATATCGATCATGAAGACCCCGGGCACTTCATGTTCTTCGAGAACTGGGAGAGCCAAGACCTCTGGCAGGCGCACATGGCCACGCCACACCTCGCTGACTACAAGCAGGCCACCGACGGCGCGGTGGACAGGTTCACGCTGCATGAGATGGAAAAGGTCGGTTGAGGAGAAGGACGGGGGAGCGATACCTCTTATTAAGCTTCTTGCCATTTATGGCGGATTAAGCTTGGGTTTCACCGGTGTCGCTTTATAATACGCGGTGGGGATCATTTTGGCATCTGGATGGCGGAGAACCACGTGGGCATCCTTCTGAATAGATAACCATTTCACTATAGACCCGGCGCTGCGGGGCGGAGCGTCGCTGGGTTTTGGATAATACTGCGCCGCCATGGAGAGGAGAACATCGATGTGTCACATGAAATGCAAGTCTCTGATGCTGATCGTTTCGGCGGTCCTGTTCTGCCATAGCGCGGCGCGGGGCGAGATCGAGTTTGTGGAGGTTGCTGGACTTCCGGTCGAAGCCGGCACGCCTGTGCTGCTGACCGATGGGCCGTTCAACACGACAATCGACATCCCATCACTGACCGAACCCGCGGGGCCGGTAACCGACGGGGACGACTTTATACTTTGGCAGCGCAACTCCGGCAGCCTCCCACCCGATGCGGAAAACCTCCCACACCTCACGACGATCGGGCCGGGGGCGGACTACGACGCGCCGGCGGCGGTGACGCGATTCGAAGATGTCCTGGGCGTCCCGACCCCCGTGCCAAGCCCGTGGTTTAATCCCGATGGCACGCCGGTGCGTGGGTACATCGGCGTACAGACCACACAACAGACCGGCGGCGACCCGCACTACGGGTGGATCGAACTGACCGTAGAGTACGACCCCTTGTTGAATACGTTTAGTGCCTTGGTACACGGCTACGCCTATGAGAACGTACCCGGTACATCGATCCTGGCAGGCGCGACACCGGAGCCTGCGACCGGAGCGATATTGCTCGTAACCGTGTGCGCCGTTGCTTCGAGGCGTCGCCGAACATAGCTCGCCGTATGGATTAGAACACTGCTAAGAATTGGCCGATAGAATGGATGACTAGGGATGAAGCGGGGTCAGCCCCGTTGTGTAATTCACACGCAACGTCTGCTCGCAGGGGATAAAAGGCGGGTGATATAATATGTCAAGGAACTTAAGTGAGGCAAACGGCGACTATGAAGGCTCCTGACAGACTTTTTCTTGGCGCACACCGCGCCGCGAACGGGCTATCCACAGTCCTCTGCCTCCTGCTCGCCCTGCAACTCACCGGCTGTCAATCCCAGGACCCGAGGGATGGGACCGACCCGACACTTAGAGTCATGTCGTTTAACCTCCGCGTCGCGAACATCGGCGACACCATCACCGGCAGGAGCTGGCGCAGTCGACGTGGGGACGCGGTGAAGCTCATTAAGGCATACGACCCCGACCTGATGGGTACGCAGGAGGGCAAGCACGACCAGGTCAAGTACGTCCGCAAGAAGCTCAAGTGGTACGACATGCACGGGGTGGGGCGCGATAACGGCAGAACAAGCGGCGAGTTCTGCGCGATCTATTACCGCACGATCCGCTTCACCGAGATCGATGCCGGGCACCTCTGGTTCAACGACTCCGGCAGCCCCGGCAAGCGCACCTGGGGATCGATCTTCCCGCGCATGGCGTCCTGGGTCCTGCTCGACGACACAGTCACAGGCGAAACCCTGCTGGCGGTCAACACGCATTTGGATGTCCTCTCCTCAGATTCAAGGGAGCGCTCCGCCATGATGATGCGTGAGTTGATCGATCAACACCCCGACGCCTACATCGTCCTCACCGGCGACTTCAACTGCGACGTCGGCTCCAAGCCCTTCCGCATCCTCACCGGGAAGAACCAGCGTCGGCTGATCGACACCTACACCGCCGCCGGCAACAAGGACGGCAGGAAAGATGGCACGCACAACCACTTCCGAGGCAAACGCTCCGGCGACCGCATCGATTGGATACTGATCACGCCGGAGGTCAAAGTCCTCGCCGCCGACATCATCCGCGACAAGCCCCTGCTGGATGGCTACCCCTCCGACCACTTCCCCGTGACCGCCGACCTGCGGCTGCCTTCGGAGGAAGCCGGGGAGGCTGGGCAGAAATAAGGCTTAGGGTTTGTGGAGGCCCGGATGCTGCCGTCACAACCATCGAAATTGCGACGTATTGGGCCGATTTATCTGGAGGTGAAAGGCCGCGGTGGGATTCGAACCCACGTTGAGCAAGCTCAGCGGATTTGCAATCCGCCCCCTTAGTCCACTCGGGCACGCGGCCAGCGGAGGCATTATAGGGGTTTGAAAATGGTTTGCACCCCCCGTATTTCTGCCTCCTCTATGAGTCGAACAATTGACCCGCTTTCATAGTACAAAAAAAATGACACGGGTTTAGGTGGATTTCCAGCATGAGAGCACGCATCCTGCAAGAGGCCTTTTAGCCGGAGATTCTCGCACTTGAGTCATACCGCTCGAAAAGTTGCTAGGATCATTTTTGCCATCCTTATGGGGGCGTCCGCCGTCATTTTTATTGGCCACATGGATCGGGCTCTTCTGTGGTGGCACCATTCGATGGGCCTGAACTATCTGATATTTGTCGGCGGCGATTCGCCCCGCTGGTCCGAATCCCTCGTTATTACCGCACTATCGGTTTTTCCCACGGCGGTTAGCGCATTCACCGTAGCGGCATGCGTTTATCGATTCAGCTTTAAGCCGTATACGGAATATGGTAATCCGATGTCCACACAGGCATCGACCTCAATACCAACGAGACGCAGTCGATTCGGTTTAGCGTTGAGCATCATACGCCGCGACCTATACCGGTTTTCGGTGGTCGGTACGGTTACGTTGATGCTTCTAGTCGGTGGGCTTTGGGGCGCTTCATTTAAGTGGTCATTTAGCCTGCGTCAACCACTATTCATGGATTCAATCGCGAGCCTCTCAATGTCATCCCAGCGAGGCTTGGCACATATAGGGTATTGGGAGCGATATACGGAAGCGAGAATTAGGATGGACCCTTACCCGCCTGATTATGGTAATAACGTTAGATCAATGCCTAACCTCATACCAAGTCGCTGGACGGGTTTTACCTGGCATGTTGGTCTAGAGAGCTGGTACGTGTCGGTACCCATGTGGAGCCTGTTTGTAGCATTTACTATCTGGCCGGTTATCACGTTAATCCGGTGGATTCGTAACCGGCCCAGAATGGGTTATTGCAGTGGTTGTGGGTATGACCTTCGCGGCAGCGTAAATTCAAAAACCTGCTCGGAGTGCGGGGCTACGATTCTGGGTGTGGGTGAATCGCGGCCAGGTAAGTAAGTTTACACGTGGGTCTTCGATCCATCGCTAAGCCGCAAGCGAGGGTTGGGGGATTTCAGTAAAGAATAGACGGCATGCTGGCGTGCGCCTCGCCTGGGGCCGTCTTCGTTAGCGGGATTTGACATATCATTACAATGTGATATGTTGACATTATGAGCAAATCAGCCCCCCCGCCTATCGCGATGGACGACCTGGAGACTTGCGCACAGGTGCTGCGGGTATTGGCGCATCCGCACCGGCTGAAGTTTGTGGAGCTGTTGATGGATGGGCATTTGAGCGTCGGGGAGTTGGCGGACGAGGTGGGCTTGGCACCCAGCGCGGTGAGTCAGCACCTGAACCACATGCGGGCACACGGGATTTTGGGGGTCGAGCGTGAGGGGCGGACGGCGTACTACCGGGTGGTAAACCCAAACGCGGTCAATGTAATCCGGTGTATCCGCAAGCACGGGCACGGGGCTTGAAGCATTAACAACGGAGATTTGTCATGGCATGTCAGGGGTTACGGATCGTGATCGTCGGCGGTGTGGCTGGGGGCGCTTCGGCGGCCACGCGGGCCAGGCGGATGAATGAGGATGCGCAGATCATCATGCTGGAGAAGGACCGGCACGTCTCGTTTGCGAACTGCGGGCTGCCCTATTATCTCGGCGGCGAGATCACGGATCGTGAGAAGCTTTTGGTGGCGAAGCCGGCGATATTCAAGCAACGGTTTGGGATCGATGTGCGGATACGGCAGGAGGTCACCAAGATCGATCGGCCTGGGAAGACGGTCTCGGTATTAAATCACGAGGATGGCGAGACATATGAGTTGGAATACGATCGATTGATCCTTGCACCGGGTGCGTCGCCGATCGTTCCGCCGATTCAGGGGGTGGATGCGGCGAATGTATTCACGCTGCGGAACGTGGAGGATGTCGATCAGATTAAGGCTTATCTGGATTCCGCCAAACCGAAGCGGGCGGTCGTGGTGGGTGCGGGCTTCATCGGGCTGGAGATGGTGGAGCAGCTGGAGAGGTTGGGGATACAGACGCACCTGGTGGAGCTGGTCGATCAGGTGATGCCTCCACTGGATCGTGAGATGGCGCACCTGTTGCAGGTGGAATTGGAATCACGGGGGGTGGAGTTGCATCTGGGGGATGGGATCAAGGTGGTGGGTGCTGCGGACGGGCAGGCGGACACGGTGACGTTAAATAGTGGCGTGATGATCGAGACGGACGTGGTGGTTATGGGGGTCGGGGTTCGGCCGAACGTGAAACTGGCGGTGGATGCGGGATTGAGCCTGGGTAAAACCGGGGGGATCGCGACGGACGACATTGGGCGGACAGAGGATGTGGC
>JAJDCW010000149.1 GCA_029260635.1 Phycisphaeraceae bacterium | reverse complement strand
CCGGTGGCGAAGGTTGCCGGGCGCGTGATGCAGCACCGGGTGATGGGCAACCTGATCTTCATGTCACTGCGCGATGAGTCGGGGGATCTTCAACTGGCGGTGAGTAAGAAGCTCGTTGGGCCGGATGCTTTCAAGGTCGCGAAGCTGGTGGAACTGTCGGACATTGTGACGGCAACCGGTGCGTTGGCGAAGACCAAGACCGGTGAGATCACGGTGTGGGCGGATGCGGGCGCTAAGCCGCAAGCGGCGGGAGGCGCTTCGGAGGATGTTGTGGCGTTTGCGGTGGCGGCGAAGAGTCTGGCGTTGCCGCCGGGCAAGTTCCACGGGCTGCAGGACCCGGAGCTTCGTTACCGCAAGCGTTATGTAGACATGTACGCCAACCCGGAGGTGATCGCGACGTTCCAGTTGCGGTCGCGTATCGTCAGCGAGATCCGCAGGTTCATGGACTCACGTGGGTTCCTTGAAGTCGAGACCCCGATGCTCCAGCCGATCGCCGGCGGCGCTGCGGCAAGGCCGTTCACGACGCACCACAACGCGCTAGGCATGCCGCTGTTCCTGCGGATCGCGCCGGAGCTTTACCTCAAGCGCCTGATGGTCGGCGGGCTGCCGCGCGTCTACGAGATCAACCGCAACTTCCGCAACGAGGGCGTCGATCGCTCGCACAACCCCGAGTTCACCTCCATGGAGGTCTACCAGGCGTTCGGCGACTACCAGACCATGATGGAGCTGACCGAGTCGTTGATCCGTCACCTGGCGACGACCATCAAGCCCGACGGCGTCATCGAGTGGAGCGGCACGCCGATCGATTACAGCAAGCCGTTCACCCGCGTGACCTACGCCGAGTTGTTCGAGCGGGCCAACGGTTTTGCGATGACGGACTTCGGGCGTGTGCGCGAGAAGGCGCGCGGTATCGGGCTGACCGAGAAGGGCAAAGACGACTGGTTGGTCGTCAACGAGGTCTTTGAAGAAACAGCCGAGGGTGGGCTGGTGCAGCCGACTTTCGTGATGGATTACCCGAGCGTGATCAGCCCGTTGACGCGCCCCCGGAAAGATAACCCGGACCTGTGTGAACGTTGGGACCTATTTATAGGCGAGATGGAGATCGGCCCGGCGTATTCGGAGCTGAACGACCCGGACATCCAGGAAGCAAAGTTCAAGGAGCAGCTTGCCGGCGCGGACGACGAGGAGAGCACGTTCCGCACGCTGGACGAGGACTTCCTGGAGGCGCTACGTGTCGGCATGCCCCCGGCCGGCGGACTGGGGCTTGGCATCGACCGGATCGTGATGCTGCTCACCGGGCAGCGGAGTATCCGCGACGTGATATTGTTCCCGCTGATGAGGCCGCAAGACAAACAGGAATGCGTGGAATAACCGCCAAGACGCGGTTAAAAGACAAGGAATGTAGACAGGATTACAGGATTTAAAGGATCACACAAATAAGTTGTTCTGCTGTACCCGCTTATCCTATCCATCCCGTGATCCTGTCTAAAAAAACTGCGTGGATATGGCGGTTCAATCGTATTTCCTATGTACAAACTCACGCTCATCCTGAAGTATCTGCGGCGTAAGCTCGGGCCGATGTTTGCGGCGCTGGCGGTGATGCTTTGTACGCTGATGGTGATCTGTGTGATCAGCGTGATGGGCGGGTTCCTGGACATGCTGCGTGTCTCGGCGAGCCAGCTGACCGGGGACGTGACGGTGCGCAGCTCGATCACGGGTTTTGCGCACTACGAAGAGTTGGTGGATCGGCTTAGCACGAGGCCGGAGGTCGAGGCGGTTTCGCCGGTGATCGAGATGTTCGGGATGGTGAACATCGGCGGGGAGACCAAGGGCGTGCGGATCATGGGGATCGACCCGGCGACGTTCTCGTGCATTGTCCCTTACGAGCAGACGCTGCACTGGGACGCCGAGGATCTTGCCAAGAGCATGAGCCTGCTGTCGATCGGCGAGATCGGCAAGCCGCCGAGTTTCGATCCGCACGCGATGGGGATGACACTCGACGCGTTCGGTGCGAACGAAAAAACCCAGGGCCTGCCTTCGATGGTCATCGGGATCGAGGTGAATCCGTACCAGTCTCGCGACGAGCAGGGGCAGTACGATTTTTTAAATAGCGCGGTGCCCGCCCCGGCGACGCTGACGCTGCTGCCGTTGACCGAGCGCGGGGCCCCGGCGGAGATGGGCCCGGTCTACGCCAAGACGATCATCGTCAACGAGTTCAAGTCCGGCCTGTACGAGGTGGACCAGGGCCAGGTTTTTGTCCACTTCGATGTGCTGCAGAAACTCCTGGACATGGACCGCGAGGAGGGCGACATCTTCGACCCGCAGAGCGGTGACAAGCTGCCTGGCAAGTCGATCCGGCCGGCGCGGGCGACGGAGGTGCTGGTGGCGGGCAAGGACGGGTACACACTGGCGCAGGTGCGTGCGGCGGTTAGCGAGGAGGTAAACGCGTTCGCCTCGGCGCATCTGGACGTGTTCCCGCCGCGCGTGTTTACC
Source organism: Phycisphaeraceae bacterium (assembly GCA_029260635.1). GTDB lineage: Bacteria > Planctomycetota > Phycisphaerae > Phycisphaerales > Phycisphaeraceae > JAJRRS01. The sequence goes on along the minus strand of JAJDCW010000149.1, from coordinate 856 downwards.
TGGGAAGAGATCCACGCGCAGTTCATCAGCGCGGTCGAGAACGAAAAAGGGATGGTGACGTTCCTCTTTGCGATCATCGGGATGGTCGCGGTGGTTATGGTGGGGACGACGCTTTACATGACCGTGCTGGAAAAGACGCGAGACATCGGCGTGCTGCGTGCGGTGGGCGCGAGCCAGGCGGGCATCATCGGGATGTACCTGGGATACGGGCTGGCTGTCGGGACGGTCGGCGCGATCGCCGGGCTGATTGGGGGCACGCTCGTGGTGACGCGGATCAACGACATCCAGTACTGGCTGGCGCACTATCTGGGCGTGTCGATGCACTTCGCCTGGTGCGCGACCGGGGTGGGTTTGCTGGGCTGGATTATTGGCGGGATCATCGGTTTCAAGCGACGCCGATTCCTCAAGTACGCGTTTGTGTACGCTGTGCTATCGGGTGCGGCGGGGCTTATCGTCGCGTGGGTTGCGCTGCTTGTGATGCCGGACCTTGGCCCGAGGCTTAACGAGATGATCCGGTTTGAGATGTGGAACCCGCAGCTTTACTACTTCGACCGCATCCCGGACACCGTGAAGTTCAGCGACGCGTTGTTTATAGTGCTGGGCGCGATCGCGGCGAGCGCGGTGGGCGCCCTGATCCCGGCGATCATCGCGGCGGAGCAGGACCCGGTCGAGTCGTTGCGGTATGAGTGAGTGGGGGTGTGGTGATTGGGGCCCGTGGCTGGTGACAAAGATGAATGAACAAGGCATGACAACCCCGTCGGTTGCGACAGTCACAACCCTGCTATCCCAGCGCAACCTGCACAAGCACGACAGTCTAGGCGGGAAGAACCAGCACCTGGTGCGTGGTGCGCACATG
>JAJDCW010000148.1 GCA_029260635.1 Phycisphaeraceae bacterium | reverse complement strand
CGAGGTCCGCAACAGCCAGCCTACCGAGGACTACGGGCTGATCGTCGGATTGAGGAACTCACACGACCAGAGCTACCCCGCAGGCCTGGTTATTGGCAGCTCTGTCCTGGTCTGCGATAACCTCGCGTTCTCTGGTGAGGTCGTCTTGTCCCGCCGGCACACCGTGCATATCCAGAGAGACCTACCCCAACTCGTGAATCGTGCCGTCGGGCAACTCGGCGACCTGCGCCAACAGCAGGACCAGCGTATCGAGTCGTACAAGCACACACACCTGGCCGATGCTCACGCACACGACTTATTCGTGCGGGCGGTGGATAGCCGTGTCCTTCCGGTGACAAAGCTGCCACACGCCCTCAAGGAGTTCCGTGAGCCCAGCCACGCCGAGTTCCTCGACGACGGCCAACGCACCGCCTGGACCTTCTTCAACTCGGTCACTGAAGTGTTGAAGGGGCGGACCCTCGACGCATTGCCGCGACGTACGCAGGCCCTACACGGCCTGCTGGACGGCGCGTGCGGGCTCGCGGCCTGAGGCGCACCCTCGAGACCTGGTTCTGTTTCAATGCGCTCCTGCGGCGCCTCTGCGCGCCGTGGGAGCCAATCACACACATAACTACAAGGAGCTATCCATGCACCACGAAAGGGGCTTCGCGCCCGTAGTCATGTTGATCGTCATCGTCCTGATGGCCATGGCGATGGCCCAGTGCGATGTGCGGTACGCCACAGCGGCCGCGAACCCGACACCGGTTCATGTCAGGGGTACACAATGAGGAAGTTGTTTTTCTGGTCACTTGTAATGCTGCTCTTGAGCGGCCTCCTAGGCATCTGCCTGGGGGGCCGCCCGTACGGAATAGAACCATCTATAGAGGAACACCGAACGAATTTAATCAGCCGGATCGCCGAAGTGGCCGAGTTAATTACGTTGAAGGTGCCAGTGTCACAGGTCATGACCAGCGAACTAACCGGCTACGTCGGGGGGATCCGATGCGTGGTCGTGGTCAACGGTGAGGTTGCACTGGGCGTGGACTTGGAACAAGCTCAAATGGAAGATGTCGACCCAGACACCAGAACCGCGACCCTGTTCCTGCCTCAGCCTGAGGTGCAATACGCCCGGCTGGACCATCAGCGAACCAAGATATACGACATCAGTCGACAGGGGCTCTGGTGGTTGGCCTGGGGTGACGAAGGCGCTCAGAAGCTTATTAACAAGATGATTCGGGAAGCGCAAGCGTCGGTCGAAGGGGTGGCTGGGGATCGAGGCCTTGTCGATCAGGCCCGCCGGCAGGCGGAGGATGTGATCCATGGCGTGGCTGAAGCAGGGGGGTGGGACATCAGGCTCTCATGGGGGCACTGACACAGGGGCGTCATGCCAGGTCGGCAAGATGATCCCGAACGTTTGACCCAGCAACACTTCTAAGAACAAGGGGGGCATACTTATGCCTAGCGGGGAACCGATCTTCACCGAGTGTCAGTGGGAACTATTGGAAGAACGTATGGTCTTGCCGCCACGCCAGCGGCAGGTCATCCGACACCTCTTCGACGGCATGAGCGATAAGCAGATCGCAGGTGCGCTTGGCGTCTCCCTGCCCACAGTACGCTCACACCTCGGGCGGATCTATGCAAGGTTCGACGTCCAAGACAGAACAGAACTGGTCCTTCACGTCGTACGCGAGTTCATCGCCATGGATGGCATCTCAGATAACGACATCGTTCACAACGACAACTGAATGTACCCGTTGTGGATCATGTATCCGGATGTATTATTCATCGCGACTTGCAATGCAACCCACGGGGACATCTATGAATAACGGGGAATCAACCTTTACAGATGAACAATGGGCGCGGCTGACAGACCAGCTCCTGCTCCCACCACGCCAAAAACAGGTAATACGGCTCTTATTAGATGGCCGCAGTGACAAGCAGATTGCCGACGAGATCGGCCTGGCCGTACCCACCGTACGCTCGCACCTGGGTCGTATCTACGCCAAGTTCTCGGTGCAAGACCGCACAGAGCTTGTGATCTACGTGTTCCGTACCTTCATCAAGATGAACGGCATATCCAAAGTTGACATAACTGACGATGACAACGGAATAGACCCGTTGTATCACACGTAGCCGGTTGTAGTATTTATTTGATTACGGCTTCACGCTAAACGCCCTTCAAAGAGTTAAGTCTCGTCGGGGCGAGACAACTTGACTCGGAAACTTCGGGGCACTTCCGACATCACCTCGCCGAGCAGTTCGGCATAAAGGGGCAACAAGTTGAATCCATACCTAACCCAGCGCTATCGTTGCGCGCGTACCACAACATTCATAGCACGGTTTCTTGCGCTACTCACACTTGTGGCGATACCCTCGCATTCACAGGCCTTGACCTCCTACCACATCGGCAACAGCCTGACGTGGGACTCCCGCCCCGACTGGGGCCTGCCAGCCCTCGCGTCAGACGCCGGCCTGTCGCTGACGACCGGCTACCACATCCGCTGCAACGGCAGCCTCGACCACATCGCGGGCAATCCCACCGATACCTGCGTCACGCCCAACAGTTTCGGGCGTTACACCGAGGCGTTCGACAACCAGACCTGGGACGCGGTCACCCTTCAGCCCTTCTCAAGCACGAGCACGCCCAGCACACCACGCACCGAGTACGAGGCCATGAAGAGTCTGATCCAGCTCGCCCGGCAGAACCCGGGCAACCTCGATACCGCGTTCTACCTCTACACCGGGTGGATGTCCGCCACTAGTGCCGGCACGGACTTCCACAGCGCCTGGCTCGACCCGACCCCCATTGATCCCGACATCGGCCTGATCCGCAACGCCGCGTCCTTTCAGTGGGTCTATGACGAATTGAGGAACGACCCGCAGATTGCCGGGGTGGACCTGCACATGATCCCCGTTGGTGATGTCTTAGCCGAGATCGACCAACGCATGACGGCAGGGTCGATCCGGGGGTTTGTGGGCGCGGAAGACCTCTTCCGCGACGACCTGCACCTAAATAACCTCGGCTGGTTCGTGGCTTCGAACACGGTGCTTTCCACGCTGTTCGAGATAGACCCCACGGGCACGC
>JAJDCW010000147.1 GCA_029260635.1 Phycisphaeraceae bacterium | reverse complement strand
TCGCGCTGAGCATGTCGGTGTAATAACTGAACGGCAGGAACGGGTGCAGCCCGCCGACGATGTGCAGTTCCGTAGCCCCGGCTGACGCGGCCGCTTTGGCCTGCTCGACGATCTTCTCGGTCGAGTCCTCGTAGGCCCCGTCCTGGCCCTTCTTACGGTGGAACGCACAGAACTTGCAGGAGAGGGCGCAGATATTGGAGTAGTTGATGTGGCGATTGACGTTGTAGTAGGTCGTTCGGCCGTGCAGCTTCTGGCGGACGTGGTTGGCCAGCTCGCCGATGGTCCAGATATCCCGGGATCGAAGGAGCGTCAGCCCGTCGTCGGCGCTGAGCCGTTGGCCTGCGTAGACCTTGTCTGCGATGGGTTGGAGGTTGGGGTCACTCATAGGCCTATCATAGCAATCCTGATCTACTTATTCCTGTGCTCCATCGCTTCGTTAATAGCCTGCTGGATCTCGTCGGCCAGCGGGGTCAGATCAGCCAGGATGTCTGTCTGATCGAAGATGTCCAGCAGTGTTGGGCTTAAAAGCACGGTTTGGATCACTTCCGAGGTACTGCCGGTTTCCAGGACGAGCGTGATCTCGCGATCATCGGCCAGCATTGCCAAGGCTTGTTTAACCGATGGGTAGTGCTGGATGTCTTGGAGCGCGGGGTGATTGATGAACTCGGCGCGTGCATCCGGGTCGTTCAGTACCACGATGCCATCGGCTAGTAAAGCAAGTTGACGGACTTCATCGAGTGGGTTGAACGAATCCGCGAGCCAGCCGACCGCGCTGCTGCGGGCCGTGTGTGTGAAATCGACTATCTGTTGAGAGATCGAATGGGTGGAGATTGAGGCCAAAAGCGGTTTGTTATGAGTGAGGCTGGTGGCCGCCAGCGGTTCGAGCGTCAGCAGTGTCCAGAGAAACAGTAAGCCAATCAAAACACCTTCGATCAACCCCATCACAGAACCGAGCGGCCGATCGTAACGCTTCCACCGGGGCCGGGGTATCAGCCAGCGGTAAACCGTGAATTTTACAATCAAAGCCACCAGGCCAGCGATCACTAATGCGCATAAGCCGATGCTGACCATCCGGCCGAGGGCTCCGGTTAGATGGAACGCTGTGGGATATAAGCCTTCCATTGCTTTGCCCACGGGCACACCAAGCAACGCCCCGGCGATCAGGCCGACGAACACAGCTCCCACTTTTGTGGCACCGATCCAGTACCCGTGCAGCACCATCAGGGCAACAAACAATACAAACAGCCCGGTGACGCCGTCGTAAAAACAGAGGGCTACGAATACACCGGTCGCGAGCAGATTTAAACCTGACGTCTTTAGCGACGGGCTATGACCGAACCATCCGGGGGTATGGCTGGCCCGAGTATATGAGTACAGGGAACCGTCTTCGTTATAGATTGTGCTGGTCTTACCCATCGATGGTGCCCGGGATACTGGCCTGTTGTTGGCTACTTATCCTGATCTGGTCGAAAAGCCGGTGATACGGATCAAGTATCATGATAAGTGTTTCTGTGGTTGAGTGAGTATTCCATAGATAATTTTCGAGGCCGAGGCTCAAATAGACCCACGCCCCTGAACCTATTACCTTAAGCCCATGCACATGATCGGCCACGGCATCGACATCGTTGAAACCGCCCGGGTGGCGAAGATGCTTGAGGACCACGACGAGCGGTTTCTCAAGCGTTGCTTCACCGAGGGTGAGCAGTCCTACTGCGCGTCGAACCCGGCGAGGCAGGCGGAGCATTACGCGGGGCGGTTTGCGGCAAAGGAGGCGATCCTGAAGGTGCTGGGCACGGGCTGGTCCAACGGGATCGCCTGGACCGAAGCCGAGGTGGTCCGGGAGCCCTCGGGGCGGCCCAGCGTCCGGCTGCACGGGCGGTGTGCCCAGGTGGCGGCGGATTTGGGTATTACCGGCTGGCACCTGAGCATCAGCCACACCGGATCGTACGCCACCGCCAGCGCGATCGGGCTGGGGTGAGTAAGGGGGTCGGGGTTCAGGGATCGGGGATCAGGGGGAACGAAGAAACGGAATTGGCCGCGAATGAACGCGAATACACGCAAATTGGGGTGTTGTGTTGTCAGGAGATTTCGTGAGGCTGGCTTTGTGGGGAAGGTCACTGTCCATCCGATCATCCTGTCCACATTCTTTTCATTGCTTTTCCTCTTCGCGTCCATTCGCGTTCATTTTCGGCTAAATCTCCCCCTGTATTCTCAACCCATTCGCGGGTATCCTAAAGTGTAGTTATGGCCGCACGACGACACGACAACACGCCGCCTTACGAGATCATGGGCAGCACGGCGAACAAGCCGCAGGCCTCCGGGCGCGGGCCTCGCCCGGGCTCGGGGATCGGGGGGTTTGGGCGGTCCGTGGTGGAGGCCTGGCGGGACGGGGCCAATGAGCCGCTGCTGCTGAGGGTGCCGCGTGGGATGGCGTTGTGCATCCTGGGGGGGCTGCTTGGGTTGCTGTTTCTGTCCTACTGGGTCGGGTACAGCCGGGGCTGGTCGGCGGCCGAGAAGGATGTTACCGCGATCTATGAACCGAATCTGGACGGGGCGGGACGGATCCCACCCAGCCGCCCGGGCGTCACCTCCGGCACCAATACCACGGATTCGGGCTCATCAGGGCAGCTTTCGGGGCAGCGATCCACCACCGCGGGCACTGATCCCCGCATCCCGGGCATGAATTACCTGGTCCTGGCGATCTACCCCTATGACGAGGCGAGACGGCTTCAGACGTTCATGGCGGGGCGTGAGGTTGAAGTCATGCTCGGTCCACGTAATAATAAGGGGCTCTGCCAGGTGATCACCCTGCGGGGCTTTAGCCGTCAGCAGTTCCGGGACACCGACGAGGCGGAGCGTTTCAGGACCCGGTTGCAGGGTCTGGGCCGGGATTGGAAGGCGGCGAACAACGGCAAGGGCGACGACCTTAGCTCGATGTATTACGCCAAGTACGAGCTGGAAGACCAGCCCTGATTGAAACACAGCAGCCGCTCAGGCGGCTGACACAAGACCGATACACTGGACCTCAAGACCAAAGAGACACGACATGAGCATCGACCGTAGCCTAAAGACCGGCGGCAACCTTAACCGTCACCGCAATGTCCTGACCCGTGACGAGCGCGTCGCCAAGCTGATCGATCAAGGAAAGTTCGATGATAAGGGCGACAGCCCCATCGGCCTGCCCAAGGTCGGCAACCGCAAGGTTGTCGCCGGCGCCAAGACCAAGAAGAAGAAGGCTGGCGAAGAAGAAGAAGCCAAGTAGTAAGCCCTCAAAGACTCACCGGCATCGCGCGTACGCTGCCGACGGCGGAAGGTCTTTGTCCTGCAAATCAGAAGCGAACGCGCCTTGTATTCCGCCAGGTCAAACCAGCGCCCGGCTGTGCCTGTCTGATGGACACACTGATCCATGTTCGATGCCAACCGCTTCATCGCCGACCGGACCCACGCGATCGATGCCTCCGGGATCCGCAAGGTCTTCGACCTCGCGGCGACACTCAAAGACCCCATCGACCTGTCGATCGGTCAACCCGACTTCGACGTCCCAGATGCCATCAAGCAGGCCGCGGTCGACGCGATCCAATCCGGGTTCAACAAGTACACGCAGACTCAGGGCATCGCGCCGCTGGCCGAGACCGTTAAGGCGCGGCTGTCGCACCGGTTCCCCAAACTCGGCAACGACTACGGCCTGCTGATTACGTCCGGTGTGTCCGGCGCGTTAGCGCTGCTGATGCTTTCTTGTGTCCAGCCCGGCGACGAGGTGCTGATCCCCGACCCATACTTCGTGATGTATAAGCACCTGGTCAAGCTGGCAGGGGGCATGCCGGTCTTTGTCGATACCTATCCCGACTTCCAGTTACGGCCTGAACGCATCGAACCGCTTATCAATGAGAGGACCAAGATGATCCTCCTGAACTCGCCATCGAATCCGACCGGCGTGGTCGCGACGGAGCAGGTCTGCAAAGATGTCGCGGAGTTGGCGGATAAGCACGGCATCCTGCTGGTCAGCGATGAGATCTACGACGAGTTCTGCTACGAGAAGACGCCGGACCCGACGCATCCGGGGGAGCAGGTGCTCGCTTCGCCGCTGGATCACAGCCCGAACGTGCTGCTTATGAAAGGCTTTTCCAAGAGCTACGCGATGACCGGCTGGCGGCTGGGCTATGCAGCCGGGCCGCCCGAGGTGATCGCGGCGATGACCAAGATCCAGCAGTATACTTTCGTCTGCGCCCCGTCGATGACACAAGCGGCCGGCTCGATCGCGTTTGACGTTGATGTGTCTTCGCTGGTCGCGGCCTACCGTGTCAAGCGTGACAAGGTGGTCGAACGGCTCAGTGGTCATTACGAACTGACGACGCCCGGCGGCGCGTTTTACGCCTTCCCCAGGGTTCCCGAGCACCTGGGCCTGTCTGGCAGTGACTTCGTCAAACGCGCGATCGAGAAGAGCCTGCTGGTGATCCCCGGCGGCGTCTTCAGCGAACGCGATACCCACTTCCGTATCAGCTACGCCTGCGCCGACGCCCGCCTCGACCAGGGGCTGGATATCCTCGTGGACCTGGCGAAGTAGTTGCACCATAGTGTGGTGACGACCTGACAAAGCCGTGGATGTCATCCACGGTTCCTCCGACGATTCCATGCACGTGTCACGGCAGAATCGTCGTGGTCGATGCGGGTATGTGGACCATCGTGCCGGACGCCGTGCGCAGGATCAGGCCGAGGTTCGGGTCCAGGTCGACCACCTCACCATCGTAGCGGGTGCCGTCACAACTCAGTCTCACCTGTCGCCCAATCAGCGTGCTGCGCATCCGCCATTGATCTAATAACTCATCCGGCCGCGATTCATCCAACGCGTGGTCGATGGCCTGCACAACCTTTACCATAACCGCCAAACGGTCGGCCTGAATGCCAAGCATCGTCAGACTTGTCACCCGGTCTCGTAAGCCTGGTTCATCAACTTCGTCGGGGAGTTGGTTTTGTGTCAATCCTACATTCAGGCCGACCCCAATGATCGCGGAATGTCCGGCCCTGCGGTCGTGAATGACTTCCACCAGAATCCCCGCGATCTTCCGACCATCGACCAGAACATCATTCGGCCACTTGATCTCTGCCCGCTTGCCGATCAGCCGTAGCCAGTGGTCCAAGGCATCGGCCAACCCGACACACGTGGCGTAGGTCAATCGATTGACCGCCTGTGTGTCGTCGGGGGAACTTGCCCGGGACACGAGGCTGAAAGTTAATGCCGAACCCGGCGGCGCGATCCACTTCCGTCCCAGGCGTCCCCGGCCCGCCGACTGTTCATCCGCAACGACCAAGGCACCCAAGGCCGAGTCATATCGGTCCGCAATCAGCCGACGCGCCGCGTCCTGCGTGCTGGCTGTCCTCTGATAGACCTCCACGATGCCGGGCTTGGATCGGATGGCCCTGAGGTAGTCCGCCCAACAGCCAAGCCCCGAGTGGATCAGCTTCATCCCGTGTTGAGGGTTGTGGTCGAGTTCGCAGCCCGCGTCGCGCAGGCGTTCCATTTCCAACAACACACGTTGGTGGTCGTATGGCAGTTGCGTCGCCATGGCTTGCACAGACATCGGGCTTTTGGCATGCAACAGCACTCCGAGCAGCCGCGTGTCGATGACGGGATCACCGAGTTGAGGGTCGGGCAGGGGGGTCACTTGATATCCAGCCCCAGGTCCAGCGACGGGGCCGAATGGGTCAGCGCCCCGACCGAGATGCGGTCTACGCCGGTTTCAGCGATCGCCCCTATCGTCTCAAGCGTCACGCCGCCGCTGGCTTCGAGTTCGACTTGTTTGGCGAAGCCGTCCCTTATCGCGACGGCTTCTAATAACCGTTTGTTGGTCATGTTGTCCAGCAAAACAATATCAACCCCACTAGACAGCACCGCCCGCAACTGCTCAAGCGTATCCACCTCAACCATCACGAACTTCAGTTGCGGATACGAGTCTCGTGAACGCTTGACCGCGTCGGCTAGGGCTTGCCCTAATCCGTTGGCATCCACATGGGCGAGGTGGTTGTCCTTAAGCAGTACCGCGTCATACAGCCCCATGCGGTGTGTCCCGCCCCCGCCGCAGGCCACGGCATACTTTTGCAGGCCACGCAGGCCCGGCAGGGTCTTGCGGGTGTCGTAGACTTTTGCTTTCGTCCCCGATACCGCCCGGACATATCGGGCCGTCAGTGACGACACGCCGGACAGATGCGTCATCAGGTTCAACGCCACCCGCTCGGCCGACAGGATGCTCCGCGTCGGCCCGGATAATGTTGCGACCACGTCGCCTATGCTCACCCGCGTGCCCTCGACGATCCGTAAATCCACCTGTATCCGTGTGTCATAGTTCCGTGCAACCATCGGTAACAACGCCCCCCCGGACAACGTGCCCGATTCTCGCGCGACAATCGACGCCTCGCCTTGCAGATCGGCGGGCACAAATAAATCACTGGTGACATCCAGCCCGGCAGGTCCCAGATCTTCTTCACGCGCCTGCCGGATCAGTTCGGACAATCGGCCGGACGAGATGAAGTCATCGAGATTCGGTGGTGGGGTGTTGGTCATCAACGAGCTTAAATCTACGGGTCTAGTTTGCTTGCTTTCGGAAAGTCACACGATATCGCCCCGGCCCTATCGCCACAAAACGGACGGTATCGCCGGGTGTCATATGGTGCTTTGAATAGTAGGTCCCCCAGCCACGCCACCTCAACATCGCCTTGCCGGGCGTAAAAGCCGTACCTGTTTCCGTTCCGTCCGGTAGCAGTAATGTTAGGGGACGGCTTCGCATCTTCTCAGACGCACCCGCCAGGCTCAGGTAACGGTTGCGGATCGCCCCGTCTGTCAGAGGGACTTCAAGCAGCGGGCTCAGTGATTCATCCAACACGTGCCAGGCACGCATCGACTTGGGGTACACAGGCCCGACCTCGATCGATTCAACCTGCTCAAGATGAATGAACACGGCGAACCGGCTGTGCTTCTTCAGTTCCCAGTACCCCTCATCCCCACAGACGGCTTTGTTATGCCGACGGCACAGGCGTTGAATATCCCTGGGTTCGAGCCCCTCGTGCTGCTCAATCGGTCCCGCGACCGCGGTCCCCATAAACGGGCCGGACGAGGCCTTGATAAATAGGCGTTCCCCAGACTTGATGGACCGCAGAGGTGGTTGTGCCGTCCGGGTCAGCCGGCTCTCGACGGTCTTCTGCCCGGAGAGGATCAGCTTCACGTAGGGGCGTTTAAGGATCGCGACATGGATCGACATGGAAGCATCCTAACGTATCGCCATATAAAGCATCCGCCCGCCCGCCAGCGCTGCGCCCAGATACATGATGAACGAGAAGGGGCCCTCGGCCAGCCGTTTGTGCATCCACAACCCCATTGCGATCCCGACCGGTACGAGAAATGCAAACTGGGCGGACTCCAGCAGTGTCTGTCGCGTGATCAAACCGAGTCCGAAATAGGTCGGTAGCTTCATGCAGTTCACAAACAGGAAGAACAGGACCATCGTCGCTACGAGGCGTGACTTATCAAGCCGTTGTTCGAGCAGATAGATACTTACGACGGGGCCTGCCGAGTGTGCGACCGAGGAAGCGGTCCCCGCGAAGACGCCGCTGGCGATCCCGCCGCCGGGCCCCGGTGGAATTCTCGGTATATGTCCACCAAGCCAGCGGTAGACCTGTAGGCCTACAAACACCAGGCAGATCAGCCCGACCGACAGGTTCAATGCCCAGGTGAGTTGCCCGGTTTCCTGAAAAGTCCAGAGCACCCATGAGCCTAAAGCGATGCCCACACACGCCCCGATCAGCAGCGACGACAGGTGGGACCAGGACACCCCGCGCCGGTGGCTGTAGACACTAAACAGGTCCGCAAATATCAGGATCGGTAGCATCACTCCGATCGCGCGTTCGGCGGGCAGTGCGTTGGCGACTAGCGGAACGGCGATCACCCCGACACCGCCACCGAACCCGGCCTTGGCGATCCCGATCACCAGCACGCCCAGGCATAAAGCTGTTACGTACCACCAGATCGGCGTGTCTATCGGGAGTGAATGAAGCAACGAGGCCCTTTACGTCAGGTAGGTATAGCCGACCAGGCCCTGCTCATAAAAACGGCGAAGCCGGGTCGCCTCTTCGACCGTCAGGCGTTCTGACCGCACGGCCGCCTCAACCGAGCGTCTGAAGTTGCGACGGAGCTGGTCCGTGTCGTACTGCACGTAACGCAGTACGTCGCTGACGCTGTCACCCTCCACAATTTCGTCGATCGACGCACGGCCATGCTCATCAACGCTGACGTGCACCGCGTTGGTGTCACCCAGCAGATTGTGCAGGTCGCCCAGGATCTCCTGGTAGGCACCGACCATGAACGCCCCGATGTAATAGTCCTCGCCGTTCACCGGGTGCAGGGGCAGCACCTTGTTGGCTCCGCGTTTGCCGATGAAGTTGTCGATCTTGCCATCGGAGTCACAGGTGATGTCCGCCAGGATGCCCCGGCAGGTCGGCCGCTCGTTGAGCCGGTGGATCGGCATGATCGGGAACAGCTGGTCGATTGCCCAGCTGTCGGGCATCGACTGGAAGATTGAAAAGTTGCAGAAATAGGTCC
>JAJDCW010000146.1 GCA_029260635.1 Phycisphaeraceae bacterium | reverse complement strand
GCTGGTGATGCCGGCGGTGACGGCGTTACTGGATAGCGGTCGCGTGAAGATCGACGGATTTCTGCTGCCGGGGCATGTGGCGGTGATCACCGGGTGGCGTGAGTTCGAGTCGATCCCCCGGCGCTACGGGCTGCCTTGCGTGGTCGGCGGGTTCGAGGACGAGCAGATCGCCGTGGCGCTTGCGGACCTGGTCATGATGGTGCGTGAGGCAAAGCCGGGGTTGATTAATCAGTATCCGCAGGCGGTCAGCGGTGAGGGCAACACACAGGCACGGCAGGCGCTTGAGCGTGTCTTTGAGCCATGCGATGCGCCGTGGCGCGGGCTGGGTGTGATCCCACAGAGCGGACTGACGCTGCGGCCGGCTTATCAAGCGTTTGATGCGCAAGCGAAGTTCCATCTGACGCGGCCGGTGGACCGCGAGCCCAAGGGTTGCCGGTGCGGCGAGGTGATCACCGGCGCGATCACGCCCGCTGAGTGTGCGCTCTTTGACAACGGCTGCACACCGACGCACCCGATCGGGCCCTGCATGGTTAGCAGCGAGGGCACGTGCCAGGCGTGGTTCAAGTACCACCGCGTCAGGACAACAGCGCCCCGCCGTACGCGGGTCACGACGCATCACCACACGCAGATCGGGGTGACAGCATGACACAAGCGCCCACACAACCGGTGTCGCGACGCAAGCCCATGCCTCAACCCAAACCGGGCGGGCGTGTCACACTCGCGCACGGCGGCGGCGGGCAACTCACCGATGAGCTTGTCCAGAACCTGGTCCTGCCGCGGTTGGGTAACACGTTATTAAACGGCCTGCTGGATTCGGCGACGCTGCCGGCGACCGGCGATGCGCGGCTTGCCATGACGATCGACAGCTACGTCGTCCAGCCCTGGCGTTTCCCCGGCGGGGACATCGGGAGGCTGGCGGTCTGCGGGACGGTGAACGACCTGGCGGTGTGTGGCGGCGAGCCGATGGGGATTGCGTTGAGCCTGATCCTGGCTGAGGGCTTCGAGATGTCTGCGTTGTCGCGGGTGCTGGATTCGATCGCCGAGGCGGGCAGGGAAGCGGGCGTGTCGGTGGTGACCGGTGATACGAAGGTGGTCGGCCGGGGCCAGAGCGACGGCATCTACATCACGACGGCGGGGATCGCGCGAGTCCCGAAGGGGCGCACGATCAACCCTCGGCGGGTTCAGCCCGGTGACGTGCTGATCGTCAACGGGCCGGTCGGCGAACACGGGCTGGCGGTGATGCTTGAGCGCGAACTGCCACAGGTGACCAGCGTGTTGCGCAGCGACGCGGCGCCGTTGAACGGTTTGATTGCGCAACTTATTGAAAGCGTGCCGGACGTCTTGTTTATGCGTGACGCGACACGGTCTGGCCTATCCGGTGTGGCTTGTGATCTGGCGCGGGACTGCGGCTGGCGAGTGACGCTGGATGAGGCGCGCATCCCCGTGCGTCCCGAGGCGCAGCACGCGGCGGACATGCTGGGTCTGGACCCGCTGGAGATCGCCAACGAGGGCAAGGTGGTCGCGGTCGTTCGGCCGTACGAAGCCGATGCGGCGGTGGCGGCGATGCGTCGGCACGAACTGGGCAAAGAGGCGTGCGTCATCGGCCACGTCGGCGGCGTCAGTGACGGGATGTGCGAATTACACACGGTGATCGGCGGCAGACGGATCATCCAGAAACCATACGGCGAACAGTTGCCAAGGATCTGTTAACGGTTTGAAAGGAGTCGGCGATGGTCGGCAAGGCGAATGAGACAAAGGGTGATATCCGGGGAGACATCCGGGGGGTCTGGTTCCTCACCGCGCAGGGATTGGATGCCCTGGTTCAGGCGTTACAAAAAAAGGGGTACCAGGTCGTTGCGCCGACGGTCAGGGACAACGCCATCGCGTTTAGCACGATCACGAACGCCGACCAGATCGCCTGTGGTGTTCGTGATGAGCTGGCGCCTGGGCGTTACCGGCTGGTCGATGATCCTTTAAGCCGACACTTCAACTACGTCGTCGGTCAGGACAGCCCCAAGCGGTTCTTTTTCCCGCCGAAGCTGGAGCTTGTCGCGTTGCACGTCGAGGGCAAGAAGTTCGTGTTGGACCGGACGACGCCCAAGCCGCCGAAGCTGGCGATCCTGGGTATCCGGCCGTGCGATCTGGCGGCGATCAAAGTGCAGGACCGCGTTTTTGGTTACGGCGAACACCACCAGGCGATGCGCTGCGAGTCGGACACGTACTACAACGTGGCGCGTAAGCAGTCGCTGCTGATCGCCGCCAACTGCACGAAGCCGGCGAGCACGTGCTTCTGCGACTCGGTGGGCACCGGGCCCCGCGCCAAGTCGGGCTACGACCTGTCGCTGACCGAACTGGGCGGTGGTTTCCTGCTCCGAGCCGGATCAAAGGCCGGGCGTGCGCTGGTCGATGAGCTGCCGGTGCGTGAGCCCTCGCCATCGGAGATCGAGCTGGGGCAATTGAAGATCGACCAGGCTGTCGAACGGATGGGCCGGCGTGTGGAGACCGAGGGTCTCAAAGAGCTTTTAGATGAGCGGATCGATCATGCGTCCTGGGACGAGGTCGCCAAGCGTTGCATGGCCTGCGCCAACTGTACGATGGTCTGCCCGACCTGCTTCTGTTCGACGGTGACGGATTCGAACGACCTGGCGACCGGCGCGGTCAGCCGGACTCGTCGTTGGGAGTCTTGCTTCACGCACCAGTTCAGCTACACGACCGCCGGCTCGGTGCGCAGCAGCCAGCGGGCGCGTTACCGGCACTGGATGCGGCACAAGCTGGGCACGTGGTGGGACCAGTTCGGTGAAAGCGGTTGCGTCGGCTGCGGCCGGTGCATCACCTGGTGCCCGGTGGGGATCGACATCACCGAGCAGGCCAAGCGGCTGCGAAGCAACGAGGTTCCGGCCGGCAGCGGGTCTGCA
>JAJDCW010000145.1 GCA_029260635.1 Phycisphaeraceae bacterium | reverse complement strand
GGTGACGGTTACCGTTGACGGTATCCAGTACGCCGCGACCAATAACGGTGACGGGACGTGGACGCTTGCGGACAACACGGTCGCCGTGCTGCTCGACGGCACCTACGACGTGCTGGCTTCCGCTGACGACGGCAACAATGTCGGCGTCGATGTTACGACCAACGACCTGATAATTGACACCTCCACACCCGTTGTCACGGTCGACATGATCACGACCCAGGACACCACACCACGCATCACCGGCAACGTGTCGGACTTGTGGGCCACGATCGAAGTCACTATCGACGGGAACAGCTACGCGGCGGTAAATACCCGCAACGGCCGATGGGCCCTCGTGGATAACACGATCACCCCGGCCCTGGCTGAGGGCGTCTACGACGTCTCCGTCACCGCGACGAACCTGGCCGAGATTCCTTCGGTCGGGACCGACAACACGACCGATGAATTACGGATCGACCAGACCGCACCGACCGCGACGGTGGACACCTTATCGACCAGCGACCGCAGCCCCGAACTCACCGGCACCGTCAGCGAGACCGGCACCTCCGTCATCAGCGTGACCATCTCAGGCGGCGGCGGGACACACATCGCGGTCAACAACGGCGACGGCACCTGGACGGTCCCGAATGACACGATCTCACCGGACCTGGCACCCGGGACGTATGACATCACGCTGACGGTGGTGGATAACGCCGGCAACAACAGCGGGCCGCTCGAGACGCTTGGCGTGCTGACGATCGAAGCGGCCCCGTTCACGATCACGGTCGATCCGTTGGCCACCAACGACACGACCCCGCAACTCACCGGCGAAATCATCGGTAATTTTGCAGGCGTCCTGGTGATCGTCACGGTGGACGGCACGCCCTACAACGCGACCAACAACAACGACGGCACCTGGACCCTGGCCGACGACAGCATCGCCCCGGCTCTCGCCGAGGGTGTCTACGACATCTCGGTTTCCGGCACCAACGCCGACCCGTTCAACACGACCGATGACACGACCGACGAGCTGACGATTGACCTGACGGCCCCGGTGGTGACGATCGATTCGTTAACGACCTCCGACGGCACGCCCGAGCTGACCGGCACGGTCGATGACAATACCGCCATCGTTACCGTCACCGTCAACGGCAACCAGTACGCCGCGACCAACAACGGCAACGGAACCTGGACCCTCGCCGACGATACGATCACCCCGGCCCTGTTAAATGGCACGTACGATGTCCAGGCCAGCGCGACCGATATGGCCGGTAACGCCTCGTCGGATGCGACCACCGATGAACTGCTGATCGTCACCCCGCCCGTCGCGACGATCGACCTGGAAGACCTTCTGGCCAGCAACGGTGGTGACGGCACCGAGGGCGTCGTCTACCAGGGCGTCAACGGCAACGACCGCTCCGGTGTGGCCGCGAGTTCGGCCGGCGACATCAACGGCGACGGCTTCGACGATCTGATCATCGGCGCGAACGAAACCGATCCCGTCAGCAACAACGAAGGCTCCGCCTACATCATCTTCGGGCAGGCCTCCGGCTTCCCCGCCGAAATGGACCTCTCCACACTTAACGGGACCAACGGCTTCCGCATCGACGGGCTGGCCGGCGGCGACGACCTTGGTGTCTCCGTCGACTCCGCCGGCGACGTCAACGGCGACGGGCTGGACGACCTGATCATCGGCGCGTCCAAGGCCGATCCGAACGGCAACCGCTCAGGCAGCGCCGTCATCGTTTACGGCTCGACCGGCCCCTACGCCGCGACTCTCGACCTGTCCACACTCAACGGCAGCAATGGCTACCGATTCGACGGCGAGACCGATTCCGACAACCTCGGCTTCTCCGTCAACGGCGCCGGCGACGTCAACGGCGACGGCCTGGACGACGTTATCATCGGCGCTTTTGACGGCGACGACGGTGTGACCGCCACGACCGGTCGGGCGTACGTCGTCTTTGGCTCGACCGCCGCGGTGCCCGCCACCATGACGGCCGGCACACTCAACGGCACGAACGGCTTCATCATCACGGGCGTCGAGACCGGGGCCGCTACCGGCTTCAGTGTCAGCGGTGCCGGCGACATGAACGGCGACGGCCTGGCCGATCTCCGCATCAGCGCTTCGGGTGAAACCGTCGGCTCCGATGCCGACGCGGGCCGGACCTACGTCGTCTTCGGTTCGACCGCCGCCTTCCCCACCGACTTCAACCTCTCGACCATTAACGGAACCAACGGCTTCGCCGTCGAGGGCGACACCGCCGGCATGAACCTGGGCTTCTCCGGTGCCGAGGCCGGCGACATCAACGGCGACGGCTTCGATGACTTGCTCGTCAGCACGCCCTCCGACAACACACCGGGCACCAAGGGCGCGACCTACGTGATCTTCGGCAAGGGCACCGCCTTCGCCGCCTCGCTCTCCATCGCATCGCTTGATGGCACCAACGGCTTCGAGCTCCTGGGCGCAGACGCCGGCGACGATGCGGGCTTCAACGTCTCGGGGGTCGGTGATGTCAACGGTGACGGCTTCGACGACATCCTCATCGGTGCACGCTCGGCCAACGGGAACGGCCCCTCCCTAAGCGGTGAGGCCTTCCTCGTCTTCGGCAAGGCCGGCGGGTATGCCGCGTCTATCGACCTGGGCACCATCGCCGGCAACGGCGGCGTCCAGTTCAACGGCATCAGCATCAACGACCGCGCAGGCCGATACGTCAGCGGCGCGGGCGACGTCAACGGCGACGGCTTCGACGACCTGATCATCGCCGCACGGGACGCCAATGGCGTGGCTGGCGAAACCTACCTCATCTTCGGCCGTGACTTCTCCAACTCCGTCACCCAGGTCGACGGCACGTCAGGCAACACCCTCAACGGCACCGCCGGACGCGACGCCATCATCGCGGGGGCCGGCGACGACACATCCGTCGGCAACGGCGGGCCCGACATCCTCAGCTCCGGCCAGGGCGACGACACCCTCGCCGTCTCCGACACCGCATTTGTCCGCATCAACGGCGGCAACGGCTTTGACACCCTCCGCATCGATGGCGCGGGCACCACGCTCGACCTCACCACCCTCGGCGACTCATTCATCAAGGGCATCGAGCAGATCGACCTGCGTGGCTCCGGCGCGAACACCCTGACGCTCGATCTTCAGGAAGTCCTGAACATCTCCGACACGTCCAACACCCTGCTGGTCCTCTCGGACGGGGACGATACGGTGAACATCGGCGCAGGCTGGACACCCGCCGGGTCCGAACTGATCGACGGCAAGACCTTCGACGTCTTCACCCAGGGCAACGCCACCCTCAAGCTCTTCACCGAGGGTGACACCATCGACCCAGTCGTCACCGTCGACGCCCTGAACACCGACGACTCGACCCCGCAACTCACCGGCACCGTCATCGATGACGACCCGGCTACCACGGTGCTCGTCACCGTCAACGGCATCCAGTACGCCGCCACCAACAACGGCGACGGCACATGGACACTCGCCGACGACACCATCGCACCGGCACTGGCCGACGGTACCTATGACGTCTCCGTCACCGCCACCGACACCGCTGGCAACATCGGCACCGACGCTACCACCGACGAGCTGGTTATCGATACCCCGCTCGTCGGCGACCTCAACGGCGACGGCTTCGTCGGCATCGACGACCTCACGCTTGTACTGGGCAACTGGAACCTCAACGTCCCGCCTGCCAACCCACTGGCCGACCCAAGCGGCGACGGCTTCGTCGGCATCGACGACCTCAACGCCGTCCTCGGCAACTGGAACGCCGGCACCCCACCGGTCGCAGAAGCCGCCGACGCGTCTACCGAGGCCGAACCCGCATCCAGCGCCTCCGAGGAATCCACCGCCTCGATGCAGAGCGCCCCGACCGAATCCGCCGACCCGCTGGCACAGAAGATCTCCCTGCTCGACGAGGTGGATGCCACAGCCTCTACATCGTCCAGTGCCGCACCGGCCCAGCCCCAATCCAACGCCGCCTGGAGCTGGATGCACGACGCCCAGCGCAACCAGCACTCCGCGTTCTTGGATGCCGATGAGGACGAGACCGACAGCGCCCTGGACCTGGCCACGCCAGACACCGACGCGCTCTCAAGGCTCTAAACTAAGCCGTCAACCAATCGCTCACCCTCGAAGCCCACGTTCTTAGAACGTGGGCTTTTCTCGCCGCTTGCGGCTTGGCGCTCCCCCTAAACCACCCCCGGTCTGCTATCATGTCGTTTTCACGGGCAGCGTCGCCCGGTCTTCAGCGAGGGTCGCGTGTCCTACACCGTATTAGCCAGACGATACCGCTCGACCAGCTTCGCCGGCGTCATCGGCCAGGAGCCGATCGCCAAGACCCTGCGCAGCGCCATCGAGCAGGGCCGTGTCGCACACGCCTACCTCTTCACAGGCACACGCGGCGTCGGCAAGACCTCCATGGCACGCATCTACGCCCGCGCCCTCAACGCCCCGGCCACCGTTGACGACGCGCCCCTGCCCCCCGACGCGGACGCCGACGGTGGCTTCCCACCCGAAGACGTCCAGCAACGCATGGCCGAGGCCATCATGCGCGGCGACGACCTGAACGTCATCTAGATCGACGGCGCCAGTAACAACTCCGTCGAGCATGCCCGCCAAATCATCGCCAACGCCGGCCTCTCCCCGACAGGCAACTCCCGCTACAAGATCTACATCATCGACGAGGTCCACATGCTCTCAACCAGCGCGTTTAATGCGCTGCTCAAGACCATGGAAGAGCCCCCGCCGCACGTGAAGTTCATCCTCTGCACCACCGAGCCACACAAGGTCCCCGCGACCATCCACTCGCGCTGTCAGGGCTTCGACTTCCGCAATATCCCCACGCCCAAGATCGCCGAACACCTCACCGACGTGCTCGCCAAGGAATCAGTCGAGGCCGAGCAACAGGTCGTCTGGCAGATCGCACGCCTCGCCAACGGATCCATGCGCGACGGCCTGTCCCTCCTCGACCGCCTGATCGCCACCGGCCAATCCCCGCTCACCCCGCAAGTCCTCGAACAGATGTTCGGCCTGCCCGACGCCCAACTCATCGGCGCCCTCGTCGATGCACTCGCTAACGGGGATGTCAAAGGCTCGCTCGAATCCGTCGCCCACCTCATCAGTAACGGCATCAGCCAGGACCAGATCTTCGAGGTCCTGATCGAACGCTTCCGCCAGCTCATGCTCCTGAGCGCATGCGGCCCCGACAGCGACCTCATCGAGCTCCCCGAAGATGCCAAAGCCGGAGCCGTCGAGCAGGCCAAACGCTTCGACGCCGCCGGCCTCACCTACATGATCGCCCTCTGCGAATCCGTCCAACGCAACGGCAAAGCCAGCGCCACCCCCAGAGCACTCCTCGACGCCACCATCGTCCGCCTCGCCCTGGCCGAAAAAATGGCCGACGTCACCGCCGTCCTCTCCGGCAACGCCGGGGTCACATCCGGGGGCGGGGGCGGGGCGGAACAAAAAAAAAAGCTGACCTCTGACCCCAACGCATCCACCTCGGCAGACCGCGCCTCAGCACCCCTGTCTCATCATCAACCACCAGCCACCAGCCACCAACCACCCACTACACCCTACACCCCAACCCCCACACCCTCTACTCAAGCTCCTGCGCCCGATCCCCAGCCCCAGGTCGAGATCGACACCACCAACCTCCCCGCCGTCATGGCCGCCCTCCGCGACCGCGTCGCCGACCGCCCGGCCTACGCCTGGCTCCGCTTCGTCAACCTCGACAAGCTCGACGACCAGACCGCCCAGTTCTCCCCGACCCCGGGCCACCGCGAAGTCATGCACTTCGCTAAAGACCAGCGCCGCCTCCAAGGCATCACCGACGAACTCACCCCCATCCTCGGCCGCCGCGTCCAGGTCTCCGTCAACGCCCCCGCAGCGACCAATCACGCTGACGATAACCCCACCGGCCCCACCGATCCGGCCAGCCCCCAGACCCAAGCCCCCAGACCCACCGGCGCCGCCGACCGCCGCGCCGCCATGGACCTCCCCCTGGTCAAGCAAGTCATGGACGTGTTTCCCGATGCGGTGTTGTTTGATGTGCGAGAGGAGGGTCGTGCTGATTCACAAGCAGATTAGATGATTGTAATATTCATATCATTTAATTAAACTTGTGTAATGAAAAAACGCATGTACATCGTTATCACGATTGTTGTTGTTCTGCCTGCCATATTCTTAGGCTCCTTAGTGCCCACATGGGTCAGGTGCATGACCAACAATGCGCCAGTGCCTTATCTTCATATTCTTGGGATGCGGCTACGGGGTGCGCCGATTAGAAATATTACAACACAATATATAGCCGCCACTAAAGTAGGGATCGCGTTAAGTATTACAGATCTGGAAACGCATGCTGCGGCAGGCGGCAATGTAGAGACAGTTGTAGAAGCGATGATTGAAGCGAATCGTGCCGGCATCCCGCTGGATTATGTATTTGCTTCAGCTCTTGAATTGGCTCCAACAAGAAGTGAAGGCGGTGTGTCAGAATTGGTCCATGCTTTATCCGAGCCCGTTATCGTGCGTTGTCCACCCGAAGGCTCCTCCTATGATTATTTAGAAGTAGCTGCGGGCGATGGTGTTCTCTTGCATCTTGATATTTCAGC
Source organism: Phycisphaeraceae bacterium (assembly GCA_029260635.1). Taxonomy (GTDB): domain Bacteria; phylum Planctomycetota; class Phycisphaerae; order Phycisphaerales; family Phycisphaeraceae; genus JAJRRS01. Next base: position 615 of record JAJDCW010000145.1, on the reverse strand, counting down.
CACCGTTGTGCCCAACCTCCAGAATTATGCTGGGGGCGCAACAAAAGAGACATTGGCGGCGCGTATTTCCTCCGTCACGACCGAATGTATTGGCTCATTGAGTAACCATCTCCAAGCTCTGAACAACCCGGCACAGATAGGTCGTACGGTGCAGCAGTCAAAGCCGGATGCGGGAACCGCATGGAAGATACTTGCTTTAGATATCAAGATTTGGACAGCCGGTGCTCGTAACGAGTAGCCGGGTACCACACATTGGCTGTCGTTGTGCGCACGTCCTTACCTACTTGTCCATAATAAACTCAACAACACTCCATATTGCCTTGCCCCCGCCCATGACAAGACTTGCGGCCTTTGACGTGTCACGTCCAACTATCCCCATGCGCACAAACACGTCGTTTCCGCCAATAGTAGACCCCCAACTATTTCCCGGCACGGCAACGAATGAAACACTTGCCAACATCCGGGGGCGGGGGCGACAACCCACGACGGCGTCGACGGCTACCCTGAGCATCCAAAGATTAAAAGGACCAGGACTCGAGGGCTGCCCCCACGGAAAGGCACACTCAAAAGGTGTGCCCGGTGACGGGACTTGGTAGCGGACGCCCCGGCTAGATG
>JAJDCW010000144.1 GCA_029260635.1 Phycisphaeraceae bacterium | reverse complement strand
GCCACGTGCCGGGCGAACTGATCGGGTCGAACGCCTGACCGTTGCCGGCGCTGAGTAGTTCCTGGTAACTGTCCTCGGCACTGGACTGGACGTTGTAGTCACCGCCGTAGATGATGTGTTGGCCTTGGCCGAGGGCGTCTGCGTTGTCGCGGATGATCTGGGCCTCATATAACCGGCGGACTTTTGACGCGGTCTCGGTGTTGGCTTTGTAATGGCTGTTGTAGACGTAGAAGTCCGCGGTGCTGTCGTACCCGACGGGGCGGAATTCATATCGCATGGGTTGGCGGGCTGCCTTCGATCCACTGGACACACCGAAGGCTAACTCGTCGAGCAGGTCGACAGTGTTGGTGTTATAGATGACGCCCTGATGCAGTGCCACCGTCGAGTCATTCAAGACCGTGCCGCGGGCGTACGTCCCAGGGCCGTAGATCGTGTTCATGATGTCGAGGAAGTCCTGCACGGTGGTGGTGACGTCGTCCACCTCCTGTAGCATGAGGATGTCGATCGGCCGAGTGATCCCTGCGGTCGATTCATTGCCCATCGCGGTCAGGACCAGGTCCATGCCCGTGCGCGGGACGATGCCATTGCCGACCCCGCTCCCGTTCGCGACATTAAAGGTGACAACCCGCAACTGAGCCTGGATCGGCCTTGCAGATACGGCCATAACCAAGGCCGCGAAAGCAACAACTATAATCATACGTAGTCGCATGTGATTTCCTTCTTCCCTTACAGATCAGACCACTGGATTATACGTCACAACGAGGCGATTACCGCATATTAAGCCGATTATTCACGCAATTGACTACTTATTCCCGGCTGGGAGGTGTTGTCGATGAGCCGCTTGTGGCGCTGGGTAAAGTCAGTGTGAACTGGTGCCTCAGATCGGTCAGCCAGGGCGACCGCCCCGAGGCTTCGACGAACGGTGAGTAGGTCTTAACCTGAACCGTTTTGCCATCGGGCAGGAACTCCATCAGCCGGAGGTAGCCGTTGCCACCGTTGGTCGCGAACTGGTAATTAGCGACTATCTCGTAGACGGTGTTGCCGTGGACGCCTGTGCTCGCCTGGCGGGCGGTGGTGGCGACGCCGTCGTTATTCAGGGGTCTTTCAGATTGACTCACGACCTTGTTGCCGGTGTCGCCGCCGGAAGCAAAGTGTCCATTTAACACGAGCATGAAGTTCCCGTGCTGCGACACGAATTCCTGCCAGAGCTCTTCGCCGTCGTGGATCGGGTCTTGGTCGGCATTGATCGAGGCGAGCTTGTAGTTGTGCGGATTGTGTTTGTTGTTCTGCCCGGGGTCTTTGAAATCATCACGGTACGGCTTGGGCAGGTTGTGCTCACTGATGGGTGCGGTGGGGTCAGGAAGGTTGCCTTCCCGCAGGTAGGCGTGTGTCGCCAGAACGATCGAGTGATCTCCTAATTCGGGCTGGCTGGCGATGGTGTTGGCCCAGTCAACGACCTGTTGTCTTGGGCCGAATTCCAGAGAGAACACGAGTAGTTTGCGTGTGCCGGTATCGACGACAGAATAGGTGTTTTCGAGGTTGCCCGGCTCAAACATACCGGCAATGATGCCGCCGGTGTCAGGGTTATTCAGGCTGTTGTCGTTTGTCTTGAAGAATCGGCCCATCGCCGAGCTGCGGTCGCGTGCCGAGCCGCCTGGGCCGTAGTCGTGGTTGCCGGTGACAAGGACGTAGGGCACCTGATTGTCCAGCTTGCTGATGGCTACTTTGGCAAGCGTCCATTCATAGTTGGGGGTGCCGTTGTATTCCCGATCATTGTTGTCAACAATGTCACCTTGGAACACGACCACGCCGATGTTGCGTGCGTCCTTGTTGGCGACGATCCAGTTACACATCTGGGTCAGGATGCCCGGGAGCAGAGCGGGGTCTCGGGTATCGACATAATTCTGGGTGTCCGGCATCACGACCATCGTCCATGACCCGGGGTCGAAGGGCATGGGATCGTGATCCGTATCAACCGTGACCGGCGGCGCGTCGAGGATGTCCTGAGCGCACACGTTGCTTGCTGAGAGCAACGCAGCACTCAGTATTAAGCAGACAATATGGGTTGAGCTATTGTTCATTAATGTTATGCCTTGGGTTTCAGGCGCCACATGACCGCCAGCAACGCGATCGTGATTACCGCACAGCCGAGGATCGAGTACATCACGATCAGCCACGCGGTTTCCAGCGAGTAGACATCCTTGTAGTGGTGTACCATCGCTCCAAAACCTTTTGCCTGAACGGTCCGGCCGATGTAGCCGAACAGCCCGATGAACCCGGCGGCGCATCCGATGGCTTTCTTCGAGGTCAGGTCCAGCGCGGCGATGGTGATCAGGTTGATGACGGGGTAGATAAAGCAGCCGATGACCGCGAGCATGCACATGTCAAGCCAGAGGTGGCCCGCCGGCGTGAGCGCGATCACGCCAAACGCCACCGCGATCGGGATCATACACAGCGTGCCGACCATGCCCCGCCGGCCGTTGAGTTTATCGGAAACCCAGCCGAAGAAGATCGTGGAAGGGATCCCGCCGAACTCCATGACCAAGATGGCGAGCCCGCCGGAATGCAGCGATCCTTCCTTGACATCTTGCAGATACCTCGGCCCCCAATCGAGCATGCTGTATCGCACGATATAGGCGAAGAAGTTCGCAATGGCCAGCAGCCAGACATATTTATTCGTCAGGACGTAAGTAAAGAGCAATTCTTTCGTGCCCAGTTCTCTCTCATTGACGCCGTGCTCAAGCTCTTCTTCGGTGTAGTCGTTCTTGTATTCCTCGATCGGGGGCAGGCCCACGGATTGGGGGGTGTCGCGTAATCTCCAGAACAGGTAGACCGATCCGATCAATGCGATCGCTGCGGGGAAGTAAAACGCCGCCTGCCAGCCGTATATCCCCGCGACCCAGGCGGCAAAGATGCCTGCGATGCCGCCGCCGAGGTTGTGTGACGTGTTCCATATACTGAAAAAGACGCCGCGTTCACGGACGCTATACCAGTGGCCCATAGACCGTCCGCACGGCGGCCAGCCCATACCCTGAACGAATCCATTTAGCGACCACAGGGCGATATGCAGGTTGTAACTCCCGACGCTGCCGAAGGCGATATTGACCAAGGCGGTCAGCAGCATCCCCAATGCCATGAATTTGCGCGGGTCGCTGCGGTCGGACCAGGCGCCCATGACAAACTTGCCCAGGCCATAGGAGATCGCCGTGGCGGCCAAGATGGTGCCGATCATCGAGTGGTCGTACCCTAGCGCCCCTTCCATTTCCTTGGTGACGACCGAGATGTTGTTACGGACCAGGTAGAAGCCGGCGTACCCAAGGAACGTCGATTCCATAATCCGCCAGCGGTACAACGGGTACTGCCGCTTGACCTCATCCTCCGGGAGGCGTTCGATGTGTGGCGCGGGGGCTAGCAGATTACGGAGGCGGTGGATCATAGGTTTATGTCGCTTGGGTAGTGGTCAAAGCTTACGGCAGAATAGCCTGATGAATCAAATAAATTACTCAAGCACCTGCTTGATAATCGCAGCAGCCGCTTCGGGGACATCGGTGATGATACCATCGACACCCATCAGGACTGCGCCGCTAATCTCTTCCGGGTCGTTGATCGTCCAGGTATGCACCTTCATGCCGTGGCGGTGCGCGCCATCTACGAAGTCTTGAGGCAGGTGCATCCATTTCAAAGAAAACCCGCTGAACCCTATCGCCTTCATATCTTCAAAGAACTTATCACCGCCGTTGTAGGCCGAGGGCGGACTGCTGTGCAAGAGGATCATCGGGGCGTCTGGCAGATAGGGTTTGATCCCCGGCGCCCGCTCTATCTTCCACGGCGCCACGATGATCTGATCCTGTGCGATCCCGGTGCTTGCCAGGACCTTAGCGATCTCGTGGCCTTTCACATCTGCTTTCAGGTCGAGCATCATGATGGCCCGCCCCTTACAAAGCTCCGCGGTCTCCTGAAACGTCGGGACCGTTTCGCCAGTGTATTTGGGGTCTTTCCAGAGGCCCGCGTCCAGGGTCTTGAGCTGTGCTAACGTCATGTCCTTGACTTCACCGGACCCATTGGTGGTTCGGTCAACGGTGTCGTCGTGTATCAGGATGACCACCCCGTCCTTGCTGCGGTGCAGGTCAAGTTCCATGATGGGAGCCTGTGCCTCAAGGGCTTGCTCGTAGGAAACGAGTGTGTTCTCCGGGGCGAAACGGTTGTTCCCACGATGGCCGACCACCTGGGCGCGGCCAGACATATCCGTTCCCGTTAGCGCGGCTCGGTAATGGGCCATGACACGTTCCCCTGAGAGTGTGTGGTCATAGACAGCTACCTCGTCCAGCATCCCCTTGAAGTACCGGCGATCGAACTGCCCGAGGCGGCCGATAGCGACCCCCCCCGCCTCACCGCCTTGGGCGTTATCGTGTTTATCGCTGTAGCCGATAGGCTCGCCCGAGGGCATCCCGTTAATGTAATACTGGATAGTTTTGGCTTTAGCATCACGGACGGCGACGACGTGGTACCACTTGTGAGGATGGATAACTGCTTGCGAATAAGCGTGGAGGTTATTTCCAGGGCCGTATTCGTGGCCCAGGGCGAGCTGTGGCCGAGCGTATTTTTCTGATTTCTGCTCCGCTCTATAGCGGAGCACCATCTCATACAACACATTGTCTTCGGTGGCCTCGCCAGGGCTGGCCCAACAGATAATAGCCCTCGCTTCGGTATCTTCATGGGTCATGTACTGCCACCACTCGACGGTCAGATCACCTTTAACCATCAACGATCTGGGGGAGCCCAGGTCGACATAACTCTTAATTTGACCGTTTGAGGAGAATACAGCCGAAGAACCGAGCGCCTCCGTAGCACTCGGATTGCCAAGCGATACGTTGTGGTAAGTGCCATGAACAGATTCAGTATTATCTGCGCTGTTTGCAGCTACTTGGGATGACGCCTCCTCCTCAAACCGCCAATACCCAACGGGATCATCAGCACGTACGGCTTCTGCATAGCCTGCCTCTGAAGCCGTAACGGCTTGATGGCCAGTGACGCAGCCCAACAGCAATAGAATTGCCGTCACCAGCCCCGATCGTTTGTATCTGAAGATTAATTTCATCTGGCCCTTTACGATCTGATCACCTTGGTCCAAGGCATTCGATTACGCTCGGATGGCTTCTTGAATCTGAACTTCCGTAGGCTGGTCCGCGTGTGGGAATGTCAGAGTTTTGGTATACCGCACTAGCTCGTCACCTATCCGATGCTGATCCCATCGACATATTTCTGACATCCAACCCGCGACTGTCCGCGCGATAGCAGATGCATCTTTATGGTAATGCGCCCAACTGGACCGTCGGATCATGACGTCGTCCAGGTGGATAGCCCATTCGTTATGGCAGTAATGCTCAACCTGTTCCCGTGATACTTCGGGAGGGATAATACCGCTGCCAGCCAAGCGGTCGGCCAACAACAGCGGGTGGTTGGCCGTCTGGCAGTCCTTTACATCCCCGCCGACATGCTCCAGGACCTTATCAACGGTCTGCTCGGCCATGAGCCGGTAGGTCGTCAGCTTGCCCCCGGCGACATCGATCCAACCCGGTTCCGTCATACTGATGTGGTGTGAACGTGAGGTGTTAGAGGGCGTGCCTTGTTCATCGCCTTTCGCTATCAGCGGGCGCAGGCCCGACCATGAGGCGATCACATCGGCATCCGATAATCTTGCATTGGGGAATATGCTGTTGGCTACACCGAGCACATAACCGATGTCTTGTGGATCACAGGAAGGGTTGGCAATAGGGCCGCTGTAATCGGTATCGGTCGTGCCGAGAATCATCCGCTCGCCCCAGGGGATGGCAAATAGGATGCGAGAGCCCTGGGCCATGACCACCGCATCGGGTAGCGGCAGGCGTTCCCGGTCGATGACCAGGTG
>JAJDCW010000143.1 GCA_029260635.1 Phycisphaeraceae bacterium | reverse complement strand
TTTTGTCGGGATCGACGATCTTAATCTTGTGTTGGGGTCATGGAATCAGAACGTGCCCCCGGGCAACCCGCTGGCCGACCCGTCCGGGGATGGTTTTGTCGGGATCGACGACCTTAACGTCGTGCTGGGCAACTGGAACGCAGGAACGCCACCGGGGCAAGCGCCGTCTTCGAGCTTGCCTGAGCCAGGCTCAGTGACGCTCTTGATTGTGTTGAGCTCACTGATGCAATCTCGAAAGTGGTTACGTTCTGATCGATAACGCTAACGTATCGCGTAATTATAGTGGGGCCGCACCAAATTCTATCTAGAATTATAAAATGACAATATCAAGGTTGCCGGCACTATGCATCTATCTTTTTTTGCTCACCACGGTCGCCGCCGATGGGGATACCTCACGGGGAGAGGCCTCGGGCGGCACGGGGGGCCATTTTCGACAAATCCGTAACCCCGATCACCCGCGGATTGCGGTCTACGGCGGCATCGGGCTGTACCCCACGGGTGAAGGGCGGTGGAGCGGCTACGGTGTAACGGACGCCGGGCCGGTTGACCGGCTTGTCCAGCGGTGCGCCGACCACGGCGTCACACAGATCAGCGCAAACCTGCTCGAGGAATATCAGGCTAATACCGATCTTGATGTACGCTCTGGTAACGCCCACACACTGATCCATAGACTCATACGTCAGGCCCACGAACGCAACATACTGGTTTACGCCGACGTGCCGGTGTTTGGACACACAGCCGTCGATCGGTCTTTTGCCCAGGCACGCCCACACGTTTTTACGAGGTCTATGTCCGGCGAACCGGATACACACATGCTAAGCCCCGCCTACGCCGAAGTCCGGGAGCATAAGCGGAACATCTTCCTGGCTTTCGTCCGCGAGTTCCCATTCGATGGCGTACACCTGGATTTCATCCGCTTCCCCTACTACACGCACGACCTGCGTGAGGGATCGTGCAAGCACGGCTACGACGCACCACTGCTAGACGTTTATCGCGAGCTGATCGGCGAAGCCGAGGGATACCGGCCCGCGGTTGATGATGAGGCCTGGATCACATTCCGTGCGGGGTACGTCACAAAGTTTATCCGGGAGCTGCGGGATGGGTTACGCGACGCCGGGAAAGACATGCCGATTGCCGTTTACAACTCCGGTATCTATGGTCGCGAGGACAGCCGGCGTACCGTCCTCCAAGATTGGCGGCAATGGCACGCCGAGCAACTGGTAGACGAACATCACCCGATGTTTCTGATGACCGGTGGGCGGGGCAATCTGATACACGCTGTAAAGAGCCTGGTTAAGGACAAGCCCGACAAGACAACGGTCTTCGGGCCGATTTTTCTAGCGGAGGGGTACAAAAAAACACAGCCCACCCCCGACGACGTCAGAGATGCCGCACGAAGGATGATCAAGGCTGGCTGTGACGGACTGTGGTTCTGCCGGGTATCGGAAATCGAGGAGTACGCCCTGTGGCCCGTCGTTAAGGAGATTTCTTCCTGGTCGATCTCCGAGATCCGTGCGGAGCCTTTTGATCCCACACGAGTGAACCTTCTGGGCAACGGTGATTTTACGGATGGGTTAAGTGGTTGGCGGTGCGAGCCAGAGGGCGTCGCCACCGTCCTAAAGCCCGGGGAAGTCAGGCTTGCATCCGGTTTGGCCGTTGAGTCGGCGTTGTCGCAGATAATCACATTCGAGCCGCTTAACTACATGCCGGTTGCCAGTCTGGATGTGAGTTTAGATGTCTGGGCAGACGAAGAAGCGATTGTCGGCGACCTTCGTCTGACGGTTCAGCTTATCTACGTCGGCGGAGACACGCAGACGCATGAACTCTTCATCACATCCACGGGTGACGGGTGGCACGAGCACAAGCTCCACGTGCCTGTGGAAGCAGATTACAAAGATCGGGTTTTAGATCAGGCCAGGCTGACGATCCACACGCAGACCGATGCCGGCCCTTACCGCTTCCGTGATATCCGTGTCGAACGTGACCATGTCCTCCACTAATTTAACCGAACCTATGCCATTATTACCCCTACGTATCTACGAACCCAACATCATCCACAACCCCACCACATGGATGGGTATCTGGACGCCTCATGGCTGGCGTGTCCATGAGAAGCGGTGGGGGAGGGCGCAGCGTCTGACCGTTAAGCTCAGTGGAGATGGCAAGACCACGTTCTTTCCTGGTGCGTTGTGCGATCTTGAGACCGGGCGCGTTGAATGGCAGGACGATCTTCATCTTAAGGATGACCCTTATACAGATGCAGGGATCTATCCAAGTGACCCACGGGTGGAGTATCCCGTTGGGCGGCCAAGGTGGGCAGTGTCGCACACGCTGCTGTGTTACCCGTACGCTGACCACACGCTATACACGCACGAATACACCTGGGACATGACCCACGGCCACCTGCAGACCCACTTCCGCAAGCACGTTGAGATTGAAGAGGCGGTGACCGATGACCATGAAGGCCTGACGGTCCGCGTCGCCAATACCCCCATAAGCCGGACAGTTGAGGGGAACACACACTACCCCTTGCAAAATAGTGCCGTTCGCGGCGTCTGGATAGAACCGGATAAGTCCGGACCCAATCTGTATGCCCGCCGGATCATCCAACGAATCATCATGCACAACGGCGTTTACGCGATCGCTCCACTTACGCCTGTCGTGCAGTGTCATGGCCTGTATGAAATTACTGCGGATGAAGCGCGTGACACCACCATGTTCGATCCCGATACCGGTAAATGCCTGAACCCGGACCGCCTGCGTGACGAGTGGATGATCCCGATCGATGAACCGAAGATCGCCATGCTGCGTTTCCCAACGCGCCCAGTATCTAGCCGGGTCTATGAAAATGAGATCGGCATGCTTTCTAAGAACTTTGGTGAGATCGATGCGAAACAACTTAACCTCTTGGAAGAACGTATCGGCACGTCGCTAGAGATGGGCCGGGTGGGTTACGCTCTGGATAATGCGGTTGATTCTGACGACAAAGGCTATCGCGGTTACGACTGCACGTTTGACCTGAATAACGATGGCGTGATTGATGAACAAGACCGTGCGATCCTCGCTACACACCTAGGCCGACGCGTACGCTATAACCTGTATCTAGACGCTTACTTCGGGGGTGACTGGCTGACCACGTCCATCAACATCGGCAACGCCGAGCACCAGCCCGGCACACCCGCCTTGGCGGACTACGAGTATGGTGGCGGGTACGACGCCGACTCCGGCACGATCCGCCTGCTCGATACGCCCGGGCCGGGTCAGCGGGTGTTCGTCGAGTATCACCACGACGTCCCCGCCGAGGCGGGTGAAGACAACATCGTCGTGCATCTTTATAGGGAAAACGCCTGAATCTGAATGGGGCGGGGCGGAAGCAAGGGGTATTCTTTCCCGGCGGCTGAGTTTGTCTTGACAGGACGTTAGTTTATGTGTTTAATAAACCTATGTTTTCTGGTGGGTGTCGCCGATCGAGTCAACGCGATACCAGCTTTCCAACAGGAGAATCTCGTATGGCGACTATCCGAGTAATCATCCCTTTCTTCCTCGTTTTTTTGTGTGGTATGCCCACGTTGGCGGCGGATAATCTGCTGACCAACGGTGGGTTTGAGCAGAAGCTGGCGGACAACCCGCTGCTGCCCGACGGCTGGGACGTCACCCATTACCAGTACGAACCGCTGGTGTTTTCCCCGATTCATTACTCGGGCAAGCTCTCGGGGATGATGGTCGGCGACGGCGTGCAGCGGATGTGGCGGCAGGACGTGATAGCGCCGACAGAGAAGTCCTGGCGGCTCAGCGCCATGGTCAAGGCCGAAAGCCTTGTTATTGGTAAGGGTGAGTACGTCCGCCTATACGCCCACGTTATCTACAAAGACAAGCCGTACTCCTCTACCACGCATTTTTCGGTTGACGTGAAGCCAGGCAGTGATGACTGGATACGTATTGCTGTGAACGGTGCGGCGTTGCTGGACGATCCGATCGAGCGGATACATATCTCGGTCTTAGGCAAGTTTAGTAGCGGCCGGGTCTACTTCGATAACGTGTCGCTCACCGCGGACATGACGCTGTCCGATGAGTCGCTGCTTGCAAACAAGATCAAAGACCTGCGCAGCAATCTTGAACGCGTGGGGGCGGTGGATGATTCGGTTCAGGCCTGTATCGAATGGCTTGAGAAGGCGGACGCCGCGCTGGCGCAGGACACGCCGGATGTGGGCACCGCGACGAGTAACTGGCACTCGGCGGCTAAGATGCTTTCCCATGAAGTCTGGGCCGCGATGTACCCCGATGCCATGTCAGACAAACCCGTGGAGGCGCGGATGCTCTACCACGGGATGGGGATCGACAAGGCCGGTAGTGACGCATACCTCGACAAACTTGAGCTCGCCGGGTGCAACGCGGTCTACCTGTCTTTTGGTTCGTGGATGTCGGTCAACTACCACTCCGACCTGCTCCCCGTTCAGCCGGGCTGGGAAGATTTTGATGCGCTGACCTACTTCGTTGATGCCGCACACGCACGCGGCCTGAAGGTGTTTGGGTACTACGCACCGTTCTACGGCACGAGCAGCCCGACCGTCCTGCCAGGGTCGATGTACGAGACGCACCCGGAGTGGTTCGCCACCGGCCCGGACTCCAATATGCCGACCTTCCCGGACCCCGCCAACCCGGAGGTGGTCGCGTTTATACTCAAGGTCTACGAAGAGCTCGCGACACGTTACAACATGGATGGGATCGGGCTTGACTATATCCGCTACCCGACGCCCAGCGCCCTGAATTACGACGAGAACAACCGCAAGAAGATCCTCGAAGCGTACGGGATCGACATCATTGAGCATGAAAATCTCTACGGCGACCCCGAGGCGTGGGCGAAGATACAGCAGTACCGTTACGAACAGGTTGGCAAGATCATCCAGCAGGTTCGTGAGAGGGTGAAGGCCGTCAGCCCAGACTCTAAGATTATGGCTTGCCTGATATCCGAGCTGGGCATGGCACGCGATGAGTACGGGCAGAACTGGGGGGTCTCATCGAAATGGATCGACTACGCCTCACCAATGAATTACGACGATCATTCCAAGAAAACCGATATGCTCGCCGACCAACTCGCGGTCTGCCGGCAGAACAAGTCGATATTCAACACCGCGATCGGCGGGATGCCCGATCTGCACCGCACGTGGACGATCTCGGATTGGGCCGAGCGCGTCGCGATCCAGCGGGAGGCCGGCGCCGACGGGATCATCATCTACCGGATCGGTGAGTTTGATACCGCGGTGGCCGCGTTCTTCGGCAAGGGGCCGTTTTATTCCGATGCGGTCTTCCCCGAGCCGCTGAAATAGATTAATTGATGGTACGCTTGGATCTCCAAGCCGATTGACGAGTCACCGTGGAGTATCACGATGTCTGATGCCTCTGGATTAACTGACAGGACGACCATATGAATGTCGCGGGTGTTGACTGGCTGATCCTCGGTGGGTTGTTCCTGGTGTTGCTGGGGATGGCGTTCTGGATCAACAGCAAGTGCCGCAGCGTCGCGGACTACCTGGTGTCGGGGCGGAAGGTCCGCATCTGGCTTGGCATGGGTGCCGGGATCGCTGGGGAGATCGGCCTGATCTCGATCGCCGGGATGTGTGAGCAGGGCTACATGCGCGGGTTCGGGTTCGTCCTGATTGCGACCATGTCGATGTTAATCATGACGCCGTTGTTCGGTGTGTTTGGTTTCGGGATCGAACGTTTCCGTGCCTCCAAAGCGATGAGCGTGCCGCAGTATATCGAGATGCGTTATGACAAGCGGCTGCGTATCATGTCCGGATTTTTTAATTCGTTCGCCGGTGTGCTCCAGATGAGCATCTTCCCGATCGTCGGGGCGGGTTTTGTCCGCGTCCTTATCGGGGCACCCGAGGTGGCGTTTAGCCTGGGTGAATTAGGCATCAAGTCTGACTGGATCATCATGGGTATCCTCCTAACCTGTGCATGCATCTTCACGTTTTTAGGTGGATACATCACACTTATCGTCACAAATTTCTTCCAGATGATTATCATCATGGGGACGTTTTACTGGCTGGGCTATAACCTGATCAGCCAGATCGGTGTGCAGGAGTTGTGGTCGTCACTTGAACGGGAGCATGGCCTTAGCGCCGTCTACCCATTCACTGGGGCCGAGGGCGGCTACACCGTGATTTGGTTTTTGTGGAGCATCATGATGGGGATACTCCTGCAGTTTTCTTACGGCCCGTATCTCCAGAAGTACGCCTCGATGGACAGGCCCAGGACGGCATCACTGTCTTATCTCGTTGGTTCGCTTTTCGGTAACGGTCGGACGTTCGTGATCATGGGGCTGGGCGTTGCGGCTTTGGCCATGATGGGTTCGGGCCAGCCCGAAGGCCTCGACGTCACCGACACGGCCTGGGGTTCGATGGCCACGCCATACTTCCTCGCCCAACATGTCGGGCCGATCATGATGGGCATCCTGCTGACCAGCCTGCTGTTCTCCGACATCTCCACGACCGACCAGTACATCCTCAGCTGGTCGACCTCGATCGTGAACGACTGCATCTGCCCGTTTAAGAAGAAGCCTTTCTCGCCGCGCGCCCACATCATGGCGGTGCGGATCACGATCATCATACTCTGCGTACTGTTCTTCCTTTTTGGCTTGGTCTACACACCCACGATGCCGATCTGGGAGTTCCTGTGGAGCTGTGCGACGGTGATCTGTGGCACGGGGATCGCGATGCTGTTTGGGATGTACTGGCGTCGTGCCTCGACGGCGGGGGCGTATGCGGCGATACTCACGTGCCTGATCCTCACCGTGTTGGATTTAGGGGCCAGGCAGATATGGGTGTATCGCGGGAATGAGCCAGCCAAGTATTATTGGCGGCCCGAAGAGGGCGCGTTTACGATCTTCATGACGGCGATTATTTTGCTTGTGTTGATATCACTGATGTCCAAGCGCCCAACCAAGTTCTGGGATTTGGGCGAGACCGTCCGCGAGATGAATAAGGGGCAGCAGGCATGAATGTATGGCTATCAATGCTTGAGCCCTGTCTGGGTCTGCTGACGCCTTTTACCGATCCCAGCTTGGAGTTCTGGTCGCCGGTGATTTTCTGGTATGTGGCGATCGCGGCGATCCTGTGTGGCGTGTTCACTCTAGTTGTGATTGTCGGCGGGATATTTGATCTGCGGTTTTTATTCAAGGCGTTGAATGAAGAGGTCACGGACGAAACGGACGATGGCCGTGTCTCGACCGAGAGATCGGACCCGTCTGGGGGTGAGAGCGCATGAACCGGACAGTGCTCACCATGCTTGCCCACCCGGACGACGCCGAGATCCTCTGCGCCGGGACGCTGATCCGGCTCGCAGAGGCGGGATGGGACGTCCACATCGCCACGAGTGTGATGGGGGATTGCGGCTCGGCGACCCTGCCCAACGACCAGATCGCGGAGATCCGCCGCAAAGAAGGTGTCGCGGCGGCAGAATTAATCGATGCGACCTATCACTGCCTGGGTGAGAAGGATGTCCACCTGGTCTTCGATAGGGAAAGCAACCGAAAAGCGATCGACCTGTTCAGGCAGATCGCCCCTTCCTTGGTCATCACACACCCGCGCCTGGATTATATGCTCGACCATGAGCAGACGCACCTGCTAGCACGCAGCGCCGCGTTCGCATACCCGATCCCAAATTCGACGGATATGCCGTTAAACGAAGGCTCGGCGGTGCCGTATCTATATTACTGCGACCCGCTTGATGGCGTCGATCATGCCGGCGAGCAGATCAAGCCAACGACGCTGATTGACATCACCGGTGAGATGGATCGCAAAACGGAGATGCTGGCGTGCCACGTCAGTCAGCGCGAGTGGCTGCGCTCCCACCACGGGATGGATGAGTATATCGAGGCGATGAAAAGACATTCTGCCATGCGTGGACAACACGCCGGGACCACTTACGCTGAGGCCTTCGTTCAGCACCGCGGACACGCGTTCCCACGTAACGACCTGCTGGCCGAGTTATTCAACGGCCATGTAAATGAATAATTAGAAAAGGACCAGGAGTTCAACGATGTCAAGACCTATTAGTAAAGTCGCCCCCGGCTGGTGGGACTACACCACACTCGATGAATCGATTCTTCAGGACGCCGCCAGGCTGAGTGCTGATGATTTGGTTCAGCTATCTCGCGACGGGTTCAAGGTGCGTATCTTCGATACGCTTGAAGAGTTCTATTGCGCAGAGGCGTTGGAGTATATTGAGGCCTGGCGGCAGGCGACCCCCGACAACCCCGCCGGGATCTGTGGCCCGATCGGACCGACCGAGCAGCTGCCGCTCGTGGCGAGGATCGTTAATTCGATGGGCTTGAAACTTCAAGATGCGCACTTCTGGGGCATGGATGAGTGGATCGAAGACGGCAAGCCCGTGGATATGACGCACCCGTTGTCGTTTGCCAAGGCCGACATGGAGTTGTGCTTTGACCGCATCGATAAAGACCTGGCGATGCCTACGTCGAATATCCACTTCCCCGCGGGGGACCTCTCGGATTACTCGGCGAGCTATGACCAGGTCCACTGTGTCCTGATGCAAGGCGGGCAGGGCGAGGTTAAGCACTGGGCGTTTAATGACCCGCCCAAGCGCGAAGGCAAGTACCGGGACGCGCCACCACCACCCGAAGAATACCGCAAGCTCGGCACACGCATTACCGACCTGCACCCGATGACAGTGATTCAGAACGCGCGCACGTCAGGCGGGGGTTATGTCCCTCAGGTTCCGATCTGTGCCGCGACCGTCGGACCGGTCGAAACATGGAAAGCCGAACGTGTCAGCATCTGGCACCCAGGCCACCACGACAACCCGTTTGGCATGCGCCTTAGCGCCCTGATGATCGCCAAACGCATCCCCGATTCATCGGTCCCGATGTCACTTCTCGCGGATCACCCCGACGTAACGTTCAGCTACTACCGGCAAGGGATCGGTGTCGTTGACACCGAGATGCATTAGTGTCCCGGGGTGGGTGGTGCGGATGGCAACAGAAAAGTCATCCGTGGGCAAGATGCCACGTCAACGAGGTAACATGTTTAACCGGCAATTCCGTTTATTGAGTATCACGCTTCTGACAGAGTTTGCAGCGTTGCTCGTTATCTTTGTGGTGAGTCGAACGCTTGCGGACAAACACGTCTCACTACTTTGGATGGGGCTGATCGGCGCCGGGTTTGGTCTGGCCAGTACACTCAGCAGCGCTTATTGCGGCGCGCTATCCGATCGGATCGGACGACGGAGAGGGGTTGTGCTGGGCTTGTTTCTGGCCTTATCGGCCGTGGGGCTGACGAGAGCGGGGCTGGCAGGTTTTATCCCGATCACATTCAGTTATGTAGTGATGGGGGTATCGCTCGGCTTGATATATCCGGCGATGTCGGCGTGGCTGACGGAGGGTCGCGCAGGTAGTGCCGGTGTACGCGGATTGTTGCGTACGTTGATCGGGTTCAGCATCGCCTGGAATATAGGTTTGATCGGCGCACAGATCTCCGGTGGTCTGCTTTATGAATATGTCTCTCCCATGTCACCGCTAGCGCTTGCCGCGGGCCTGCTGATCCTGACGATCATGCTGGCATGGGCACCCATGCCACCGGCGGCCACGACGACCGTGTTAGAACCGGGACAAGCAGACATGGTGACAGAACGCTACCGTGCCTCAACGATATATTCACGGCTGAGTTGGGTCGCTAATATCGGCGGGACCTTTGCCATGGCGATGATCCTGCACCTGTTTCCCGCGCTCATGGTTGATCTTCACATTGAGGCGGACCGTCACGGAATGATCATGGCTTTCAGCCGGTTGATCGTTGTTTGCACTTATATCATGTTGTTCCTGACACGGTTCTGGCACTACCGGATATCCACTTCGCTCGGAGCACAGGGGCTAGGGATCGGGGGGCTTCTCTTGATTAGCTTCGCAAGCGGACAGGCCGCGTTGATGCTTGGGCTGGCATTGCTTTCGCTGACGATTGGCTACAACTACTTCGCGAGTCTGTACTACAGCTCGACCCGTGGCCGTGACGAGGCCCGCGGGGCGGCAATGGGACTGCACGAGGCGACACTTACGGCGGGCATGACCGGCGGGGCTGCGCTGGGGGGTCTGCTCGGTTCTTTCTGGGGCGTTCGTTCCCCCTATATGTTGGCGGCGGCTGTGATCGGCCTCTTGATTATTGTGCAGCTTAGTGTGTGGATCCGATACCGCGGGCAGTTAGCACAACCGGGGTTGGACCGTAGGTATGCTGGACGTGCCTGCGCGTAAGAATAGTATGGACGGCAGGTCGACAATGGTTCAAGTGGTTGACGATCCCTATTCCGAATTGACAGCCGAACGCAGGATAAACATTTGTTCCACTCTATTTCTCTCGCACCTAAGCGAATCCGGGCGTACTGCATCGCTTGAGTCACCAGATATGATTCGAGAAGCAGTGAAAGGAGACTTGTTTGGAGTCATCTAAACGCAAGGTATTGACCGCGACTTATCGCGACGGTCTGCTCAATGACACGATCCCGTTCTGGCAGACACACACGCCCGATCTACAGCATGGCGGGTTTATGACATTCCTGGATGCGGATGGTTCGGTTGTATCGACCGACAAGCCCATGTGGGTGATAGGGCGAATTACATGGCTGTTTGCACACCTCTACAACCGGGTCGAAAAACGCGAAGACTGGCTGAGCTTAGCGAGACACGGCATTGAATTTATGCGTAAGTATGG
>JAJDCW010000142.1 GCA_029260635.1 Phycisphaeraceae bacterium | reverse complement strand
TCGGCCTCGTTGCCCACGGCCCAGATCAGCACCGCCGGATGATCCTTGTACCTCAGAATATCTTTGCAGTTTTGCTCGTACTGTTTAGCGACCATCGCCGGGTCCGCGTAGTCAAACCCGTCTCGCTTATGCCCCATCCATAAACCCACGACAACGCCCATGCCGCGTTTGTGTGCTTCATCCAGAATCCGCCCGTTATCAAGGTGCTTGATCGACCAGGTGCGGATCGTGTTCGCCCCGGCGGTGATCGCGGTGTCCAGCTCATCAAACCCCGAGATCGGATGCACCTCGAACGGCTTGCCGTCACGCAGGAGCATGTACCGGCCGTCCTCCTGCACCACACGGACGGGGATCGGCCCACCGACCTGTGCCGTACAGGCAACCGGAGTCAACCCCAACACCGCGCACACAATCAGCACGCAATAGCCTGTCAAAACCTCAAACTTCTTCAATCTGATTTCCTCCATGTAGACAAAACGTCACGGGGTTGGGTTCTCAACCTTCTCGTCCATCGGCGACCACAGTGTGTGGTAACGGCTCATGCTCGCCGAGCGATCGACAAGTTCCTCATCGTTGGTCGATGCCGCGTGCCCATCGACGTAGGCAAAGTTGATGCTGCCACGTGCGTCCAGATGTGAATCACCCGAAGGTCGGTGACGCGAGTAATCCAGGAAGCTGTCAGCCGGGGGAGTGAACTTCCGGCCGAACGATGAGCCGGGCTCAGGACGATTCACGAACTGTTGATATGGCGTGAAATTAGCGTATCCCAACAACGGCCTCGAATACAGCAAACCTTCACTCGTACCGATGATTGACCATGACTCGGTCAACAGCATCAGCCTGGAAGTTTTTGCGGCGGTCGCATCGAACTGAGCGCCGCGTGTCGGCGGGAGGTATGTGGTCCGGACAGTACCGCTACCGGCCCAGGCATTCATCCCGTAGGAACGCGCAGCCTTCTCGTCGTCGCTGGGACAGACCAAGATCGAACCCCCCAGATTGTCCGTGGCGTTGGCGTTCTGGTCTGTGGGCAGATACGGCTGAATCACACCCGGCTCGTGCCAGAGCGGCTTATTCGTGTCCGCCAAGGGGTATTTGGCGTCGTTGTTCGCCGCGTAACCGGCAAACGCCACCCCCAACTGGCGGATGTTGCTCAGGCACTGCATGTTCTGCGCCGTCTTGCGCGCCGCGCCCAGCGCCGGCAACAGGATCCCGACCAGAAGCGCGATGATACTGATCACGACCAGCAGTTCGATCAGCGTGAACGCTCCAACCCGGCCAAACGTCTTGACGCGCGGTTTTATTAATAAACGTGACATGGGAACCTGTCCTCCAATGATGGTCTTTTTATATACCGGGTCTTGGCGTCGTGCCGTGACCTTTGTGTTTTTCTGTTAGCTCACTTACCCGCCATAGCCGTGGCGACGCCCTGCTTATGGCTCTTTTTCTCGACCCACTGGCTGATCCCCGTCGAGGTCGGCCGTTCCGACCAGACCAGGACCTGCTCATCTTTCGTCAGCTGTTCCTTCAACGCTGTGTAATCAAGATCCTGCAGGGATGTGCCCTGCTCCAGCGCCAGGCACGCCGCAGTCGCCGCTGACTGGCCCAAGATCATCCCGACTGGCTCCATGCGTATCGAACCGAACGCGATGTGCGACGCCGAGAGGCACCAGGGCACAAGCAGGTTCTCACATTCGCCTCTGCGGGGGATGATGGCCCGGTAGCTGATGCTATAGGGTGCGTTGGGTTCGACCTCGACATTGCCTTCGTTGTACGCCCGGCCATCCATAACGATCCGCCGACAATTGTGCGAATCCATCGTGTAGGCAGCCAAGCCGATAGAGTCATCGACCTGTACCTGGTGCCGACAGTGATGCTCGGTCATCACGATGTCACTAACCATCCGACGGGCCTCGCGTATATACAACGTGTGCGGCCAGCCTCCGGTCTCGACAAACTCGTCCTTGGGCAACCCCCACTGCCCGACCTCGTCACGGATCTCCGCGGGAACACGTCTGTCATTCACCAGGAAGTAGTACATCCCCTGGTTGTAGCTGACGTGGTCCTGAAAGATGCGTTCGCGTGTCGCGTAGTCACACTCAGGCCAGTCGTAGTTGGCGCCGATATGATCCGAGGAAAATGCACCGAAGTTATTCGTGTCGGTTTTTCGATTGGGTATCGGCAGCGTCAGGTAAAGCGCATCCCAGACGCCGGCCTGGAAGTATCGCAGCAGCAACTCGTAGCGTAGCGGGTCGTAGCCATCGGGTTTGGGGAATGGCAAACGGTTGTCGGGTGCATTGGTCAAGCAGACACGGACGTTATCGGCCTGGATGCAACGGTCGCCCTGGCCGTTGCGGCCCAGTGGCAAATCCTGCACACCAGGCAGCAATCCGCTGGCCGGATCACCCGGGATGACATACGGATCGACCCAGGCCTTGAAATTATGGCTGGGGTGCCCGAAGTGGATGCCATTGAGCGTCTCGCGATACTGCGTGTTCGGCTCCCGACCGACGGCGTAGCTTACGCCTGCTTTCGCCATCAGGTCGCCTTCATACGTCGCGTCGATGAACATGCCTGCGGTAAAGACCGCGCCGTTTTCCATCCGGACCTGTTTGATCCGGTTGCTCTGCACATCAGCATGTACCAGCCGCTGCTCAAAGTAGACGTCAACGCCGGCGTCTCGGAGCATGTCGTGAAAAATGGACTCGGCCATATGCGGCTCAAATCGCCATGACAACGGCTTACCGTACTGCTTGCCGACATGTCGGTAGAACTCGCGCGAGATGCCGCCGATGGCAAGATCGTGCCCGACGTCAGTCGCACCGAGCCCCCCGGTCGTCATGCCCCCGACCTGTCGGCCGAATACCAGCAGCGCGACGCGCCGACCCATCCGACTCGCCTGAATCGCCGCCGAGATGCCCGCCGGCGTCCCGCCATAAACCACGACGTCGGCGATTATATGTTCGGGTCCATCCAACGGGTTCAGTGGGTAGTAATAGCTCAACCCCGGTGAGAAGTTATCCAGTCTACCGACCGACCCATTGCCTGATTTTAAAGAACTGATCATTCGAGTTCACTCGCTTTTCCGATAAACAGGGCGGCAATAAGTAGGTCCATGACCCACCATATCCCATCCTTATTATCCATCTAGACCGTTGCTTCTCAATACGCAATAGCGTATAATTTTTGTGAATTTGCGCAATTTCGATGTCTTGATGATCCGCTAAGGCAAAGTCGTAATGGAGCGGGACATGAGTAACGACAGGCTGCCGCGAGTAGCCGTAATGTTGGATCTAGCAAGTGCTTATGGTCGATCTGAGGCCATGGGAGTCGCCCAGTATGTCGCCTCGCATCACCCCTGGCGCGTCGAGCTATCTGTCGCAAACACGTCCACGAGAAATATCCAGCAACTCGACGCCGACGGCCTGATCCTGCCCGTGGTTACCGAGCGGCAGCGTGATGCGGTCCTGAAGTTGGGCATCCCCACCGTCAGCATCGCTGGCAACCTCCAGGACACTGGTTTCCCCGTTGTCACCGTCGATCATGAGGCCGTAGGCAGGATGGCGGCCGAATTCTTCCTCCAACGCGGCTTCGAATGCATGGCGTTCTGCGGCATCAGTGACCGCTACTACTCGCCTCGCCGCGGCCGGGGCTTCCAACTGACCCTGGAGAATGCCGGCATCCAATGCTTCATGCACGAGAATCGTGCGCAGACCGTACGCCGAAACCGGCCCAACGGTCAAAAGCCTGATCTAGCCCAATGGCTGTTGAGTCTGCCTAAGCCCTGCGGCATGTTTGTCTGCGATGACCTTCAAGCGGTCGAACTTTTAGAAGCGGCCCGGCGGGTTGGTGTGCGCGTGCCGGAGGACTTGGCTGTGTTGTCGGTCGATAACGACGAACTGTCCTGCAACTTATCCGACCCACCGCTTTCAAGTATCGACCACGGTACACAACAGATCGGCTACCAGGCGGGCAACCTCCTGGACCGCATGCTCCGCGGTGAAACCGTGCCACTGGAACCCGTCGTCGTGCCGCCTACCGCTATCGTCCTGCGTCGCAGCACCGACACATACCCCAACAGCGACACCCATATCAACCTCGCTTTGGCGTTTATGCAGCGTAACATCACTCGCCGGGTCCAGGTCGATGAGATCGTTGAAGCGTCGGGGGTGTCGCGCCGGGTGCTGGAAAACGCATTCCGCAAAGTCATACACCGTTCTATCCTGGACGAGTATCACAGGCTACAGACAGAAGCCATTACGCATCTGCTTCGGAACACAACGCTCCCATTAAAACAGATCGCACGGCAGATGGGGTTCAGCAGCGTCTATTACTTCAGCGCGTTTTTCAAACGAGCGATCGGCGTGCCCCCGGGGCAATACCGTAAGAAATCTCGTATGTCCGCAGACTCGGTGTCCGAACAAATATCGCCGTACAAATAGATTGTCATCCGAATTCTGAGCGTATTTGAGCACCGTCGATCTACTATATTCGTTCATCGATTACCCATGCGTTGACCGGTTAGGGCGCGCTGTACAAATAGATCGTCGCCGATATTCTAAGCGTATTTGAGCACCCCCGAGTCT
>JAJDCW010000141.1 GCA_029260635.1 Phycisphaeraceae bacterium | reverse complement strand
CGACGGGCTGGCGCAGGCGCTGATCGGCCAGGGCCGCCACGACGAGGCGGTAGACGCGGCGCTCGACGCCGTCGGCCTGCTCCACCAGTTCCCCCGTGCCCACCTGCACCTGGGATTGGCGCTGGCCGGGATCGGCGAACGCGACCGGGCCATCGAGGCGATCGAGCTGGCGGTCCGCCAGTCCACCGGCTTCGCGCAGGCCCACACCGAACTTGCCCGGCTCTACCGAGAGGCCGGCGAACACGACAAAGCACACACCCACACGATCAAGGCCGACGGACGCATCGAGGTGGGATAACACGAACCCATAAACTTCAAAGACGGAACGCCAAGGATGCAAAGCGACACACGACACCGAAGGAATCCTGATATGCCCCGAATCGCACAGACTGATCGCCGCAGCGGCTTCACCCTCATCGAGCTGCTGGTCGTCATCTCCATTATCGCGCTGCTGGTCGGTATCCTGCTGCCGGCGCTGGGCGCCGCACGACGCACCGCGACACGGATCAAGTGCCTCAGCCAACTACGCCAACTCGGCATCGCCCGGCAGGCCTACGCCAACGATTACAACGACAGCATGATCGTCGGAACGGTATACAAGAACACAACCCATCAGGGTGTCGGCCCCATCGACCTGTACACCAGCTCGGTTCTATACCCGGTCGATAGCCTTGGTTGGTACCTCCGCATGGGCAACGGGGCTGTCACGAACGACGGATTCCTCATCCAGGGCGGATACCACGAGTCGGTTGAAAGTTTCTTTTGTACCGAGCCGCCGGTCCAGCCCGTGGTCACACCTAACCGGGTTGTTCTGCCAGAGGACGACACGCTCGGCTCAGACAATTTTGATAATGTTTCACCCGACCCACGGGCCGTCGGTCTTGGGACTTATCAGTCACGACCGGAGTACCTGTCGAAGACCGATTGGGACGTTTTTGCCCGTGCCAAAGGCGACCCGGGCAACACCTACGTCGCGACGCTGCTGCTTGCCGACAACAACCAGAAGGCGCTGAGCTGGTGCCCGTATTACGACGAGACGTATTACGCCAGCGCCGGAATCACGGCCGAACGCGCCCACAACAACAACGGTCAGAACGTGGCCTACGGCGACGGCAGCGGTGAGTACCTGCAGTACGGCAGCATCAACGACCACAACCTGACCAACATCACCAGCACCTGGAACAGCTGGCTCGATTCGCGCGGCACTGATCTTGAGCTTTACGAAGACCAGTAAGCCGGTAGTTTTCCTTACGGAGATTGTGTTTGTTATTTAGCCGTTCATACCTGTTGCTTCTTACCGGGCTGTTATTCAGCTCGGGTGTCGCCAACGCCGGGACGATCCGCCACGACGTTGTAGACCAGTTGTACCGCGACCTTGCGCTGGAGACGCGCTACGAATCGGTCGGCGTGTTGAAGTGGAGCGAGGCCGGGTTTGATTATTCGTGTACCGCGACGCTGATCCATCCCGAGTGGGTGCTCACCGGTGCGCACTGCGTCGACGGCACGAACTTCACCGGCGGCGGCATCAGCAACATGACCTTCGGGCTCGGAGCGAACTCGCTGTTTCCCGAGCTGACAAGTTCCGCCGACCAGTGGGTCCCCCACCCCGACTGGGCCTCGACGTTTGGGAATCTTAATGCCGGCGTCGATATCGGCCTGGTGCACCTGTCCACACCGATCACCAGCGTCCAGCCCGCCCAGCTCTACACCGGCAGCAGCGAGAAAGGCATGACCGGAACCTTCGTCGGTTACGGCCGGACCGGGACGGGCCTGACCGGCGACTTCCAGGGGAATCTTTTTAAGCGTGCCGGGAACCAGGTGCTTGATAACCTCGGTGGCGAAACCACGAACAAGGGCATCACCCTCTTAGGCAACAACCGCATCCTCTACACCGACTTCGACAGCCCGACCAACGCGGCCGAGAGCAAGATGGGGTCGTCCACGCCCCTGCCGCTGGAACTCATGACCGCCATCGGCGACAGCGGCGGCCCCGTGTTCATCGAAGACCCGGTTTCGGGTGGCACGCGCCTGGTCGGCGTCGATTCGTTCGGCAGCACGTTCGACGGCAACAACAACGCCGACTACGGCGACGCCAACGGTTCCACACGCGTCGGTTTTTATCTCGACTGGATCGCCGGCTTCGTTCCCGCCATGCTCGAGGGCGATCTTGATAACGACGGCTTTGTCGGGATCAACGATCTGAACCTTGTGCTTGGTAACTGGAACCAGGCCATCCCGCCCGGCGACCCCGCGGCCGATCCGTCGGGTGACAACTTCGTCGGTATCGAAGACCTCAACGTCGTGCTAGGTAACTGGAACGCGGGCACGCCGCCGACCGGTTTGGCCAATATCCCCGAACCGGGGACGTGGATACTCTTGATGATCGGCACGGTGTCTGTGAACCGCCGCAAGGTACAGGCGTCTTAACGCACGTCCCCAGCGTCAAACAAAGCGTTCCGCCCCAGGCAATCGGCGAGTTGCCGATACACCTGCTTGATCGCCTCACGACCCGGTTCCGGCCCGAGCGATTTGGTGACGCGCGTGGCGAGCGTGCCATGGTCTACGATGTGTTCGAGCGTGCTGCGCCATATCGATCTTGCGGGAATCAGTTCATCGATCAGACGCCGCCAGATTTCACCGGCGGTCGCTTCGGAATCCGTAACGCCGAATATCTTCAATAAAGGCGTGTATGTAATCTGTGTACGTTCGGCGTCGCGTGTTGTCTGCGTCAGGACGTCGGACATCGCGCTCATATCTAGGGCTCGCAACGCGGTCTGACCGCCCCACCGTTCCTGTGTCAGTGCCCGGATTACCTCAACGATAAGCGCGGTGATGGCAAGGTCGGATTTGGGGCACTCCTGGATGTCCAGCAGGCGCACCTCGATCGAGCCGCGGTCGAAGCGGGCGATACAGCCGCGGGCGTTGAGCCATTCGTATTGGAGGATGCCTTCGGGATCGTGCGGCGCTATGTCGCGGTAGAGCGAGGCGAGCAGGCCATTCTCGTATTCGTCGCGGGTGTAGACGGGCTCGGGGATAACCTTGCCGCTGATCGACGGGAGCTTACGTGCGTTGTTTCGGTAGACGTCGATGCGTGAGTCCGCCATGCCTGTGAGTGTGCCATCGACGATCGGCGAGGCG
>JAJDCW010000140.1 GCA_029260635.1 Phycisphaeraceae bacterium | reverse complement strand
TGCTGTCAGGCAGCCAGGGGGTATCCGGGAGGTAGACGACCTGCTCGCGGATCTTCTTCTCTTCTTCAATAGAATTGCGCCGAGTCAGACCGTTAATCTGGACCGTCCCCTTGATCGGCGCGAGGATGCCGGCGATGACGCCCAGCAGGGTGCTCTTGCCCATCCCGTTGGGGCCCATGACACACAGCAGCTCGCCCGGCGAGACCGTCAGGTTGATATCCCTCAGCGTCGGGCGGATGCCGTAGTGGTGCCAGATGTTTTTGAGTTCGATCATAGATGCCCCACTGAGTACCAAGTTGATGAAAACTATTTTATCTGAATGTGCGTGTCAGGCATGAGAATTGTCTTGTCTGTTGGTTCATTTCAGGGAATAAGTCTACGGCTAAGCCGCTACAGGCGTTATTCGAGTTGTTTGCGTTGATCGAGGGTTGACTGAATACGCTGATAGTCGGTGATGGGCTGGCCGCATTCGGGGCACTCGGCGCGGTTGTCTTCGAGTGTACCGATGAGGTTGTAGCCACAGGATCTGCAGTCGGTGTAGGGGGCCTGCTCGATGATCGATTCGCGGTCCAGGTAGTAGTAGGCCGTGGCGCAGAGGATCGGTATCAGGATCACGCCGAATAACGCAATCGCGTGCAGCCAGGGGCTGTGGTCGTGGTAATTCAGCAGCATACGCGTCGTTTCCCCGGTCTGCGTGAGCAGCAGCGACAGGAGGATCAGCCAGCGTTTCGAATCGACATGAAACAGGGCGATGACCTGAAAGGCGATCAGGGTGTAGGAGATGATCCCCCAGACCTGGAACAGGCCGACCACAAAACCGCCGACCCAAAGCAGGTAAAAGAACGCAGATGATTGGACGAACCCGTGTTCAACGATGAGGACACCGAGTAAGCCGCCAAGTGATAGCACGAACACCAGGCTCAGCCCCAGCAGATAGACCTCGCTGATGCCTTGCATACAGGTCGTGAACAGGTTGTTTCGGAACCCGGACATGCGAACATTGTACCACGGGTGCATGTCGTAATATGCCTCGTTGCTGACCTGTTTTGAGCCGGTATTCCCGGAAACGCGCGTCCGGGCTACACTGGGCCTTCTCGATAATCACCTACCACGAACCTCTAGTCACTATCCATGCCACTCCTGATCGACTGCTACAACGTGCTGCACGCGGAGAAGCCCTCGTCTTTGGCGGGGCTGTGCGAGGCGTCGTTGTGCGGGTTGCTGGCGCGGAGCCCGTGGGCGAGGGGCGGTGTGACGGTGGTGTGTGACGGGAGGCCCAAGCCGCATTCGCCGGACCCCGGGTCGGTTGACGGGGTGACGCTGATCTTTTCGGGAATGGATTCTGGGGGAAATCTCCGGGGGGCCGGGGGTGGGCGGTCGGCGGATGACGTGATGATCGCGATGATCGAGAAGGACTCGGCCCCGCGTCGGCTGACGGTGGTGTCCAGCGACCGGGCGATCCAGCGGGCGGCCGGGCGGCGCAAGGCGCGCAGCTGGTCGAGCGAGGCGTTCCTTAAGAAGTTGGCGTTGGTGGTCGAGCGGGGCGGCAAGATCGGGGGCGTCGGGGCGGGTGGAAAACCGGCGGCCGGCCCGATGCCGGACGAGCAGGTGGACCGGTGGCTGGATTTATTCGGGATCGATCCGGCCGATGCCCCGAACAGCCCTCCGCCCAAGCCGACCCGTGACGATCAACTCGACGAATTCGACCGGGATATCCAGGAATTCGAGGACGAGTTCGGCGGCTGAAATCGGCGCGGGCCAAACCCGGGCAAGTTGTGTAGGATGTCCGTCTGACGCCCCCGGCCCCCGGAGATTCCCCCCGGAAACGCCCCCGACGTTCCCGGAAGACCCTCAGGAAATATCATGCCCAAGACGACCGACCCCAACGCGCCCACGGATTATCCGTCAGATAAACCGGCGTACAAACGGGTGCTTCTAAAAATCAGCGGTGAGGCGTTTTGTAAGCCCGGCGGGTTCGGGATCGATGGCCCGGAGTTGAAAGTCATCGCCAAGGAGATCGCGGCGGCGGCGAGCGTCGGGACCGAGCTGGCGGTCGTGGTCGGGGGGGGCAACATCATCCGCGGCGCGACTCTCGCGCAGCAGGGCAGCATCGCCCAGGCGACCGCCGACCAGATGGGCATGCTCGGCACGGTCATCAACGGGCTCGCGCTCAAAGAGATGCTCGAGAAGATCGGCCAGCCCGCCCGGGTGCTCAGCGCGATCAACCTCTCGGCGGTCGCGGAGACGTTCATCCGTGGACGCGCCAACCGGCACCTCGAAAAGGGCCGTGTCGTCATCTTCGTCGCCGGGACGGGCAACCCGTTCTTCACGACCGACTCCGCCGCCTCGCTGCGCGCGGCCGAGATCAACGCCGACGTCTTGCTCAAGGCCACAAAGGTCGATGGGATCTACGACAAGGACCCGATGAAGCACGACGACGCCAAACGGTTCGACACGCTGCTGTTTAAAGACGCGATCGAGAGGGACCTGCAGGTGATGGACCTGACGGCGTTTGATATGTGCCGGAAGCGCGGCATCCCGATTGTTGTTTTTGATATGAAAGAACCCGGGCACATCGCGGAAGTCGTTTCGGGCAAGTTACACGGGACGAAAGTGGTATTGGATTGATGTGCGATGTTCAATCTTCGATGCGCAATCTATCAAAGATAAAGATGGAACATTAAAGATCGAAGATCGGAGATACTAAGATGGATATAGACGAAACACTGCTGATTTGTGAAGAGGCGATGGACAAGGCCGTCGACTACCTGAAGAACGAGCTACGCGGCGTCCGGACCGGTCGTGCCTCGACCGCGCTGGTGGACTTCATCAAGGTGGACTACTACGGCGCCCAGACGGAGCTTCGGCAGCTGGCGCGTGTGACGGTCCCCGAGCCGACGCAGCTGTTGATCAAGCCCTTCGACGCCTCCTGCGTCAAGGAGATCGGCAAGGCGATCGAGGCGTCCGGGCTGGGCCTGAACCCGGTGGTAGAGGCCAAGCAGGTCCGGCTGGTGTTGCCCGTGTTGTCCGGCGAGCGGCGCACGCAGCTGATCGGCTCGGTCAAGCAGATGGGCGAGCAGGCGAAAGTCACGATCCGCAACGCCCGCCGCGACGCGAACAAGCACGTCGATCAGGCCGTCAAGGACAAGACACTGCACCTCAGCGAAGACGCCGCCGAGGGTGCGAAAGAAGATGTGCAGAAACTCTTGAAGACGTATGAAACGCAGGTGGACGAGTTGATCACCGCGAAGTCCAAGGAGATTCAGGAGTTGTAAAGACGGGGCCGGGGTTTGAGGTTTCGAGGCAGGAGAAGATGTAAGGCGTCTATAAAGCAGGCGCGTCGTCATATCGGGATGTGTGTCGTTCGGGATAGGCCGGGAGGTCTGGCATGCGGAAGTCATTTCATCGTGCGGCAATTTTCCGTGTGGTCAGCCTGTTCCTAACGGGTATTTTTTGTATTGCGCTGACGGGGCAAAAGTGTTTAGCGGCGTCGGACGGCGGACGCATCGATGCGGCGTTCGAGCAGCTGGTCTTAGAAGCCGGGGAGCTGGGCTCCCTGAAGGTCCCGGAGCACCGGGCCGTGTTCACGCGCCCGCACCGCGTGGTCCGTGAGCTTGAACCGGGTGACGGCGAAGACGTGCTGCGCCGGCTAGGCGGGAAGCTGTCGGGCGACCCCTACGGCGACATCTATATCCGTTGGCACATGATGCCGGTTGTACAGGGCTGGCTGCGTCAACGCGCGGTCTCTTCCGAGGGCGGCGCGCCGCAGCCGTTGCCCAGCGACGTGCTGCGTGTCCTGCACGACCTGTTTAAGAGCATGCCCGCCGAGTCCGAGAGCAAGTGGGAAAACCCGTACAGCGACGAAGGCAAGAAGCTCAACGCCCGCATCAGCGCGCTGCGTTCGCAGACCCGGGTGGTGGTGGGGGTGCCGCCTTTTGAGAAGACGTATTCCGGCCGGACCGCGTTGCCGCACATGACCCCGCAGGCCCGCCGCAAGGCCGAGCCGAAGGTCAAGGAACTGGAGGCCTTGGAGAATCAGCGCAAGCAGATGCGCGACCGGGACATCGATGTGGTGAACGAGCGGTTCAGCGACGTAAACAAGGCTTTCCGCGAATACCGAAGCGACCTGACCTACGCCATGCTGCAGACCGGCGATGATAAATCGCTCAGCGATGTCGGGTCGGCGATCGGCACACTGATCCGCAACCGGCAGCGGGCCGGGCTTGACCTGATGCAGGCGACGTACAAAGCCATGCACGACGGCTATCTTGGGCTGTACGACGACCGGGCGCTGGCGTCGCTGCGCGGGAAGATCACAAAGGCCGCCAGCGGGGCGCGGAAATATGAGCGCTACAACCGTGGCCCGGAACCGGTGCCGCGCGACGTGAAGCCGAACATGCGCAGCTTCGGCGCGTACTCTGCGCACTTGCTGGGGGTGCTGGAAGACCCCGGGCGTGTGCGTCTATATAAAGTGCAGCAGGCCGAGCGAGTGACGGATGATTCGGCGCAGCTTGAGTTGGCATTCAGTTCTTATGATCCTGAGACGCTGACGGTCGAGGACATCCGCGCTGCGATCCGCTCAGCAATAGATGAACTCTACACCGCACAGAGCCAGAGCAGCGAGGCGAAGGTCCGCGCCTTGCTGCCCAACGAAGTCGTGCGCCACGACAGCATGTACTGGTCGCTGAACCGCTACGACAAGGGCACGCCGCGTTACCAGATGGTGGTCTACGAAACGGGCAACCACGCGTTGACCTGCTGGGCGATGCTCGCCGCCGGGCAATCGTACCAGGACCCGCAGTTGAATCGGCGGATCAGTTGGGTGCTCTCCAGCGACACGCCCTACACCTACGACCGCGGGATGCGGCTGATGATGCTCTCCCGGCTGACCGGTGAATCGTTCGGCCCATGGGTGAAACGTGACGCCGACTGGATTCGCTCCGCGATCACCGACAAGGGCAACTTCAACGACGAATACTTCGGCGGCCCCAGCGCCGGCTTCGGCGATCACGGCAGCGGGTTCTACGGCGTGCTGGGCCTGTGGGGCGCGGACCGCGCCGGTGTCGAACTGAATCACAAGAAGGTCTGGGCACCCATCGACGCCCACTGGCGCGCGACCCAGCAGAAGACCCCGGGCGATGCGCCTGCGGGCTGGGCCGTCGGCATGCTGGCCAAGGCGGCGGGTGACGATACAAACAGTCAGGCACGCACGAAAACCACACGCTCGACCGTCAACACCCCGATGACCGCCGCCGGTGTCGCGTCGCTGACCCTCTCCGAACGCTACCTCAACGGCCCCAAGCTCACCGACCCGACCAAAGACAACATCTCGGTCGAGCTGCGCAAGGGCCTGCGCTGGCTCAATGAGAACTTCGATCCAGATCAGGCCTTCGACTCCGACTGGTACTACACGATGTGGACCACCCAGCAGGTCGGGCGGGCGACGGGTCGGCGGACGTTCAACGGTGTCGACTGGTTCCGCGAGGTCACGGCCGAGATGCTTTTGCGTCAAGGCGAAGACGGGCTCTGGGAAGACGAGAACGGCAGGCAGGGCAAGCTGCTGTCCACCGGGTTTGCACTGCTATATTTATCGAACGCCTTGGAACCGGTAGCGGTCTCGAAGGTACGTTTCGACGGGGCCTGGCACAATCGGCCGAACGACCTGTGGAATTTTGTGGAGCACGCGTCGGAAATCTACGAGGTCGATACCGCCTGGCAGATCGTCGGTCTGGACCAGCCGGTGTACGACCTGGTCGACTCGCCGGTGCTGTACCTGGCGACGCATGAGCCGTTCACCTTGAGCAAGGCCGAGATCGATCGGCTGCGTGAATATATCGACGCGGGGGGCATGCTCGTATTCAATCCCGATTCCGCTTGGGGTCGTGTCAGTGCGAGTGTCGAGGCGCTGGTCGAGGCGTTGTACCCCGGCCGAGCGTTGGAGCCGGTCGCGGACTTTCATCCGTTTTATGACCTGCACACCAAGCTCCGTGGCGACCAGCCGATGCAGATGGTCCACAACGGGGTCAGGCCATTGATCGTGGCGTTTACCAAAGATGTCGGCCGGGGCCTACAGAGCAACGACCCCAAACGCTTCGGCGACAGCTTCGCGCTGATGTCGAACATCTACCTGTTCGCGGTGGGGACCGAGCCGAGGCGCGTCCGGCTGGAGTCGGATTACGTGCTGCCGTCTGAAGATGGTGTGGGCGAAGAGATTGAAGTCGTGCGTATCCGGTACGACGGCGACTACGACCCCGAGCCCGGCGCGCTCAGACAACTGCGTGCGGCGATGGCAAATGCGCAGGGGATCGACCTTCGGGTGCGAGACGTGACGACGGATGCATTAACGGATGAGAAGATCGCGTTCCTGACGTCGGCCGGTGGCGGCGCGTTAACGGACGAAGAGGCACGGGCGTTGCGTGCATGGATTCAGGCCGGCGGGACGCTCTGGCTCGACGCGGCCGGAGGGACGACCGACGCCGTCAAGGCGACGGACATGATGCTCACTAAACTATTCCCCGATGAGTTCGCCGTCCCCCTGGATGAAGCCTCACCGATCATCACCGGTAAAGGGCTCGGCATGAACGCCCACGACACCCGCCGGGTCGGGTACAGCCGGTTCGCCAACCGCCAGATGGGTCAGACCTTCACGCCCCGGTTGCAGGTCATCATGCTCGACGGCCGACCCGCGGTGGTTTACTCCCCCGAAGACCTCACCGCGGCGATGGCGGGCGTCAGGCACTGGGGCGTCTTCGGCTACGACACCCCCTCGGCACGCAAACTCGCCGCCAACGGCATCCTCGTCGCCACGCGGTAATCAGTGGGGTACGGGGGACAGGGCGCAGGGATCGATTTATAGATCGTTGAGCAGTTGACTCAACGAGCCACAGCCGTGAGGCTGTGATCCGTCTTGATGTACCATCCTGCCGACCCCCGACCCCCGACCCCCGACCCCCGAGCAAACCATGAGCAATTTCTTCAGCCTCCCCCGTGAACGCCTTGCCACGCTCCCGACCCCTTTGGAGTTCCTGCCCCGGCTGACCGCCAGGCTCGGCGGGCCGCAGGTCTACATCAAACGCGACGACCTGACCGGCCTCGCCTTCGGCGGCAACAAGACACGCAAGCTCGAGTACCTCGTCGCGGATGCCAAGCAGAAGGGCGCGACCCACTTCGTCACCGAAGGGGGTATACAGTCCAACCACGTCCGCCAGTCCGCCGCCGCCGCGCGCCTCGTCGGGATGCAGGCCGTGCTGGTCCTGAACTCGCCGGACGACGCCCCCGCCGTTCAGGGCAATTACTTAATCGATGACCTGCTCGGCGCGCAATGCCACACCGTCCCGACCGGCCCGGACCGCAAGCCGAGGATGGCCGAACTGGCCGAGCAGATCAAGGCCGAGGGCGGCGTCCCCTACATCACCGTCTCGGGCGGCTCCGACGCGGTCGGGTCGCAGGGCTACGTCGGCATGGTCCAGGAGATGAACACTCAGCTCACCGAATTAAAAGTAAACCCACGCTGCGTCTACGTCGCCAACGGCAGCGCCGGCACGCAGGCCGGCATGGCCGTCGGGCAATCCCTCTTTGGCGGCGGCTACACGATCAAGGGCTACTGCGTCGTCCCGGGTGGTGCCGATGAGATCACCCAGGATACACTGACGCTCGCCAACCAGTGCGCCGCCCATATCGGCGCGGACCCGGTCGACCCCTCGCGCATCCTCTGCGACGACTCTCAGTTCGGCGAGGCCTACGGCTTCCCGACCCCCGCCGCGCTGAACGCCATCAAACTGCTCGCCGACACCGAGGCGATCCTGCTGGACCCGGTCTACTCGTCCAAAGCTTTTGCGGGCATGCTCGCTGACATCGAGGCTGGGCTCTACAAGCGCGACGACGCGATCGTCTTCATCCACACAGGCGGTACCCCCGCGCTGTTTGCGAAGGTCGATCTGCTTAAGCCTATACTCTCCCGATGAACCACCTGAACCCGCCCTCCATCACGCCCGCCGAACTCAAAGCCATGCTCGACCGGGGCGACGCTATCGAGCTGGTTGACGTCCGCGAGCCTGCCGAACACGCGATCGTCCAACTGCCCGGCTCCAAGCTCATCCCCCTGAAAACCCTGCCCGAGCACGCCAACGACCTGGACCCGGACAAGACCCAGGTCGTGATCTGCAAGGTCGGCCAACGCAGCGCCATGGCCGTCGCCTTCCTCCGCGAACGCGACTACCAAGCCATCAACCTCACCGGCGGCATCCTCGGCTGGATCCGCGAGGTCGATCCGTCGTTGCCGGGTTACTGATCGCGATCATGTGACCTCCGTGACGAGTGCCTTTCCCGGGCCTACAATCCCACCCATGAACGCTACGAAAACCACAGATACCGGCCGGTTGGCTGAGGAACTCAACATCGACGCGGTGATCGCCGGGGAGGCCCGGTTGTCGGCCGCCGACGCGATCCGGCTGTACCGCGAGGCGTCGATGCACGACCTGGGGCGGTGGGCGTCGGCGATGTGTGACCGGATCCACGGTAGTGAGAAGCGCACCTACGTTATCGATCGCAACGTCAACTACACCAACGTCTGCTCGGCCAAGTGCACGTTCTGCGCCTTCCGGCGGGATGGGGATGAGGACGATGCGTACACGCTGAGCACCGGGCAGTTGCACGACAAGATCCGTGAGTTGGTCGATATCGGTGGGACGCAGATATTGTTGCAGGGGGGGATGCACCCGGACCTGCCGATAGCGTTTTACGAGGACATGCTGTCGGGGATCAAAGAAAAATTCCCGGGTGTGCACATCCACGGGTTCAGCCCGCCGGAGTTCGTGGAGTTTGTCGCGGTGTTCGAGCTGGACGGCTTCCCGACGACGGCCCCCGGAAAAAGTCATGAATTGCCCCCGGAAGTGTGGCAAGCCAAGTTGGATGTGATTTTGAAGCGCCTGATGAAAGCGGGGCTCGACACCATCCCCGGCGGTGGGGGTGAGATTTTTCCTGAGCACGTGCGTCGGCGGATCGGGCCGGGCAAGGCGGACGGGCCTCAGTGGCTGGACGTGATGTCGACCGGGCACAGGCTGGGGATGAAGACCAGCGCGACGATGATGTTCGGGCACATCGAAGGCATCGCCGACCGGGTGATGCACCTGCAAACCATCCGCGACCGGCAGGATATGGCGGTACGCCAGGGCTGGGACGGTGGGTACGTGAGTTTTATCAGCTGGCCGTTTCAGCGTGAGAACACGCCACTGGGCCGTGTACCCGACTGGGACGAGAACTCGGGCGAGCCTTTCCCGGGCGACGTGCTGGCGGACAAGGTCTTCGCAGGGGAACTTGATCCGACCGACAAGGCAGCCTGCGACAAGGCAGTCCCCAAGGCCGGCAAGTTGGTGCGGATGGCCGGCGCGACCGAGTACCTGAGGATGCAGGCGCTTAGCCGTCTGTTCCTGGATAATATTCATTCGATCGGCGCATCCTGGGTGACGATGGGGCCGAAGATCGGGCAGCTCGGGTTGTTCTACGGGGCCAACGATATGGGCAGCGTGATGATGGAAGAAAATGTCGTCAGCGCCGCGGGCACGACGTACTGCCTGAACGAGCCGGTTTTGTGCCAACTGATACGCGACTCGGGTTTTGTGCCCGCTCAGCGCGACAACGGCTACAAATTACTGAAGGTCCACGACGGCGAAGACGCGCCCGACCTGAAAGTCACCGACTGGTCAGAGCACCGGGTCCAGAAGCTGCACATCGAAAACGCTGCCGGGGGCTGTTCGGTCGAGCCCGGCGATGAAGGCGCGACGGTGCCGTTGACGGTGACCGCCTACCGGGACTGAGCTATCAATTCTCGCGTGGATATCGCGGGTAGACATCCGGTTTTAAAAGGCTATAATCATAAGACTTAATTGGCTTTTTAGGATATCCCGTGAGTATCCGACACCTTGATTCCATTTTTAAGCCCAAGCGGGTGGCTGTGGTGGGCGCGAGTGATTCGCCGCAGGGCGTGGGTTATGCGGTGCTGCGCAACATGATCGGCGCGGGGTTTGATGGCGTGGTGTACCCGGTGAACGCCAAGCGTGAATCGGTGCAGGGGATCGCGGCGTATGCAAGTGTGATGGACCTGCCGAACACGCCGGACCTGGCGTTGGTTTGTACGCCTGCGCCGACGGTGTTGGGAGTGGTCAAGCAGTGCGCCAAGGCGGGAATCAAGGGCGTCGTGATTATCAGCGCGGGTTTCCGAGAGACAGGACCGGCGGGGTTGGCGGTTGAACAAGAAATACTCCATGTGGCGCGTCAGCACGACATGCGCGTGGTCGGGCCGAACTGCCTGGGCGTGATCACACCGAGGCTCGGGCTGAATGCGAGCTTCACCGTGGGGATGCCGGGCGATGGGAATATCGCGTTCATCTCGCAGTCCGGGGCGCTGGGCACGAGCGTGCTGGACTGGGCGCAGAAGAAAGGGATCGGGTTATCGCACTTCGTGTCGGTCGGGAACATGATGGATACGGGGTTCCCCGACCTGATCGATTACTTCGGGCAGGACCCGCGGACCAAGTCTTTGATCTTGTATATCGAGTCGATTGTGGATGCCAGGCGTTTCGTGTCGGCGGCGCGTGCGTTCACGCGGACGATGCCGATCATCGCGTATAAAGCCGGGCGCTTCGCGCAGTCGGCGGCTGCGGCCGCGTCACACACCGGGGCGCTGATGGGGGCGGATGACGTACACGATGCGGCGTTCCGTCGGGCGGGGATCGAGCGTGTATTTGAGATCGATGACCTCTTTGATTGCGCGGAACTGCTGGGCCGACAGAAACCGCCGAGCCACGGCCGACTGGCGATCCTGACCAACGCCGGCGGCCCGGGGGTGATGGCGACCGATGCGCTCTTAGCGCGCGACGGCGAACTGGCCGAGTTGGAACCGGCGACCATCGAAAAACTCAACGGCTGCCTGCCGGCCGCCTGGTCGCACGGGAACCCAATCGATGTGTTGGGTGACGCGACAAGTCAGCGCTACGCGGATGCGGCGGAGCTTGTGCTTGCCGACCCGGGCGTGGATGCGTTGTTGGTGATCCTCACGCCGCAGGCGATGACCGACGGGCAAGAGGTCGCCAGACGGATCGGCGAGGTGGCGGGCAATACGAACAAACCGGTGCTTGGCGCCTGGCTCGGTGGGGCGTCGGTCGAAGCCGGGAGGTTGATGCTGACACAGCACAACGTGCCAAGCTACCCGAGCCCGGAGCGGGCGATCCGTGGGTTCATGCACCTGGTGTCGTATTCTCAGAATATTCAGACGCTTTACGAGACGCCGAGCGTGGTGCCGATCAAGGGGCTGGGCTCGCACGGTGGGGGTGGTCCTTTGGCGGGCAAGCCCGACACGATGCTCAGCGAGATCGATTCCAAGAAGTTGTTCCAGGACTTCGGCATCCCGGTGGCGATGGCGGAACCCGCGTCGGACGCCGACCAGGCGGTGGCGCTGGCGGACGCGATGGGGTACCCGGTCGTGATGAAGGTGCGTTCGCCTCAGATCACACACAAGACGGACGTGGGCGGGGTCGCGTTGGGCTTAGAAGATAAAGATGCGGTGTGCGGCGCGTTCGCTCGCATTACTGAGTCGGCGGCTCGGCTTCGCCCGGAAGCCTTGATTCAGGGCGTGTCGATCCAGCCGATGATCGGCGGACGTAACGGGGTCGAGATGATCCTGGGTGTGAAGAAGGACCCAGTCTTCGGCGCGGTGCTGCTCGCGGGGATGGGGGGCGTGACCGCCGAGGTCTTGAAGGATCGGGTGCTTGGGATCCCACCACTGAACGAACGGCTTGCTCGACGGATGCTCGAATCGCTGCGTTGTTGGCCATTGCTGGCCGGGTATCGGGGTCGGCCGCCGGTCGATATCGATGGATTGATCGAGGTGTTGATCCACTTGTCGTTTCTGGTCGCGGAGGCGCCAAACATCAAGGAACTGGATATCAACCCGCTGCTGGTCACGCCGACGGGGGTGACCGCTCTGGATGCGAGGATCATCACAGATGACACGCCGGGCTCGCCGGACGCCCACTACTCACACCTGGCGGTCCGCCCGTACCCGATGGAGTACACGGAGAAGGCCGTGCTTGAAGACGGCGTGGAGGTGATGTTCCGTGCCATCCGACCGGAAGATGAGCCGAGGTGGCACGAGCTGTTGGCGAGTTGCTCCGCGGAATCACTACGTGCCCGGTTCTTCTCCACGATCGGGAAGACGACGCACAAGATGGCGACACGCTACTGCTATATCGATTACGACCGGGAGATGGCGATCGTCGCATTGATCAACGAGGGCGACAGCAAGCGCATGATCGGTGTCGGCCGGCTGGTCGCGGACCCGGACCACACCGACGCGGAGTATGCGATCCTTGTAGCCGACAAGTGGCAGGGCCACGGCCTTGGCAACATGTTGACGTCCTATTGTCTTAAAACCGCACAACACTGGGGCATCCAACGCGTCTACGGCGGGACGATGATAGATAACCGCCGAATGATCGCCACGTTCAAGGAGCAGGGCTTCGACGTCGTGACCGAGAGCGAAGAGGGCATGGTCTTCGCGGACCGCGTGGTGTGAAGCGACGTGATGATATGAAGTGCTCGCCGCGCTTGTAGTGATCATCAATGCGCACCACAACTAAGAACTGATATTTATTATTTCTCTATCTTGCGACACGGATGCTCGGTATAATCAGCCATGCGGCAGCATATCCAATGGCAACTTCCGGATCACGCATATCACGCATACATCATGGGCGGCCGTAAATTTCTATTTCGGATGTTTGGCCGTATATCAATCTTATCTATAGGGGCCGGTGTTATAACAGTAGCGGTGATTCAGTATGTTTATCCCGGTTTGCAGCCGAGGGTATATCAGAAGTTGTGGAAAGTAATTCTGATATTTCCGGCATTTTTTACTGTTGGATATTTCATACAGATGGTCATATGGCA
This sequence comes from Phycisphaeraceae bacterium, assembly GCA_029260635.1. Taxonomy (GTDB): domain Bacteria; phylum Planctomycetota; class Phycisphaerae; order Phycisphaerales; family Phycisphaeraceae; genus JAJRRS01. Next base: position 9,390 of record JAJDCW010000140.1, on the reverse strand, counting down.
GGCAGGCACGATCTGGCCTCAAGTACGCACAACCTACGCAGTATCAAGCCGGGGTGTTAGCCGATCGGACAATACAAGGTCATGGTCGCGATACGTTGCGTTTAATATCGAACCTCATCCGGATTATCCACCCAGCAACAGGATTGTTCTTTTCCGGAAAAAAGGTGATCACGATAAATTAACGCTTCCGGGCGGTACGAAAGACGATCTAGTCATCAGGTTTGTGGCGAAGCACCTGCCACTGGTAGAAGAACTGCCCGACCCCGAAATAGTAAATATAGAACAAATCCAGCCGTCGGTATGGATTAGGTGGTTGATGTGTGTAGCAAACGGCTTGTATGGCCTTGCGTTTGGCTATTGTATCAAAGGCTATATCGCCAAAGATTTAATCGAACTCATGGTTTACACTGTTTTCTTTATTAATCCAGCGACACTGGCGGCTCTGATTGCCAAGTGGGCAGGATTCTTGCGTCGTAAGCGAATGGAAGTATTAGGGTGGTGGTTGGTGTTGTCTTTAATATCAATGTTATTTTTTCTTTTTGGGATGTTAATGGCACCATAGTTTAATCATGCGCCTTTATTGCGCAGTCATCCCTTCGAGCAAAGCCCGGGCCTGCTCGGCCTCGTCGGTGTCGGGGTAGTACTCAACGATTTTATTGAGTAGGTCACTTGCGAGGTTGGTCCGGCCGGCGCGGAGGTAGTTGGTGGCCAGCGCGAGGTCTTCACGGGCTCGGTTGGCGGGGGTGGGCTTCGGTTTGTCTTCGGGTGTTTCGGTTACAGGTTTATTGATGACGAAGGCGTTGGGGTCTTCTTTTACCTGCTTGAGATACTCGGCGGCGGTGTGGGCGTGGGTGGTGTCGTTGTAGTCTTTAAGGAGTTCTTCCAGGGCCTCGATGCCGTGGGGCGGGCTGCGTTGCAGGCGGTCCATGGCGCGGTCGAGCGCGCGTTCGGCCTGGGTCTCCCGGCGTTCGCGCACCTCGGCGAGCGGGGTGTCCAGGGCGATGATGCCTTTTTCAAACCAGTCGGCCGGGGGATAGGTGTGCTCCATCCCCGGGACTTCCAAGTAGGTCGCGTAAGCGAACCGGGCACGCTTGAAGCCGTATTCGTAGGTGATGAGTGTTTGCAGGCGGTTGCCGTCGTACTCGCCGGTGAGCAGGACATACCGGCCGTCGCGCTTGGCCCGGCGCATGATGTCGGGCGAGGGCGGGTTGAATCTGCGGTCCCAGAACAGCAGCCTGCGCTCGGTGCTTTCGGGGTGGGGCAGCTTCTTGAAGTAGTCCACGCCGATGATGGGGTACGCGCCGGCGAAGAGGTCGGCGTAGGTCAGGCCGATGCGCGACGAGCAACGCCCGCCACCCGAGAGCCCGCTGATGTAGGTGCGCATCGGGTCGATGTTGAATGCCTTGTTGACGTGGTGCAGGCCATCGAGCGCGAGCCCGGCACGGTGCCAGAAGCTGCGCGGGTTGCCGGAGTTGTTGGCACCGATCCAGATGAACCTGTGCTTGTCGAGTGTCGGCATGTATCGTCGCAGGGGCCAGCCGTTTGGGTTCGGGCTGATCCAGACGATCAGGCCGTAGGGTTCGGAGCCGTCGTATTCTTGCGGGACGTAGAGCACGAACGACTCATCCGCGAGGTTGTAATCCGCGGGTGGGTCTTTCAGTTCAACACGGAATCGTGTGCTAATCGCTTCGACCGTACTCAGTGGGCTGCGTTCATCGAGTGTGACGGTGCTCTGGCCTGGGGGTATCGATGTGTCGGTGTCGGGGGGCTCTGATACATCGCCGTCCTGCGCCAGGACCGGCGCAGCGAACATCAATAGGAGAACACCCAGCGTCGTGGTGAATAGACGGGTCATAAGCGGTAGATGTATTCTACCGCACGAGCTTGAGTTTGCGTCGCTTATTTTTCTCCGCCAGGTGGACCAGGACCTGCTGGGTGATCATGCAGTGGCCGGCGGTGTTTTGCAGCAGGTGTATCAGCTCCAGGACCTGGTCGGAGTTGGCCATGCCGTCGCGGAAGGCGAGGCGGAGCATCTTGAGGTTCTCGGCGGCGCTGTGTACCGCCAGGATCGAGGCGTCCAGGGCGTCGGCGGCGTCGATCTTGCCGTCGGCGTTGATATCCAGTTCCAGATCGGGACTGGCGAACTGCCAGGTCGTCCCCATGGTAAATACACTCAAGAGCGACTCCTGGGCTTTCTTGTTTGGCAGGTGGCGGATCAGCAGGCGGATCGAATCGAAGTCCGGCTGACTCTGCCCGGCGATCCAGCGGTAGACCGTCGACGTCGACACCCCCGCCATCTCGGCGATCTCACGGGCGGTCGTCTGCTTCTTCTGGATCATGCGGTTCAGCGTCTTAGTCAGCATGCTGTACTCCTAATCAATCCTGATGCGTAGGGTTCAGGCGATCAGGTAATTTTACAGGATAGGCCGTCGCGGGGCTGGGGAAGTGCTGGGGCGGTTTCCCGGAGGTGGGAATGGGACAGGGATAGATCGACATGGCGTATGGCCGGGGGTGGCGGAGAAGAAATAGGAGTTATCCGCAGATTTCACAGATTGCGCAGATGCTAGTCGGGTCGGGGTTATAACTTCTTAATCTGTGTCATCTGCGAAATCTGCGGATAGCCTCTTCTCGGTGTTACGGCGGTTTTATGTTGAATAGCGGGTTCACTCATTCCCCGGCCAGCCATCAAAAACAAACTTCCCGTCTTTAGACATGACCTCGCCGTCGACGGTGATGGTGCCGCCGCAGTTTTCGGTGCCGTCGTCGCGGAGGTCGCAGACCATGTCCCAGTGCAGGCCAGACTCATTGTTGTTGCCGGTCTCGGGATATCCCGCACCCACAGCGGCGTGAAAGGTCCCGCCGATCTTCTCGTCGAACAGCGTGTTCTTGGTGTACTCGGTGATCTGGTAGTTGGTCCCGACCGCGATCTCGCCGAGGCTGCGTGCGCCCTGGTCCTGGTCGAGCATGTCGATCAGGAAGGCCTGGTTCTTGCTGGCCTTGGCATCCACAACCCGGCCCTTCTCGAAGGTCAGCTCGATGTCGTGGACCTCCCGGCCGTGATGCACCGCGGGGAAGGAGTACTTCACGACACCGTTGACACCGCCGCAGGGCGCGTTGAGGTTTGGCCCGGTGAAGACCTCGCCGTCTGGGAAGTTCTCGTGCCCGCAGCAATTGATCCAGGTCATCCCTTCGACGTTCACCGTCAGGTCCGTGCCGCGCGGCGTCTGGAAGTGGATGATCTTTTTGCCGTTGAGGTAGTCGACGACCAGCTGCTGCTTCTTCTGAATCTTCATCCATTCGGCTACGGGGTCGTCCTTGTCCAGGTGCCCGGCGTTGAAGACGAAGTCCTCGTACTCGGTCAGGCTCATCTCCGCGTCCTGCGCGCTGGCGGCGGTGGGGAACTGCGTCCCGGTCCACTTCAGGGGCTTCACGCCCGGGTGCGCCTTGGGGTCGCTCGCCGCCGAGGCGCGGTCCATGAAGACCTTCATGATGGGCTTGCGCGCGGAGGATGCCATGCCCTGCCGCTTGGGATCGACACGCGACAGGCTCTTGGTGTTCGTGTCCGCCCACAGCCCGATCGACACGTCGATGGTCTTGATCTCCTCAAGCGCCAGCGGGCTGACGTACTTGAGCTGATCCTCTTTGCCATGTGTAAATAAGATGTTGCTGCACGACTCGGGGGCGCACTTGATAAAGGGGTGCGCCCCCGCCTTGATGGCCGCCTCGTAGAGCGCCTCAAGCATCGGGATCGACACCGGCGCCCCGGTCAGGCGGACGAGTTGACCTGGTTTGATGCCGGTCGAGTACTCAACAAGGACACGGGCGAGTTTATCGAGTCGTGGGTCGCGCAAGGTAGGTCTCCGGGGGCGCCTGAGTGTCCCTGTTTAGGACGATTCGTAACGGTTACCGCCATGTCTCGTGCCGACGGGCGTCAGCTATCGTAGAGGGGCGTACGGGTCTGACAAGTCCTTGGGGTTGATAAGGCGGATTTGACGCATGATCCTTGCCCCGGGGTGCGGTAGGGTTTAGCTTGTAGGTGTTATATGACAGATGAACATCACACTTCCGGCCTGACGGGTGAGGACGCCAGCCTAGGCGGGGGGGCGTTGCCGGAAGACAGCCCGGCGGCGCATCAGGCGGCGGATATTTCCGGGGCGTTGTCGGGGACCCGGGGCGGGGGCTCGTTCGGGACAATGCTCGAGCCGGTGTTGCGGTCGGTGTGTGGGGATCGACTATCGGAGGTGGGCTGGTTCCGCACGGACTGGCAACGCGGCGGGGCGGTGACGGGGTACGCGACCTACAAAGACGACGACGGCGAGGATCGGCCGGTGGTGGTGAAACTGCCGGTGCCGCCTTGTGAGTTGCAGTGGATGTCTGTGTTACAGGGTTCCGATGATGTCGTGCCGAAGCTCTACGCCGGCGGCGACGTGCTGGGCGGGTACGACATGGCCTGGCTGGTGATGGAGCGGCTGCCGCATGGGCCGTTGGGCTCGCACTGGGGCGGGAAAGAATTCGATCTGCTGCTGGACGCGATCGGCCGGTTCTATCAGGCCACAGCGGAGGTCCCGATCAACACCGAACCGTACCAACGCGATTGGGACGGTATCTTCAACCAGGCCCGCCGATCGGTGCGCGACCACGCGCTGCCCGAGTCGCAGCGGTGGAGCAAGGCGTTAAAGAAAGCACACCGCAGGTACAAGGACTGGGTCGGCATCTGGAACGATCGGTCGTTAGAGCACTGGTGCCACGGCGATCTGCACCTGGGCAACGCGATGACCCGCGCCGAGCCGCCGCATGGCCCCGCGGTGTTGTTCGACCTGGCGAAGGTGTGCGTCAGCCACTGGGTCCAGGACGGGGTGTATCTGGAGCACCTCTACTGGGGCCGGCCGGACGATCTGGACGGGCACAAGCTCTGCAAGGAGTTGGCGCACCACCGCAAGAAGATCGGGCTGCCGGTGGACAAGGGCTGGTCAGACCTGGCGCAGGCCAAGCGGGCGTTGCTGGCGATGAGCGTGCCCGCGAAACTCAATATCGATGGCAACGCCCACTACGTGCACGGGGCCTTAAAGGTCTTGGAGCACGCGGTGGAGTAGGGGGGCAATCTTCGATCTTCGATCTTCAATCGTCGATCTGGCATCGCCAACCCACAGACCGCCAATTACAGATCGCAGATCGAACATCCAAATCAGTGCGTGTACTTGCGTGGCAGATGCATTGAGAGTCGGCAGAGGACCTCGTAGGGGTGTGACTGCGCGAGTTTCGCGAGGTTGGGCACGCTGTTGGGGGCGGCGGGGTCGTCGCTGTAGATGTGGACGGGGGCGTTAATCAGCCAGCGGATGTCTTGGTTGTCACCCTCTTCGGGGGAAGGGTTTCCGGGGGCATCGGTGAGGTCGATGGATAGCTGGTCCATGTTGACCCGGCCGAGGACGGGGGCGTCGAAGTGGCTGCCCCGGTCATCAAGGAAGACGCGGACGGTAGCTTTGCCGCCCAGCGCCAGCGGGTAGCCGTCGCCGTAGCCGATGGGGATGACGCCGATGACGCTGTTGCGTTTGAGTTTGTGGGTTGAGCCGTAGCCAACCGGGGTCCAGCGGGGGTAGCGTTGGACGTGGTTGACGCGGGTGACCCAGCGCGTGGTGTGTTCGAGGACCGGCGCGTCTTTGAGGATCGGGCCGGGCGCGAGCAGCTCCGTGCCGTAGCCGTACAAAGCGAGCCCGGGACGGACCATGTCCAGGTGGAACCGCTGGTCGCGCAGGGTCGCGAAGCTGTTGGCGATATGGATCAGGCAGTCGTCGGGGACGTTGTCTTTCTGCTGCTCGATCGTGTTCCGCAACTGTTCGAGTTGTTCGTAGGCGAAGTCCGGGTTGTCGTCCGCGGTCGCCAGGTGGGTGTAGATGCCGGCGATGCGGACGTGCGGCGTCTTCTTGAGGTTCTGCAACACCACGGTGAACTGCTCGGCGTTCAGGCCCGACCGGCTCATCCCGGTGTCGAGGTACAGGTGTACCGGCATCTTGAAGCCGAACGTCTGCGCGATCTGGTTGACGGTTTGCAGTTGGTCCAGGTCGTGGATCGACAGGTGCAGCGTCTCCGCGACGGCGGGACGGTACAGCGCGTCGGTCCGGCCGAGCTCGCGCAACGGCGACAACAACAGGATCGGGCAGTTCACGCTCTTGTTGATCAGGTGCTCGGCCTCCTTGACGCTGTAGACCGCGAGCATGTCGCAGCCGGCCTTGACCAGACGATGCGCGACGGCGGGGGCACCCAGGCCGTACGCGTCTTTCTTGATGACGCAGCAGACGGCGGCGGGCTTGACTTTGTTTTCTTGGTCGGCGGACCCACCGGAGGGCCCCTGCGCCAGGGCGCGCAGTGCCAGGAAGTTCTTCTCCAGGCGCGTCAGGTCGACTTCGAGCCAGCTTGAATCAGACGCCATGGGGGCCTCGACGCGGACGGGCGGTGAGACGGTGAACGGGCCTCGTAGTTGTACCATCGTCGCAGTCTCCGTAAAATCTTGTCAGCAGCCGATTTGTTAGTCGTCCGACGGCGCGTGTATCTGAGAGTAGAGGATAATGCGTGTCCGGTAAAACGACGGGGACGGTGCTGCGTGACGAGCCATCGGCGTTGGGTGAATACTGTGTAACACGTTGTTTACACAGCCGATACATCTGACGCCGGCCGTTCATCCCGCAGCGCCCATCCTCGTTATTGATCGGTCGACATCGGTTGGCTGCCTGGCGTCGAGCTGTTTTTCGACGCCGGCGCGGGGTCTGCGCGGCCGACGGCCGCCCCCGACGCCTCGACAGCACACCCGTCCGTTGGTGAATTCGTCACCCACGGCAGCGACGGCGATCCCACATGACCTCACAAGATGCGGCTCAAGATACGGCCCCAGAACAACAAGCCCCGGCCACAAAAGATGACCTCTTTGATACCTCCGTGACGTTCGCCGGCATGGGCCTGGGCGAGACCGTCGTCAGGGGCCTGACGGATTCCGGCTTTGAGCACCCGACCGACATCCAGGCCCAGTTGATCCCCGCGATCCTCGCGGGCAAGGACGTCATCGGTCAGGCACGCACCGGCACGGGCAAGACCGCGGCGTTCAGCCTCCCGGTGTTTCAGATGGCCGACCCCGGCGTGCAGATGCAGGGGCTGGTGCTCACGCCGACACGCGAGTTGGCCACGCAGGTCGCCGCCGAGATGGACGCGCTGGGCAAGCACACACCGATCCGCACGTCCTGCATCATCGGCGGCGAGTCAATGCGGGCACAACAGAAGTCGGTCGAGCGCGGCGGGCACATCATCGTCGGCACGCCTGGCCGGATCATGGACCTGCACGGCCGACGGCAAATCCACTTCGACAATATCAGGTTCGTCATCCTCGACGAGGTCGACCGGATGCTGGACATCGGCTTCCGCGAAGACATCAAGAAGATCCTCCGCAGCGTCAAGGGCGATCACCAGACGATCTTCGTCTCCGCGACGATGGACAGCCAGATCGAGTCGCTCGCCCGGTCTTTCATGCACAAAGACGCGGAGAAGATCACGACCGTCTCGGGATCGCTGACCGTTGCGATGGTGGACCAGAAATACCTGCCGGTCGAGCCCTGGGACAAGCGGGCGCTGCTTCTGCACATGCTCCGCCACGAGAAGCCCGATACCACCGTCGTCTTCTGCAAGACCAAGGCGACCGTCCACAAGATCACCAAGTACCTGCAAGACAAGAACGTCAGCGCCCGAGAGATCCACGGCGACCTCCAGCAGCGCAAACGCACGCAGGTGATGGACGCGATGCGTGAAGGCAAGCTGGATGTGCTGATCGCGTCCGACCTGGCGGCGCGTGGTTTGGACGTCGAACACATCACCCACGTCATCAACTACGACCTGCCCGAAGACCCCGAAGTCTACGTCCACCGGATCGGGCGGACCGCGCGGGCCGGTCGGCGGGGGATCGCCTGGAGTTTCGTGACTCCTGACCAGGGGCAGCTTCTGACCGAGATCGAGAAGATGTCCGGCGCGATGATCGAGAAGCTCGATTACCCCAAGTTCAAGCCCGGCCCCGTGCCGGATGACATCCGCGATGTCCGCGCCGCCGAGCGCCGCCGGGCCGAGGCGCCCGCACGCACTTTAGAGTCGCGCGTGGCCGGCGGGATCGACACGTCCGGCTACTCCGAGGACGAACTCAAGGCCATGTTCCCCGACGGCAACATCCCCAAGAACCTCCCGAAGAAGGGCCTGGGCGGCAAGTTCCGCACACGGCGGGGGTAGGCCCGCTGGGGATTCCTCGTGGGGCTTGAGTTGCTAAATTCACCCAATGATCGTCGGCTCTAGTCCACAGCCTCTCGGCTGTGGCTCGTTGGGAGGCGATAGACAGGGCTACTTCTTTTTCAGGATCGCACGCCAGCCGGTCGCGGTTTCGGGTCGGCGTGACATGATCGTCCGCCGGACGTCTTCAACGATGACGACCGCGTCCTCGTCCGCCCCGCGGATGATGTCCATGATCTTCTGGGTCTGCTTGCGCTGCACGATGGCGAAACACATCGCGACCTCACCGTCCTTGCCCCGGGCCGGCACCTCGGTGACGGTGTAGTCCGCCATCCGCATCGCCATGGCGATCGCCTGGGAGTAGTGCTTGCTGATCGCGACAACCTGCTGCTGACCCATCGCCAGCTTGCCCTCGACCCAGATCCCGCAGGCGTTGCCCAGCGCGAACCCCACGCCGTAGGCCAGGACTTTTATCAGCGTCGGCTGGACCAGCACCCCCGAGACCGCCAGGACCCAGACGATGACCTCGGCAAACCCGAGCATGGCGGCCGTCCACCGCGCCCCGCGCACCACGCAGATCGTGCGGACCGTCCCCATCGAGACATCCGTGATCCGCGCGAGGATGATGAATACGGGCCAGAACAGTGGGTAGGCGTCGAGCCAGTCGGTAATCATCTGCATCGGCTTATCATCTCACACCCCAGAGAAGTTACAAGCCGACACTCTGCGTATTGATTGGTTTCTTAGCTGCAGGCCAGTAATCAGCGACACACTTGTGCTGCCTGTGTAGTCAGGGTTTTTACTTTTAACTGACGGCTTGAACTGGCTGATTCAGGAACTGACCGGGGCGACGACACGCAGCGGGCCTTTGGAGACGACTACGCCGCCAGGTCTTTCGACGGTGATGGCGAAGACGGTGGGTTTGTCGACGCGGAGCTTGGCCTTGATTGGGACGATCACTTCGCCGTCGGACGTGATATCGAAGACGCCTCCGTCCACCGGGTTGGCATCAACATCGGGGTCAACGATCCACAGCTGATACTGCGTGGTGTTTGGATCGTTCACGGGCAGGCCGGCCAGGCGCATGTAGCCTTCCTGACGATCATCGGACCATGTGACATCGCCGGTGACCTT
>JAJDCW010000139.1 GCA_029260635.1 Phycisphaeraceae bacterium | reverse complement strand
GTCTGCTCCGGCTTGGTGTCTTCTGCCACGGCGGTCTTGTCTTCAGCCATAACCCCAGCTCCTGTCTATTAAAAGGGTTCATCTTCGGTCTGGGATTGGGAGGGGCGGGGGGTTTGAACGGTGATCCCTGCCGACCCACGCCTGGCGCCGTTCCCAAACGACGCCGGTATCTCGACAGGGGCGGAGATTATCGTGATTTAGGGCCTCGTCGTCAATGTCTTGGGATAAGGGCTTGACGTGGACGCGGCCAGTAGTATACTAAACGATCGTTCAGAAATAGACGAGAAGACCCTATGGCCCCCAGAAGCCGACAGTTTGACCCCGACACCGCCCTGGACGCCGCGATGCAGGTATTCTGGCGGCAAGGGTATGAGGCGACCACGATTCAGGACCTCGTGGACGAGATGGGTATCAACCGCTTCAGCCTCTACGATACGTTTGGAGACAAGCACCGTTTATTCCTCGATGCTTGCCGGTTGTATCGCAGCCGGATGGAGGACGTCCGGCTACACGAACTTGAGCAGTCGCAAACGGGTCTGACAGCTATCCGCGATTTCTTCTACGACGCGATCGAAACGTTCGACCGACCCACCGGGCCTTACGGGTGCCTGATGACGCAGAGTGTCCTAGAGCTGGCCGATCACGACGAGCAGCTTCGTGACAGCGCTCAGGCGTTCCTTTCTCGTCTTGAAGAGGCGTTGTACAAAGCCCTGAGACGGGCCCGACATAAAGGCGAACTTAAAAGAACCGCTTCACTGCGTGAGTCGGCGACTTGTCTGGTCACGCTGGCCCAGGGGCTGAGCGTGATGGGCAAGGCTTTCCGCGACACGAAAATGCTTAAACGTGTGACCAACCAGACACTGGCGGCCGTGGCGGGGTGAATTATTTTTTTGTGTATTACTAAACGATCGTTCAGATATATCGGGCGGCACAGTTCGCCTGTCAGTCAACCCGCTCTCTATGAAAGGAGAACCCATCATGAAGACCCGGACTCATGCGATGAACATACCTCGTTGGAGCACGCGCGTCCTGACGGTGGTTTGTACGGCTTTCTTGTCAGTCACAACCACACCGCTATCACTTGTGCACGCCCAAGACCAGACGGACGGGTACAAACTCCCTCTCCCAGCGGTTTCTGAGGAACCGGTGCAACGAGGCCGTTACATCAACGTAGACGGGTCTGATATGTACTACATCGACCAGGGAGAAGGGGGGCCGGTCGTCTTCATCCACGGCAACCCGACTTCCTCCTACCTCTGGCGTAACGTGATCCCCTATGTGACGGTTAACGCCAGGGCGGTCGCGCCTGATCTGATCGGGATGGGTCGTTCGGGTAAGCCCGATATCAAGTATTCATACGATGACCACTACCGATATCTGGATGGTTTCATCAAGGCTCTGGACCTTCAGGACATCACTTTTGTTGTTCACGACTGGGGTGCGACGCTGGGCTTTGATTGCGCCAGGCTGAACCCGGGCAGGGTCAAGGCGATCGCGTTTATGGAAGGGGTGCTACCCCCGGCGTTCCCACAACCCAGCTACGAGGCGATGGGCGAGCAGATGGGCGGGATGTTCCGGGCGATGCGCGACCCCGTCCAGGGCCGGCAGTTGGTGATCGATAATCACATGTTCGTGGAGCAGGTCCTGCCTGGGTTTGTGAACAGGGCATTGGGCGAGCAAGCCATGGCCGAGTACCGCGCGCCTTACATCAATCCATCGGCACGTGAGCCGATCCTGGCCTGGCCCCGCCAGATCCCAATCGGGGGCGAACCCGCGGAAGTAGCTGCGCGGATGGAAGCGATCGGCAACTTCATGACGGAAACCGAACTGCCCATCCTCCTGCTCTACGCCGAGCCTGGCGTGGTCGTGCCGGCTCAGGCTGTGCACTGGTACACACAGAACATCAAGAACATCGAAACAGCTTACGTCGGCCAAGGCCTGCACTTCATCCAGGAAGATCAGCCCGACGCGATTGGGCATGCGCTGGCTGACTGGCTCAGGCGTCAGAACCATTGAAAGCGGAGGACAAGATGATTACGAAGAACACGGGCTCATTCAAGGGATTCCCGAGTGAGACGTTCAGCTTCCTTGATGGCCTTTCAAAGAACAACAACAAGAAGTGGTTCGCCTCCCACCGTGAGGCCTATGAAAACACGGTTGTCGGACCGGCCTTACTGTTTGTAGAAACGATGGGTGATGCATTGGCAACACTTGCCCCCGGGGTAACGGGTGAACCCCGCATCGGTGGATCGCTGTTCCGTATCCATAAAGACACGCGGTTTTCTAAAGACAAGCGTCCTTACAAGACCCACATCGGGGTAAGGTTTCGCGACCCGACAGGGGCCCGCTCTCCCGGGTGCCAGGGCCCGGTGTTCTATGTTGAAATTGATGCAAGTCATTTACGCCTGGGTGTCGGAACCAAAGCATTCGGGCGGGAGGAGTTGGAAACCTTCCGTGAACATGTCGTGGACAGATGCTTAACCAGTAAGCTGGATCGGATCGTGACACGTGCATTAAAGAACGGCCACGCCGTCCTCGGTGAAACGCTAAAACGCGTGCCACAAGCCTACATGGATCTTACGGAGAGTGATCTGGTCAGACGTAAAGGGTTATTTGTGATGCAGGAAGAGCCTGTCCCCAGCGCCATATCCGGACGCACGTTTGTTTCCTACTGCCTTACACGTTTTAAGCCTTATGTGCCTCTGTATCAGGCGCTGACCACAATCATGCCAGACTGAAGAGGTCACGCTGTTTAGAGTGTTGTAATGTTTTGATTTCTTTGAGAAGTATATGACGGGTATTAACGGAGCGTCATAGGATGAGAACTGAATGTCTCCCACGATGAAGGCTGCTGTCATTCGGGTTAGAGTCTACCGGTCGGTGTGACAGCATCTATGGATTTAATGTATTAAGAATCCACTCTAATCAGGCTTCCGACCCTTTGCTACTGGATTCCTGAGCAAAATAATCGGTCTTAATAGTAGCTTCATGTAGCGTTCTTTATCCTTTCACCCGTGGTCGTCTCCCCGACGAGGCCGATGCCCGTCGCGGCCACGCTTAACCCCAAGAACTGGTGAAAAGGAGCATGAAGATGTTTAAGGCCTCCCTTGTCACCTGCCTGGCTGTATTGATGATGAACGGTGCCGCAACTGCGGACCCGACCCTGCCGGACTGGACTGCTGCGACGTTCGATGCCAGTAGCGCAGATATCACCAACCCGAATCTGGCCTTCTCGACCAACACGCTCTCGATATTCGAAGGTGAGGTCGAAGACGGCGTCGAACGTATCGAGGTGCTGTCTACCACGCAGACCAAAACGATTCTGGGCGTGCAGACCCGCGTGATCCAGGACATCGCCTACATCGATAACGTCCTTGTCGAGGTCGCCCTGGACTGGTACGCCCAGGATACCGCCGGCAACGTCTGGTACTTCGGCGAAGACGTGACAAACTACAACTACGACGAGTTCGGCAACTTCACCGGGACCGACACCTCAGGCTCGTGGATCGCCGACGACACCACGTCATTCCCGGGGATACAGATGTTCGCAAACCCGTCGGTCGGCGATGAGTACTATCAGGAGTGGGCGCCCGGCGTCGCGTTTGACTTCGCCGAGGTGCTTTCCCTGACCGGCTCTGTGGATATCGATTTCGGCACGTTCACCGGCAACGTGATTGTCACCGGGGAAGGCAACACCTTCGATGACCCGATCCCCACGATCGTTGAGAACAAGCTCTACGCGCCCGGTACGGGTTTGGTCTTGATTCAGGAAGTTGATGATGAAGGGCTGGTCGAATTTGAGGTGCCGCTGATATCACAATCAATGGTCCCTGAACCGGCAAGCGTGTACCTGATAGGCATGTCTGTGTTGATGGTTATGCGCCGTGTTAGCTAAAGGAGGTATGCGATGCGTATCGTAATCTGTCTGCTGAGCGTGTTAATGATTGTCTGTATGTACGTCACAACCCCGAACCCCGGGCAGGCATCGGGCCGGGTACACCTGCCCAGCCCGGCAGCCATCAACGCGGTCGAGAAGCTGCTGCCCGGCGGGGAGATCGAAGAGATCGAATTCGAGCGGCGGATCTTTCAGCTCTACGACATCACGGTCCGGGTCGATGGCCGTGTCGTTGAGGTGTCGGTGACAGACGACGGCACCGTGTTGAACCTCGAAGAGGAGGTCGGCGTTGATCGACTGCCTGACGCGGTAGCACGGAAGCTCAAGGAGCTTTCGTTGAATGGGAAGCTGACCGAGGTCGAACGGGTTGAATGGCACGGCGAACTCAAAGCCACCCCTCTTGATAAGCCTCGGGTTGAATACGAAGCCGAGCTGAAGATAGCAGGCAGGGAACGCCTGGTCCGGCTGACGGAAGACGGTGAGGATGCGATGAATCCGCGGGGCGAACAACCCGATAAAGAAGATGATGATTAATGCCTCGGATTATTAGTGTTGACCAGTTCTTGGGCCGTCGGCTTCCACATGACGCCGGCGGCCTTTTGATGTAGAAACATGTCTGGGTAAATCAATGAGACTCCTGGTGATCGAAGATTACGCCCCCCTGCGACAATCCCTTGTGCAGGGCCTGACCGAGGCCGACTTTGCCGTGGACGCGACCGGCGACGGCAAGGAGGGGTTGTGGTATGCCAAAGACGAGGCGTATGACGTGGTCATCCTCGACCTGATGCTGCCGGGCATGGACGGCCTATCTATCCTGAAACATCTCCGGGCCGAAGGCAAGAATTGCCCGGTGTTGATCCTGACTGCGAAGGACAAAGTGGAAGACCGCGTGAAGGGCCTGGACATGGGGGCTGATGATTACCTGATCAAGCCGTTTGCATTTGAGGAACTTCTGGCACGGGTCCACACCCTGATCCGACGTAAATACGAGGTCGCCACGAGTGTGGTCGCGGTCGGTGGGCTGTGCATCGAACTCAAGGCCAGACGCGTTACTTTTGAAGACGACCCCATCGAACTGACAGCGCGCGAGTTTGCTGTGATCGAGGTGCTGGCTTTACGAGCAGGCCAGGTTGTGTCACGCTCGGATATCAGTGAGCACATCTACGGGTTCGACGCCGAGCCAAACTCCAACGCGATCGATGTACATATAGCGCAACTTCGTCGCAAGATCGACGCGGCAGGGGGGTCCAGCCTGATCCACACACGCCGGGGCATGGGCTATGTGCTGGAGGAGGGCGCTTCATGCGGTCACTGAAACACACGTTGATTGTCTGGGTCGCTGTCTCGGCGGTCGTCCTCTCGGTGGTAGCGGGGGTATCGCTCTACCTGATGACACGGTCCTACCTTGTGACACAGTTTGACGGCGCACTTGCGCGTAAGGCCAGGCTGCTCGGTTCCACCATCGAGATCGAGATCGATGTCCTTGAATTGGGCTTCGAGGACATGGATATGAGCGAGTTCGATTCCGCCGAGTCGGGGGGGTATCTACAGGTTTTTTACAACGGGGAGTCGTTATATCGCTCGGGGTCTCTTGCAGGGCAGGACCTGCCCGTCGAGCCGGTCGTCGAAGACCCGTCAGCGGTTGGCTGGGTCGAGTTGCCCGGCGGTCGGGTGGGTCGGGGCATCGCGTACAGCCTTGTGCCAGTGATGGACCTGAACGATCCCGATATGCTGTTTGAGATCGAACTGCCCGGCCAGGATAACACCCGGGAGATCGATTGGCCTGATTTGGACAGCCAGGTGAAAGTCCTGTTGTGTCTGGCACGGGACGCGGACGAGATCAATCAACCCTTGTACGCATTCCGAATCGCATTGATCGGTGTGGGGCTTGCGCTCGCGTTGTTGATGTCGGCGGTGATCTATCTGGTCATCGGCCGAGGACTCAGGCCGGTCGCGGGTCTTGCGGATTCAGTGGGTCAGATTGATGAGCGCTCTCTTGACCTGCACCTGGACCCCACGGGCGTCCCAGAGGAACTCGTGCCGATCGTCGAGCAGTTTAACAGCCTGATGTCCCGGCTGCGGACCGCCTTTCAGCGCGAACGCAGCTTCTCCGCCGACATGGCCCACGAGCTGCGCACCCCGCTGGCGGGGTTACGCACCACGATCGAGGTGACACTTAAAAAGCCACGGACACCGGCAGAACATGAACAGTGCCTCAATCAGTTGCACGACGTCACACGACAGATGCAGACGCTGATCGAGGGTCTGCTTGAGTTGGCCGCGCTGGAAGCCGGGAACCTCAAGCCCCAACGCGAAACAGTGGACATTGATTCGCAGATCGGCCGCCTCTGGCAGGATATCACCGAGTGTGAACAGGAGAAAGTGGTCCGTGTCGATATGAGTATGCTAAAGGGTTGCAGGATCCATACCGACCCCAGGCTGCTGGCGGTGATCCTCCGGAATGTGATGCACAATGCGTTTATTTATGTGGATAGCGGAGGGGTGGTGGCTGTCAGTTCCTCTTGTACGGATGAACACGCCCTAATACGTGTCACTAACTCGGGCAGCCGGGTGCCCGGGGATGGCGTGGAAAAGATATTTAATCGTTTCTGGCGTGCCGATAAGGCGCGGTCTGACACGGGGTCGCGTTTCGGGTTGGGCTTATCACTGACCCGGCTGGCGGTCGAGGCGCTGGGTGGGCGGGTCCACGCCGAGTCTGAGCTGGGTGGTGAGTTCGTGATCCATATAACTCTGCCAAAGTAGATAATACCATGCTTCAATCGCAGACCAGAGCGATTTGATCATCGGCCATTACTGAGTTTAACTAACTGCTCATATAGCGCCTTTAAACACAGCACCGGACAGCCCACCTGGTTCGCGGCACGTAGCGGGGCACCAAAGATCGCCTCCACCTCCAGCGGCCGGCCGGCGTCGTGGTCCAGCTTCATGCTCGGAAGGTAGGGCTCCATCTTGTCGGTCCAGTCCATCATAAGGTCAATAAAAGCATCTTCGATCACTCGCCCGGTACATGCCTTAGCGGCGGCCTGGACCTCGCACATCAGCGCGTAGGCGTGGGCGCGGTGCGTGGGGTCTGCCATGATGGACGCGGTATCGGTGTCCAGTGTGACGGTCAGGCCGTTGAAAGGGATATTCCAGATGAGCTTGCGCCAGCGGGCCGAGACCAGGTCTTCGTTGAGGTCGACCTCGTTGCCCGCCCGCTTGAAGTCGCTGGCAACGGTGCGCATCCGCGGCGTGATCCCGGTGGGGGACTGGTCGTGGGTGTAGTCTGCGAACTCGACCCGGCCGTAGTCGATATGCCTGATGTGCCCGACGCCGACCCGGCTCGAACAGATAAAACACAGACCGCTCATCACCCGGTCATCGCCGACGATCCCCGCCACCTGCTTCTCGATCCCCAGGCCGTTCTGTAGTATCAGAACAACCCCGCCTTCCTTCACGACCGGCGGGAGCAGGTCCTTGAGCAGGCGGTTGTGATTCGTCTTGAGCGCAACGATCACAACATCACAGCGCGGCATCTGAAGCACGTCGTTGTAGACGTTGACCTTGGGCAGGTCGAACTCCCCGTTCACCGAATCAATCTGCCAACCATGTTCCTTGACGTGTGCGTAATCACTTCGGCAGAGGAAGTGTACGTCCCGCCCCAGCCGTTGCAGGCATCCGCCGTAGTACGCACCCACGGCTCCCGAGCCGATGACGGCGTAGGCGGGTTCTGCCGGAATAACTCGGTCAACGGTCATGGCGCATCGTCAGTAACTATTGTGTCAGTCGGTGGGCTCACCGCTTCGAGTTGGGGAGTGATAACACGCGTCCACAGGGCGTACCCGGAAGGGCTCAGGTGTAGGAGGTCTTTGCGGAACAGGTCGCGTGACGGCGGGCCGTCCGGTTCTGGTGCGGTCGCCAGGATGGGCGTTGGCGTGTCGATGTAATGCGTCGAATCATTCTGTTTTGTGTATTCCAGCACCATACGGTTGAGCTTTCGCATCTCGGGCCAATGCTCCCAACGCGATTCCGTGGGCGTGATTCCAATAAAGAGAATGTTTGCGGGCTTGAAGAGAGATGACTCGCCGCGACGGACAAGCTTGACGAATCGTTTGTAGTCCTTGAATACCTGGTTGGCCGACTTGCCCGAGGCGATGTCGTTGCTGCCCTCGAATACAACGATTGCTTTGGGGTGGTAGGGGGTGACGATCTTGTCAATAAATAGATTTGCGTCCGCAAACGTCGAACCCCCGAAGCCGCGTTGGATCACGTCGTAATGCGGGAAGTCGTCGTGGAGCGACTCCCAAAGCCGGATGCTTGAGCTGCCAATGAAGAGTACCGCCCCGTCGGGTGGTGGGTTTTCCGCGTCCTGGGCGACCCAGGCATCGATCACGGGCTGGTATCGGTTCGCTTCTTTCGGCGTGGTCTGACATGCGGTGATGCAGCACAGCGTGACCAGGCTTAGTATAAATATCGCTGTTCTGGACTTCATGGATGTGACCATTCTGTTGGATCGGACAGTTAGTGACGTGTCGTTGAGTACAGGCGCAATCGTCGGGGATGACGTCGGTTTGGGGCAGATTGTAAGCCATGTCGTGGACATGTAGTGAATCGGCTGAGTCCGGGGGCACCCGCGTGGTGGTCATTTCCGCGGACGGCTCAACCGGGGTGTCCCGCGTCTGCATATGATAGATTGTGATTTCTCAAGGGCCCGGCTGTTAATACGACCGGGTCGATGCGGGGGATGCCTCGGGCACACGACCCGCATAGGCCCACGTTGCCTCGGATCGGCAAAGCGGTAAACTGCGTGCCCTGGGCACGGATGTCAGGCCCAGCCAGCCAACCGCACCCTGTTTACCCAGACCCCCAAAGTCAGCCCTGTGCCCCACTTGAGGCCCGGCACAACCCTTAGACACAGAATGTCTTTGGAGCATAGCAGGCGATTTTCAGGCACTTGCTTCAGCTCCGTAAAGGAAATCAGTGATGAATCGGATTTTTAACTTCAGTGCCGGCCCCTGCACCCTCCCACTGGGTGTCCTCGAACAGGCCCGCGACGAGATGGTCGATTACCACGGCCAGGGCATGTCCATCATCGAGATGAGCCACCGCAGCAAGACCTACGAGGCCATCCACAACGAGGCGATGAGCCTGGTCAAGGAGCTTCTGAGCCTGCCCGACAACTACCACGTCATGATGCTCGGTGGTGGGGCGACGCTCCAGTTCTCGATGGTCCCGATGAACCTGCTGCACGGCGGCAGGAGCTGTGACTTTACACACACCGGCGCCTGGGCCAAGAAGGCGCTGGCGGACTCGAAGAAGGTCGGCAAGGTCAATCTCCTCTTCGACGGCACGGACAGCAGCTTCACTACGCTGCCCGATCCCGCGACTCTCAAGCCCTCAAGCGGCTCGGCCTACCTGCACCTGACCAGCAACGAAACCATCGGCGGCGTCCAATGGCAGGACTGGCCCGACACGGGTGATGTCCCGATCGTGGCGGATATGTCTTCGGACTTCCTCAGTCGGCATATCCCCGTTGAGAAGTTCGGCCTGATCTACGCCGGGGCGCAGAAAAACGTCGGCCCGGCGGGGATGGCGGTCGTCATCATCCGGCAGGACATGCTGGATGCCTGTTCACCGGACCTGACCAACTACCTGAGCTACCCGAACCATGTGAATGCCGGCTCGATGTTGAACACCCCACCGGTTTTCACCATTTACATGATGAAGCTGGTGCTGGAACGCCTGCGTGACGCCGGCGGTCTGAACTTCGCTGAGAAGGCCGCCAAGCAACGCTCCGACCTTCTTTACGACGTGATGGAGTCCCACAGCTCGTTCTACAACTGCCCGGTCGACGCGTCCTGCCGATCCAGGACCAACGTCGTATTCCGCCTGCCGACCGAGGAGTTGGAGAAACAGTTCGTCGCTGAGGCAGATGCAAAGGGGATGAGCGGGCTCAAGGGCCACCGGAGCGTCGGGGGTTGCCGTGCATCGATCTACAACGCCATGCCGGTCGAAGGCGCGGAGACTTTGGCGAGGTTCATGACCGGGTTCGCCAAGCAGCACGGATGATGTAACACCTGAATCAGGCTTGGTCTGATTAATAAATCATCTGAACCAAGCTGTTGTCTTGTTTGCTTGCAGCTTCAGGCGGCTAAGTATTACAGCGCCTGATTGATGATGGCCTCGTAGAGTTCCTGCTTGCCGCTTGTCAGCCCGGGCACACCCACACTCGCACCGATCTCGGCCAGCTTCTCCAACGACAGCTTGCCCGCCTCGAATTCAACGCCCGCGCCTGAGTCGAAGCTGGCGTAACGCTGCTTGCGCAGCTCAAGATACCTCGAAGAGGTGAGTACCTTGTTGGCCGCCAGGGTCGCGCGTGAGAAGTTGTCCATGCCTGAAATGTGTGCGATGAACAGGTCCTCCTGGTCGGTCGAGTTGCGGCGTGACCCCCTCCTGAAAGCCTGTTCCAGTCTTTGTGAAAGAATCCAGCCGGCCGTAGGCCGGAAAGGATTCCTTGTGAAGAAGCGACACTGTGCAGAGCAGCTCGTGGCGAAGTTGCGTCAGGCGGATGTGGAACTTGGCAAAGGGCTTAAGGTGCCGCAGGTTTGCCGGCAGTTAGGCATCAGCGAGCAGACGTATTACCGCAGGCGGACGAAGTACGGCGGGATGGCGCCCCACCGGACGCTCCTGTTATGGCCAAGCAGATGAAGGAGCTGGAGAAGGAGAACGGTCGGCTCAAGAAGCTGGTGGCGGACCAGGCGTTGGACATGCTGATCCTCAAGGAAGCCGCCCGCCCACGGCTTCAACAGCGCTATGCGCTAAACTGATTGACCCCGAGCGGCGACGGCGCACGGTGTTGAAGGTGCGTAGCCGTTTGGGGCATGACAAGGTCAGTGAGCGTCGGACGTGCAGGGCGCTGGCCCAGCCACGATCAACACAGCGTTACCGGCTTACGAAGCCGCAGAAGGACCGGGCGTTGATCGAGGCGATGCGTGAAGTCATTGACGTACGTCCGCGGTTCGGCTGTGAACGCGTGCATCCGGAGCTGACGAAAGCGGGCTGGTGCGTGGGCTTTGATCAGGTGCATCGGCTGTGGAAGAAGGAGAGCATGCAGGTGCCCAGGAAACAGCGTAAACGCAGGTGTATGCCGGGTACCCCGGCCAACAGTTGTGTGCGTCACCGGGCGACACACCGTAACCACGTGTGGAGTTATGACTTTGTCATTGAACGCACCGAAAATGGTCGTCAGTTGAAGTTGTTGGTTGTGATCGACGAGTTCACCCGGGAGTGCCTGGCGATCGAGCCGGGCCGTTCGTTCACCGCCCGGGACGTGATCCTGACGTTGCAGTACCTGTTCGCGGTGCGTGGCGCCCCGGTGCATATTCGTAGCGACAACGGTCCCGAATTCGTAGCCAAGGCGGTTCAGAAGTGGTTGGGCAAAGCGTCGGTGGGTACGCTGTACATTAAGAAGGCAAGCCCTTGGGAGAACGGCTACGTGGAATCATTCAACGGCAAGCTGCGTGATGAGTTACTTAACGGTGAGCTGTTCCTGAGCCTGGCCGAGGCGAGATACGTATTGGACGAATGGCGGCTGTACTACAATCATCGCCGACCACATTCGTCGTTGAACTGGCAGACCCCCGCGGCCTACGCCGCAACGTTAGATGAACCCGCGGCTGGGGC
>JAJDCW010000138.1 GCA_029260635.1 Phycisphaeraceae bacterium | reverse complement strand
AGGACGCTGTCGTCGCCGCCGACGATGGCTTCGGCGAGTTTGCGTTTGCGGTCTTGTAGCTCGGTGATGCGTTGCTCGACGGTGTCCTCGCAGACCATGCGGTAGGCGAAGACCGGTTTGGTCTGGCCTATGCGGTGGGTCCGGTCGATGGCCTGGGCCTCGACGGCTGGGTTCCACCAGGGGTCGAGGATGAAGACGTATTCGGCGGCGGTGAGGTTCAGGCCGAACCCGCCGGCCTTGAGGCTGATCAGGAACAGCGAGTTGCTCTGGTCTTCCTGGAACTGCTTGACGATCTCCCGGCGGTTACGGGTCTGCCCGTCCAGGTAGCTGTACTTGATGCCCATCTTGTCGAGGCGCGGCTTGACAAGCGAAAGCATCGAGGTGAACTGGCTGAAGACCAGGGCTTTGCTTCCCTCGTCGATGATGTCGGCCAGCCGGTCCATGAGTGAGTCGAGCTTGGCGCTGGGTTCGTCGGCGCGTTTGGGGTCGATGAGCCCGGGGTGGCATGCGGCCTGACGGAGGCGTAGCAGGGCTTCCAAAACCATGAACGCCGGGCGTCCGCCGATGCTGGCGCCGCGTTTTTCCTCGCTGCCTGGCGCGTCCAGCTGGGTGAGCAGTTGGCTGTGGTAGTACGCCCGCAGGTCGTCGTAGACCTTGCGTTGTGCAGGCTCCATCTGGCAGACGATGGTCTGTTCGGTCTTCTTGGGCAGGTCCTTGAGCACCTGGCTCTTGGCGCGTCGCATGACGAAAGGCCGAAGCGCCTGGGCGATCTGGGTGAGCACCGCGGCGCGGGGCCTGTTGTCGACTTCGTTTTCTTCGTCGCCTTCGTTGTCGGTTGTTGCGCTGGTGTCCTGCGTGGCGGCCCGGCTGGCGCTTGCGCTGGCGCGGACCATCTCGTTGAACTTGGAACTGGACCCGAGCATGCCGGGGTTCAGGAACTCGAAGATCGACCAGAGGTCGCCCAGGTGGTTCTCGATCGGCGTGCCGGTCAGCGCCAGGCGGTGGCGGGCGGTCAGCAGGCGGGCTGCCTTGGCGGATTGCGATGCGGGGTTCTTGATCGCCTGCGCCTCATCCAGCACGACGTAGTCGAAATTGTGTTCTTTAAGGTCGGCGATGTCGCGCCGCATCAGGCCGTAGCTCGTGACGATCAGGTCGTGGTCGTCGAAGTCAGCCCGCATGGCTTCGCGCTCGGTCCCGCTGTAGGCGAGCACCTTCAGCTCGGGCGCGAAGTGCTCCGCCTCATCCAGCCAGTTAAAGACGACCGACTTGGGCGCGACGACCAGCGTCGGGCGGTGGGGCGTGGCGTCGGTGTGGTCTTCCTCGGCACCCTCGCCGGCATCTTTGCTGTCCTCCGCGACGAGCATGCGGTTGTGCAGCATGGCCAGCACCTGGATCGTCTTGCCCAGGCCCATGTCGTCGGCGAGGACCCCCCCGACGCCGAACCAGCGTAGGAACGAGAACCAGCCGAGCCCCTGTTCCTGGTAAGGGCGGAGCTTGCCGTGGAATGTGGTGGATGCTTTGACCGGCTTGATCCCGTCGAACTGTTGTAGGCGTTCGCGCGCCTTCTGGAAGGTGTCGTCGACCTGGACCTCTTCCTGGTCGCGGAGCAGCGCGTCGAGCAGCGCGGCCTGGCTGTTCTGGTAGCGCAGGTGGTCGTCGTGGAGCTTGCCCAGACCGGTAAGCAGGCCGTGCTCGGCGAGCCACTGCTGGGGTAGCAGGCCCTGCGTGCCATCATCGAGCGTGATCATCTCCTGGCCGGAGCGCGCCATCGCGAGGATCTGCGGCAGCGCGACCTCCTGCTGCGTGCCGTCGGCGCGCTGGTAGGTCACCGAGCCATGCAACTCGAACCAGTCGATGCCCGAGCTGACGGACAGCCTAGGCGCGCCGGCCTGACGGACGGCACGCTTGTCGGCGTTGACGATCCAGCCCTGCGAAAGCAGTGTCTCGACGACCTCGACGACGTGTCGTGCGGGGAGAACGAGCTCTTCGGGTTCGCCGCTGGCCTGGCGCAGACCCAGCGTCATCAGCGTGCCCAAAGACCGGCGTTCGGCGGCGCGGTCCCGGCGGATCGGCCGGCCTGCTGGCGCTTCGGGTGTTTCCGCGGTGGCGACGGCGGTGTCCGTGGATTCGGTTTGTTCAGCTACGTCGGCGTCTGCTTCGGTGACGGCATCAGCCGCGACAACTTCGGCCCCCTCCACCGTGGGCAGGTCGGCCTGCTCGTCGTGTTCGGGGCCGGCGGTCGGGGTGATCGGGACGAACCGGCCCGGCTGCATCGGGCTGACCCGTTGACCCGCGTAGTCGAACAACACACGCGCCAGCAACTGGTTCTTCCCGACATTCGACCCGGCGGCGGGCTTGTGCAGGTCCAGCGTCGCGACCGGGCGGACCTGCTGCTCCTCACGCGCGACCCCCTCGGGCAGGTCGATCTCCGGCAGCTGCGGCAGCATGTACAGCCGGTCCAGGAAATTCGTCACATCATTCAATGGCACGCACAGCGGCGCAGGCCCTTCGCGGCCACGCTTGGTGTCGTCACGGAACTGGCTGGCCCAGCGGAAGGCGTCGCGGTCGTCCAGCGCGGCGACCTTGCCCTGATAGATCACCAGCCCGTCCCAGCCGCCCAGCAGCAGCGTCGGGCTGTCGATTGTCATGCGTTCTTTATCGCGGCGCAGCTCGACACCGACACGCAGCTCTTCTTTGGCCACTTTGCCGGTCATCCAGAGGACCCAGGGCTTGTCGCCGTCCCAGACCAACGGTTTGGTATTCGAGGTATCGTCGTCCTCGCCGGCCTCGATGAAGCATCGGCCGGTCTGGATCATCTGTGCCAGTAGCGTGCGCCAAGCACCGGGCGGCAGGCGGAACGTCGCGTGGCCCCGGCCGTTGCGGTAGGGCTCGTCCGTGTCGTGTTCGTGGACCGTGTTCGCACCGAGCAGCAGCGCGCAGAGTTCCCGATCAACCGGGTCGGACAAGGTTTTCAGCCCAGCCATGGATATCCGCATCGCCTTGGGCTTGCTCCAGCCGCTGGCGGTCGGCGTGCGCTGGCGCAGGTCCACGACCAGCCCGCCCTGGCGCGAACTCAGCCGGGGCAGCACGGCGTAGCAGACCTGTCGCTGGTCGGGGAAGACCATATCGGGAGCCTGGCTGTCGAAGCCCGGCGGGCGCATCAGGCTCAGTTGCCCGATCCACTTGGGTTCGCTGTTGCTGGATTTGGGTTTGCTGCGGTCACGCTTGCGGGCTTTGGGTGCGCGGACGCGTAGCTTGGCGAGGTCTTCGACGGAGGCACCCGGGCCGGAGCCAGAGTGTTGCAGGTCCAGCAGGGTCGCCCAGATGTGCTTGCAGTAGGCGCCCTTGTCGAAAGCGGGGCAGGTGCATTCCGCGCTGACCGCCCGGTCTTCACGGCGGACCGTGACGACATAGGGCTCCCGGCCTCGGACGTTGGCTCGGATCAACTCGTCGGCCTGGGGATCGATCCGCTCGACCCGTCCGCCTAACTGATACGCCCGGCCGCGCATCCTTACGCTTGATTGAAAAAAGGGCGACCAGGACGTTGTGATCGACATATCTCACTCGTGAAAGTACACAAAACAGTGCCAATCCCGTAGCTTAGGAACCAAAACGCCCGGGAGCAATCCCCCGGGTCGTGAAACACCCCTGAAAAGTCCGTATCGACGGTTTTTTTAATCCCAAACCACGTGACCGGCGTTGCCGGACCCGGCTGGAGACCCTTGGACGCTTCATACATCATCCTGTTCACCTCCCCGGTGGTGCTGTTGCTGCTCGCCTGGCGGGGGTGCCTGAGTCGGGACGCGTTGGATCGTGGGCCGGCCCGGACGGTCGGTTTCATGCTGCCGGACATCCTGGTCGCCTTCGGCCTGATGCTCGTCGGTGGGGCGGTCGGGCAGATAATGGTGCGGGCCGAGTTCTTCGGGCCGCCGCCGGAGGAGGGACAGACGGTGTCCACCCTGGTCATGGGCGGCCAGGTCTTGCTTTCTCAAGCGGTTGGCCAACTGCCCGCAGTCCTTTATTTCCTCGGGCGGGCGATGTGGCATCGTCGCGGGCTCCGCCTGGTTGGCGTGATCCCCCAAAGGCCTTGGCGCGATCTGGGGTGGGGCTTAACAAGTCTGGTGGTCGCGGTGGTCCTGGTGGCGTCCACGGTGATGCTGACTTCCGTGGTGGGCGAGTTATTCGGGCAGAAGGCGCCCACCCTCGCGCATCCATTGCTCAAGGCCCTGGTGGCGTCGGATGCCATCGCCGGCACGGTCATGCTCATTGCTTCGGCGGTGCTCATCGCCCCCGTCCTCGAAGAGGTGATCTTCAGGGGCCTGATGCAATCGGTCCTGGTCGAATGGTTTGGGCAACCGATGCGGTGGGGCGTCGTGCTCCTGGCGTCACTGGTCTTTGCCATGATCCACGCCGACCTGAATACTGGGGAGAACTGGCAGGCGCTGCCGGGCCTGTTCGTGCTGGGCTTGATCCTCGGCTGGCTCTACGAACGCACCGGCAGCCTATGGCCGAGCATCATCGTCCATATCGGATTCAACGCGTTGAACGTGATCGTCGCGATGAATACCACGCTACCGGCAGAGGTAGCCCCTTACTAGACAGCTTATAGCCATGACCAATCCCACAACCACACCGGTCCCGATCCCCGGCCCACGCAACATCGAATGGGTCGGCAATGCACGCACCGGCCACCTGCGCCTGCTCGACCAGACCCTGCTGCCTAACGAGGTGACATATCTCGAATGCAAAGACGTGCAATCGGTCTGGGACGCGATCAAGCGGTTGAGCGTTCGAGGTGCCCCGGCGATTGGGGTCGCGGCGGCGTTTGGGTGTGTCATCGGGGCGCAGTGGGATACGTTTGAAGAGTCAGCCGACCACTTGGCAACCAGCCGACCCACGGCGGTCAACCTTTTCTGGGCGATCGACCGCATGAAGCGCGTCCAGCCACGCACGTACGACGCGCTGTTATCCGAAGCCAAGACAATCCACGCCGAAGACGCCACGATGTGCCAGCAGATCGGTGAACACGCTTTGAGTTTTATCCAACAACTCAAGCCCCAGGCCTCAAGCGTCAAGCCTCTTTCTTTCCTCACCCACTGCAACGCCGGCGCCCTCGCAACCGGCGGGATCGGGACCGCAACCTCGCCGATGTACCTCGCGCACCAGAAGGGTCAGCCCGTGCGTGTCTTCGCTGACGAGACCCGGCCGCTGCTGCAGGGCGCACGCCTGACGGCGTTTGAGCTGGCTGCGTCGGGGATCGATGTCACGCTGATCTGCGACGGCATGGCCGGTCAGGTCCTGCGCGAGGGCAAGGTCGATGTCGTGATCACCGGGGCCGACCGGATCGCCGCTAATGGCGACGCCGCGAACAAAATTGGGACGTACCCGCTCGCGGTGATGGCCAAACACCACGGCATCCCGTTCCTCGTTGCCGCGCCCAGCTCGACCTTCGACATGTCAACCGCGACCGGCGACGCCATCCCGATCGAACAGCGCGCCAGCGAAGAGATCACCGAAGGCTTCGGCCTACGTACCGCGCCCCCCAATGTAATAACCTACAGCCCCGCATTCGATGTCACCCCGGCCGAACTCATCACCGCCATCATCACCGAACGCGGAGCGATCCAGCCGGTCAACACCGAACGGGTTCAGTCAGTTATCAACCACACATCACCGAAAAGGACCCAATAATGGCCAAACCACTGACAATCGTTGCGCGCATCGAAGCCAAGCCAGACAGAATTGAACTGGTGAAATCAGAGTTAATCAATCTTATTGAGCCGACGCGTAAAGAGCAGGGCTGCCTGCAATACGACCTGCATCAGGACAACGACAACCCCGCGGTCTTCCTGTTTTTCGAGAACTGGGAAAGCCGCGAGCTCTGGCAGGTACACATGAACAACGACAACCTCAAGGCCTATATGCAGGCCACCGAGGGCGCTGTTGCTGATTTCACGCTCAACGAGATGACTCAGGTCGACAGATAATGATTACGGGTTCTTCGCGATCCCGATCACGCCCATTGAGATGCGTGCCCCGGCGTTGCCGGTGGGTTGGCCGCCGTCGTCGGTCTTGGCGTGGATGATGACGCCCCGGCCGATGATGGGGTTGTGCATCCCGGCGACGGTGATGTTGTCGACGGTGAGGTCGAGTTGAGCGTTGCCGTCGTCGTCGGTCATCAGGTTGCCCAGGTCGCCGGCGTGTCGGGCGTCCTGCTCGGGCAGGCCGTGGTCGTGACCCTCGGGGTTGTAGTGGCCGCCGGCGGACGTGCCATCGGCCGCGGTGAGGTCGCCAAACTCGTGGATGTGGATCGCGTGGGAGGCGTTGGCGCTGAGCCCGGCGATGTCGGCGGTGATGTGTACGCCGTCATCGGTCTGCACGAAGCTCACCGTGCCGTGCGCCGTGTTGCCCTCGGTCGAGACCATCACCGCGACGGCGTGTGTGATCGCTCCCATCTGCTGGACATGTGCGTTGGCTTCCGGGGTGTCGGGTTGCGTCGCCGGCTGCGTCGCCGCTTCGGGCTGTGACTGGGCGGCCCCCTCGTGGTGCATCGCGGAGACGCTGAACACGCATGTGAATACCAGCATCACGGACACGACAATGATTGATTTCTGCATCGGTCTGCCTTTCAAGTGAGATTACGCGACAGATCAATGATAGCACGGCCAAGCCTGATGTCGTTACCCGTTCTTGCCTTTGTCCGCACGGCAGGGCTTGGCGCAGTCACGGATACGGTTATTCCCATCGCCGGGATATCACCCGGTTTCGTTAAAGCACAACGGACGCCAACGGCACGATCGCCTCGATCAGCTGTTCCTGGTCGTACGTCCGCGCCAGGTCGATCGGCAGGGCCACGCCGTGGCTGTGGTCGGAGGCCAGGATCAGCATGGTCTCGCCCTGGGGTTCGTACCCCATGTCGGCGGGCTGATGGCCCATCACGAACTGCTTGCAGCCCCAGGCCTCCGCTAAGGTGTCGGCCGTTTCCTGGCTCTGGTTTCGGCCCCAGACCATGTAATAGGCGTCCCCCTTATCAGAGAGGTCCTCATCGGTCGGGATGCGGTCGATCACCGTCGGGTCGAAGCGATTCAGCCGGCTGTTGCCGGGGAGGCTGTGGCAGGCGAATATGCCGTTGGCGCACCGCACCGCCAGGGGGAGGCTGACCAGGTAGGCGTTCATGGCCTCACGGACGGCGTCGGCCTGTCCGCCGTACATGAAATCCAGCCCCTCGTCGAAGCTCTCCACCGTGTCCCGGCCCTCCTTAAGGATGCCCTCGCTTCGTAGCTGGGCCAGCTCGTGGTTGGATTGCAGCACGTTGACCTGCTCGGGGTGCCTGCACTTCAGCGCCGCGACCCGGGCGAGCATCCGCACCGACAGGTCCATCCCGTTGACCAGGTCAGGCCCGTGGATCACCTCGTGGAAGAGGGCTCTGTTGTTTGGATTGTCTTCCAGGCTGGCGAGTTTTTGCAGACGTTGGAAGTTGGTGGCGTTGTCGTGCAGATCACCGGTGAGTAATAACTGGCCCGAATCCGGGAGTTCTACGACCGCCCCGGCCCGGCCGGGCGTATCAAGATTGGCCTGCGCGGCCTGAGCAAACAGGTCGGCGACCACATCGGCGTCACGCAGGTCGGGGTCGATATAGCTGGGGTCCTCAGGCATATGGGCTCAGTATCGGCCATCCGGACTACCCCTGCGAGTCTGTGCGGGTTACTGGGGTTGGGTGTGGGCGGATATCCGGTGATAATGGCAATAACCTAGGGGCTTGGACGTTTGGCTACAGGAGCATACATGGGCCGTAAGCCGTTGGAATTGCCTATTGAACAAGTGCTTAGGCAGGCGGCGAAGGGCGATGCCCAGGCCTGGCGGCGGTTGGTGGAGCAGTACAGCCCCCGGGTCTACGGATTATTGGTTAACCAGTGTCGAGACAAAGACTTAGCGGAAGAATTGACCCAGGCCGCGTTTGTGAAGGTCGTTAAGAAAATCAATCACAGCCAAGGCGGTTACAAGGAGACGGGACGGTTTGATGCCTGGCTTTTCCGGATCGCGATGAACGGCCTGCGGGACGAGATGCGTCGGCGGAAGCGCCAGGCCAGGCCCACGGATATGGGCCCCGCCGCCTCCAGCGGACGCGATGAACAGACCGGTTCCTGGTCCGTCGCTCAGCAGTCGATCGTGTCCGGCGGCCCGAATCCCTCGGTGGACCCGGCCGAGCAGGTCGTCAAGGACGAACAAATCCAGCAGCTGCAAGCAGCGATCCAGCAGCTAAGCCCGGCCGACCAGGAGATTATCCACCTGAGACACAGCGCGGGACTGAGTTTCGCCGAGATCGCCGACACGCTCGAACAGCCGCTGGGCACCGTGCTCTCCCGGGGCCACCGGGCCTTGGGCAAGCTCAAGAAACTGATGACACAGGACCAGGAAACCAGTCGAACCAACAAGCAGGACACCGACTTAGACAACACCGCACCGGCCCAACTGGCCTGAACCCATGCGGGGGTAAATACCATGACGACACCCAACGAACGGAACAAACTCGAAACACAACAGACCGACCCGCAGCTGGACGCGCTGCTGGACCGGGCGGTGTCCGCTGGATCACCACCGGCCGACCCGGACCTGACCCGGCGCATCCTCGACCAGACACTGCCCATGCTGGGTCAGCAACCTGTGATCGCAAAGATCGGCCCGATGCCGCTGCGCATCGCCGCCGCGGTTGCGATTATTATCGGCGCAGGTGTTGCAGCGGCATTGTTGACCGAGGGTGAATCCGCATTGATAGAGCGTGACAACATCGTAAACAATGACCCCGGCCCCCTGCCGGCGGATGTTGCAATCGAGACAGGTAACACAAAATTTGATGAACAGTTGGATGTGTTATCACTGCGCGTTGAACTCGTCAGCACCGAAGAGATGTGGAGTTCCATCGACACCGACACCAACAGCCTCATGGATCAGGCGGTCACCGGCTACGAGCTGGATCAGTTCAGCGAAGACGCGGTCTACCTCTGGGCGGACGGGTCGACGTTATTCTAAGCTATACCGGGATACCCTTGAAAGGCAGCGTTAAAATGAGATCGTCGAGCCTGATCCTGTCGGCCCTGCTGGTGTTAGCCGCCGGCCTGTCTGTCGTCGCCGAGGACGGCGAGCGCCCACATGAAAACGATCGGCGCGACCACTCGCACCGAGACCGCGAACGCCGCGAACCGATGAATGAGGGACAGGTCCGCGACGCCTTGGAGGTCTTGCGCCTGATCGACCCCGACAAAGCCGAGAAGCTCGAAAAGTACATCGACGCGAACCCCGAACGCATCGGCCGCGCTATCCGCGAGAACTTCCCTCACCTCAGCCGATTTATGGCGATGCGTCGGTACGATCCGGATGGCTTTGAGCTACACATCAAAGACCTGCGCCTAAGCCGACAGTCTCAGCTGAGCGCCCGCCGGTTGCGAGAGGCGACGGATGCCGGCGACGACGCGCTCGCCGCGGCGGAGATGGCGGTATTGGGGGGGCTGGTCGCCGACCACTTCGATGTCAGGCAGCAGATCCGCGAGCACGAACTGGCCAAACTCGAAACACAGATCGAGCACCTAAGAGAGCAGTTGGATGAACGGGCCGCCAACCGCGATGCCTTGATCGCCCAGCGTGTTGATGAGTTTGTTGAACACGACAAGCCCGACCGCTGGTAGCGATTCGGCGCTAACTGTTCACACACCCGCGCCGGTCGTGTTCTCGACCGGGTCGACGATACCCGCCTTGTTGAACGCCGCCTTGCGTCGCCGACACCCGGGGCAGGCCCGGCAGGGGATGTCCGCCGCGCCGATGCACGACCAGGCCAGGTGCCAGGGCACTTTCAACTCCTCACCCAACTCGATCACCTGCCGGTCGCTTAATTCAAGCAAGGGCGTCTCGATCCGTGGCGAGTCGCCCAGGTCATAATCACCGGACTGATCGGCCAGCATGGTCTGCTCAGTCGCCCGGGCCATGGCTTTGACGTTGGCATCGAACGAGGCGGGCCAGAGCACCTGACTTGCCTGTTGGAACCGCGCGCTGCCAAGCGCCGCCAACAGCATCTGCGGAGCAACGAGGGCACCCATCGGCTCGCCGTCCGGTCCCTTGCCTTGCCCGTGCCCGTAGAGATGAGGCAGATCGATCTGAACCACACGGGTGATCGCAAAGTTTTCCGCCTGCCGGTGGGTATAGTCCAGCCGGTGGTGGACGTTGTCCCGCCCGTCGTTGATCGACAGCAGGGTCAGCCGGGTCTTCTCGTCGTTCTCGATCAGCAGCGCCGTCGCCACCAGGCTCCGCAGGCCGCCGCTGTGCAGGATTAAGGCGTGTGGGTTAGGCATACCCCTATTATCGGCCGTGGGGTGTCAGGTCCGTGAGAACCCGGGCGCCACCACGATCAACTCACTAACCGGCCTCCCGGTTTCCGCCGGCCGCGTGGCCTGAACTTCCGTGTTCATCTCTGCCCCGGGCCTGAACCCCCTCCCTTCCCAGCACCCCCCTCACCACACCCGACCCTTCAACCTGTGACACCCTCCACATTTAATTAGTATTTAGGCTAAATACTAATTATTAAATGGGCCAGCTATCAGGGTTGGCTCGAGGGAGATGGAGTTATTTTTGGTTGAAGCAGAGTCGGTGGGGTGCCCGCTCCCCGGACGTATCCGCTAGAATCCCGCCAACACCGCACCGCCCCCACAGGAGCCTTTAGCATGGCGATCGTCGTCTTTGAACACCACGCGATGGAAACCTCTGCCCGCCTCGGCCAGACCCTGCGGGACCACGGCCACCAGTTGCGCGTCATCCGACTCTACGCCGGCGACCCGGTCCCGGTTGATCTTGATAACGTCGACGGCGTGATCTCCATGGGCGGGCCGATGAATGTCGATCAGGCCGACGAGTATGCCTGGATCAGTCAGGAAGCCGACTTCATCAAGTCTGCCCACGTAGCGAACCTCCCGGTCGTCGGCGTCTGCCTGGGCGCACAACTCATCGCTCATGCGTTAGGCGGAAAGGTTGAGAAAGCAGATCGTGCCGAGATGGGCTGGCTCCCGGTCAGCCAGTTCCGCCCCGGGTTCCCGGACACGATCTTTGGCGGCATCCCCTGGAAATCAGTTCAATTCCACACCCACGGCCAGGAGGTCACGGAACTTCCCCCCGGTGGTGTGATGCTGGCCAGTTCCAACGGTTGCAAGCACCAGGCCTTCCGCGTCGGCCTGACCACCTACGCCTTCCAGTACCACTTCGAGTGGACCCGGTCCGACATCGACGGCGTCCTCACACAGTTCGCCGACTGGATCAAAGAAGTCGGCGGCGATGTGGATGCGATCCGGCAGGAGACCGAAGAACATTACGACCTCTACCGCCACATGGGCGACCGCCTCTGCGAGACCCTGGCGACTCTGGTCTTCTGTATCGAACACCGCCTCGACCACACCAAGGGTCCGGCCGCCAACTTCGATGCCTCGCAGTCGTAAACGCGTTATTGAAAACCTCATGTGAATCTACGGAAGCCCACAGTTTCTAACCGTGGGCCGTCACCATGCCGCGCCAAACCTCGAATCTGACTCTGCCGGTCCCACGCGGGTTCGACCTTCAGGCCGCGGTCTGCAGCTACGGCTTCTTCATCCTCGCGCCCAACCGCTGGGACACCGACACCCGCACGTTTACGCGCCCGCTCAACGGCAAGCGCGGACGAATTATCACGGTCACGGTCAGCCAGCCCAAAACCAACCGGCACACGCTCAAGATCGTCTGCGATAAACGGCTGGATACGAAAGAGCGCACATCGATCAAGGTCCAGATTAGCCGGATGCTGCGGTTGGATGAAGACTTCACCGAATGGTTCAAGTCGCACCCGATCGCGCGAAAAAAGAAATTCGGCCGGCTTTTCTGTTCGCCCACGCTATTTGAGGACATCGTCAAGACGATCACCGGCTGCAACGTTACATGGTCCAACACCGTTCGGATGAACCGGTTTTTGTGCGACAAGGTCGGACGGGGCGCGTTCCCGACGCCCGCGCAACTTGCCGGGGTGACGCCCGCCCGGCTCAAGGCGGACTGCAAGGTCGGCTACCGCGCGGAACGTATTATCCGCCTGGCGCGCGACGTGGAGTCCGGCGAGCTTGACCTCTCGTGGTTCGAGCGCCCCGAACATTCCGCCGATGAAGTTTACAAAGCCCTTCTTAAGATCTACGGGCTCGGACCGTTCGCCGCAGCCAACATCTGCCAGTTGATTGGGCATTATGATCGCATCGCGATCGACACCGAGACCTACCGCCACTTCTGCGCGACCTACGGCGTTAAACGCCCCAAGGACCCGTCCAGGCTCCACACGCGCATCGAAAAACACTACGCA
>JAJDCW010000137.1 GCA_029260635.1 Phycisphaeraceae bacterium | reverse complement strand
TACAACGCGTCGAACCCGCCGGATGTCCGCTGGTCCATCCCTCACCGGCAACTCAACGGGCGTGCCCTGGAGGGCCTTGACGCCGTGGTACACCTCGCCGGTGAGCCGGTCGCGGGCAAGTGGACGATTGCCAAGATGCGTGCGATCCGGGACAGCCGGGTGGACGGTACTTACTTACTCGCTTCGACGCTGGCGAATCTTCATCACAAGCCCAAGGTCTTCATCAGCGCGTCAGCGGTCGGGTTTTATGGCAACCGTGGCGATACGGTATTGGATGAAAGCGCCGGCGTGGGGGATGGTTTTTTAGCCGAGGTGTGTGAGGCCTGGGAGCGTGCGGCGCAGCCCGCGATCGATGCGGGTATCCGAGTCGTGCACCCGAGGTTGGGGGTGGTGATCTCGGGTGACGGCGGGGCGCTCAAGCAGATGCTGCCTCCGTTTCGGCTAGGCCTAGGCGGGCCGTTAGGGCGTGGCAATCAGTGGATGAGTTGGGTCAGTGTGGAAGATGTCGTGGGTGCGTTGATGCACATGATCGCTATGGAATCGATGACAGGCCCGGTGAATCTGGTCTCGCCGGATCCGGTAAGCAACAAGCGGTTCACACGGGTGTTGGCCGGTGTCTTGCACCGACCGGCGCTGTTCCCACTTCCAAAATTCGTGGCAAGGCTGGCGGTAGGAAAACTGGCTGATGAAGCTTTGTATGCGAGTCAGCGGTGTGAGCCGGGCGTGCTGAAGCAAGGTGGGTACATGTTTGCACACCCGGAGTTAGGCGATGCGTTACGCTCGGCGTTGAGCCAATAAACCTGAGGCCTAGTCCGGGAAGTGGAAGTGGTCGCCATCGCGGGCCCCCCGCAGGCTCCACAGTGCGCCGCCGGCGCAGAGGATCAGGAAGGGGGCGGTGGTGAGTGCGAGCGTGCTGGGGTTGTTGATGGCACCGCCTCCGAAGAAGATGCCGGCGAGTCCGATGGCTGGGCCGACCACGAAACCGAAGCCGATGAAGCCTTCGTGGGCACCGCCCGCTTCAACGGCGGCGTTCTGTACGACCATGGCGTAGTAGAGCGCCGCGTAGTAGGTCAGCCCCGCCGCGACGCCGAAGAGGACCTCGCCGATCAGGACGGTCGCCAGGTCGCCGCCGATCAGGGTCATGAGGAAGCCGACGGGCATGAGTGCGATCGTCCAGAGTAGGACGGACCGTTTGCCGTGCCAGCCGATGTAGCGCTGCATGACAACAAAGGTGGCGAAGCGTGTGAGGTCGATCAGCGCGACCATCGCGGTGGCCGGGCCGGGGCCAAACGTCAAGCGGTCGCGGAAGATGTACGGCAGCAGCGGCGCGAGCAGGAACAGCAGCGTGTAGCTGCCAAACATCGACCATCGGCTGGAGGCGAGCAGGGATTTGAGGCGGATGACGTGACGGGGGTTGGGCCGGTCGGGGTGGTCGTGTGCGAGGTGGACCGGTTGCCTGGGTAGGGCGAAGATCAGGACGATCACCAAGGCGTTAATGACCGCGGGGGCGAGGAACAGGCTGGGGGGCCAGGCTTCGATAAGCATGCCGCTGAACGCGACCGCGGGGACAACCGCAGAAGACCAGGCGATATTGAAGTAACCCACGGCACCCACAGACGCGCGGGGTGTCATCCCGGCGGTGGCGTAGCTTTCCACGACGGGCCACTTCGAACCGGACGATGCGCCCAGGACTGTGGTGAGGATGAAGACCGCGGTCATCCCCGGCTCTAGCGCGAGCAGCAGGTGCAACGCGATATGTAACAGGACCATGCCGAGCAGCCAGAAGCGTTCGCCGAGTTTGTGTGACGCGCGGTGGCTGGCCAGCGCGCCGATGACGTAGGCCGCACCGAAGAGCAGGGACAGCGAAAGGTTCTGTGTTTGCGTGAAGCCCAGCTCGTGTTCGGCATAGAACGAGATGCCACGCTCAACCATCGCGGAGACGAATGATTCCAACAAAGTGATGAGGATGATGAGTCGCAGCACGTCTCGGGTCCGTAGAGCGTAAGGTGGGGGCGGTGTTAGGCGGGGGAGGTAAGGTTGATCGGCGGGGCGGCTACATCCGCTTGGACATGCTTCGGCGTATCTCGCGGTCGGCGTCGCGTTTCTTGATGTCCTGTCGTTTGTCAAAGGCCTTCTTGCCCGTGCCGACCCCGATTTCGAGTTTGACCTTCCCGCGGACGAAGAACATCGCCAGCGGGACCAGGGAGACGCCCTTGACAATGTGCTTGTCGTAGATGGTGCGGATCTCGCGTTTGCGTGCCAGGAGTTTGCGTCTGCGTTTGGGTTCGTGCTGGTGTTGTGGGCCGGCGTGTGTGTAGGGGGAGATTTCGACGTTGTGCAGCCAGAGTTCCAGCGTCGCCGGCTCGATCATGGCAAAGCCTTCAGCAAGCGAGACCTGCCCGTTGCGGATGGACTTGACCTCGCTGCCGGTCAGGACGATCCCGACCTCGAACTTGTCCCCGATGTGATAATCGTGGAACGCACGCCGGTTGGCGATCCTCGGGCTGAGGTTCTTCGGTTGGTTGGGCTTCTTCTTGGCCATGGGGGGAGATTGTAGCGTGGATGGCGGATGGACGATGGCGGATGGCGGATGGAAAAGAGGCGTTTGGCCGGGTAATGATGGCAGCGGGTTGCTCACAGTCAACCGGGTGTCAATCCATCCCCCATCGCACATCTGCCATCTACCATATCTTCACTTCCCCACACAGAACGTCGCAAAGACTTTCCCAATGACGTCGTCCGGCGTTAGTTGGCCACCGAGTGCGGCCAGGTCGTTGAGGGCTCCACGCAATTGCCCGGCGATCAACTCGACATCGTCGATTGCACGTCCAGCTATCTGCGAGGACAACTGCCCGCGTGCCTGGCCGATCTGATCCAGGGCGGCACGGAGCGTGCTTTCGTGTCGGGGTTGCAGGGCGAGCATATCGGCGCTGACACTCACCGGAAGATCACCGAGTCGGTCTGCGATGACCTTCCTGAGCGTGTCGAGGTTGTGGCCTGTGACGGCGCTGAGGCTAAGCGTGTCGTCGTGGGTGGCTGGGGGCGTGTCGTTCAAGTCCGACTTTGTATAGACCCGGAGCAGGGGGGCGCCTGTATCGGCAAGTGGTGGACCGGTCGTTGATTGCGTTGGGTCGATGATGTGCAGGATCAGGTCGGCGCGGTTGACCGCGTCACGGGCCGCGGACTGGGCCTGATAATCAAGCGATTGCGCTGCTTCGGTTAAGGAAGGGTCGATGCCCGCGATATCGACGAGCATCAGCTCGCTCTGTGTGCCGTTGTTGGCGGTGAGCGTCATCGGTTCACACAAGACATCGCGGGTCGTGCCGGGGACCGCGTCGATCACGGCACGGGTCCGGTTCAGCAGGGCGTTGAACAGCGTGCTCTTGCCCGCGCTGGGGGCACCCATCAGGACCACCCGTGGCAGGGCCTGAACCTCGCCCCACGACCGGCTGTTGGAAAGCAGGTTGTTCAATCGGGCTTCGATACGAGTCAGGTGTGCATCCAGATCGCCCGGGCCGATCGGGACAACATCTTCCTGGTCCGTGAAGTCGATGCCGGCTTCGACCAAGGCCAGTCGTGTGCCCAGGTCGTCAACGAGTTCACGGGCGAGGTTGCCCAGTTCGCCGTCGGTCAGGTGTTGTGCGGCCTTGAGTTGCCCCTCGCTGGTCGCGTTGATCGTCGCGGCGACGCCCTCGGCCTGTGTGAGGTCGAGCTTGCCTGCAAGAAAGGCACGGAACGTAAACTCGCCCGGCTCGGCCAGGCGTGCCCCGGCGTCTACGGCCCGATGCAACAGCCGATCCAGCAGCGCCGGGTTGCCGGGAACCTGAAGCTCGGCGGTGTCCTCACCGGTGTAGCTATTCGGCGAAAAAAACACCGTCAGCAGGACGGGCATGGAAGGCTGTTTGAGTTGAACGGTCAGCAGTCGGCGTGCCAAGAGCTTAGAAGCACCCCCGATCAAGCGGTCAAGGATCGAGTGCGTGTCCGGCCCGGAGAATCGGATCAGCCCCCGCAAAGACCGCCCGGGCGCTGAACTGACCGCCACGATGGTATCTACGTTATGTCCCGTCGCCGGTGTCATCGCCGTTTGCGGTTCTTGCCGCCTTTGTTCTTATTCTGCTGCTGGGCGAGTTGCTGCTGCTTGGCTTCGACCGCCTTGGCGATCCGGTCGCGGAAGCCGCCTTGTTTGATGGGCTTGACCTTGAACAGCTCGCCGGACTCTTCCTGCTCCCGGATGTGTTTGCGGACGATGCTGCTATCGACGATGCCCGCGGCGGTGGACGCCAGAATGTACAGCGTCAACCCCGACGGCGCGGAGTACAGAAAGATCGGGAACAGGAAGATGATGAATTTCATCATCTTCTGCTGCTGTGCCTGCTGCTCGTTGGCCGGGGGCGGGGAGGTGATCTTCTGCTGGAAGTAGAACACGACCGCCATCAGCAGAGGCAGGATGTTGATCGACTGGAACTCGGGATGGATGAAGAACAGGTTCAGCTTGAAGGGTTTCTCCGCGATACGGATGAAGTTGTCCGCCTGCGAGAGGTCCGCCAGGAACCGCCAGGAATCGCCTGAGATGTACTGGAAGATGCCCCAGAAGGCGGGCTCGTGACGCAGCTCGATGGCGAAGTAGAGCATCGCGTACAGGGCTATCCAGATCGGCGTCTGCAGGAACATGGGCAGGCAGCCCAGCACGTTCGCCGGGTTCACGCCCTTCTCCCGGTACAGCTTCATCATCTCGGCGTTGATCTTCTGCTGGTCGTCCTTGTATTTTTTCTTGAGCTTCTCGACCTCGGGCTGGATCACCTGCATCATCTTGCCCATCTTCATCATGTTGATCTGGGCGCGCTTGGTCAGCGGGTGCAGCATCAGCCGGACCACCAGCACCAGCAGGATGATCGCGACGCCCCAGTCGTGGAAGCCGATGCCCACCCCGCCGATGACCAGGATTTGGCCCTCGAATAGCTTGAGCAGCCAGAGCAAGCCGTGCGCCAGCCACTGGAACGTGCAGAAAGAGCACATCCCGCCAAGGCTGTAAACGATGGTCTGGTCCAGGTGCATCGTCGAGTAGGGCGGGGTGTTGAAGAGTTCGGGCTTGCGCGGGCCGGCGAAGATGCCCAGGTCCAGGTCAAGCGTAGCGCCAGGAGCCAGGGCGAGCGTGTTCGTCGCCGCTTTGAGGACCATGACTTTTTCGTAGTCCTTGGCTTCGGACTGAATGATAGCCCGGCTCCCGATGTATTGATCGATCTGGGGGAAGATCGCCTGAAGCGCGGGAACGTCTGCGGTGACGGTGGTCGTCGGGTCGAACGCGGCGTGCGTGACCACCGCGAAGTACCGGTTCAGCGAGGCGACCCAGGCGAGTTCGGCCTTGGGGTTCAGCCCGCGCATCGGCCAGATGCTCGGTTCGCTTGCGTTGACGATGCTGCTGCGCAGCTGGTCGGCATCCTTGGTGTAGATACGCTCACGCTGGGTATCCCACCAGAGCGCGAAATATCCGGCCACAAACTGGCGGCGGTCCCCGAGGTAGCCCGAATCGTTGACCAGATCGCCCTGTAGGTTCTGCTCCCAGCGGATCGCCAGAGGTTGATCGGTGAGGTTGATGACTTGCTGGTCGAGTTCCAGGTCGTAGCTGTTGGCCGAGACTTTGTAGGTCCGTGCGATGGTCAGGACAGGCGTATCGGTTTCGTCGGCGAGCGTGGCCGTGTAGGTGACCGAAGCGGCCTGGTCGTTGCTGACCACGTCGCCGGGCGTCCAGACGTCGTTGTTTTCCAGGGGGACACGGGTGCCGTTGACCGTGACGGCCTTCGCGGCGTATGCCAGCCAGTACGTCTGGTACTTGGACAGGTCTTCGACGTCGCTTGGATCGGGCAGCGCAAGCTTGTCATGGACGATGTAGTGGTCGGGTTTACCGACGGTCTTGAGGTAATCCGCGAGTGTGATTTTCCGGATTGCGGCACCGTACCGGCTGAGTTCGACCCGGACCTTGTACGGGGACTTGGGATCGTCAAAACCCAGGACGACCTCACGGCCTGTGGTGACTTCCACCGCGTGCAGACCGGGGATGCCTTCGACGGCAAGAATCTCGGGGGCGGTGAGTTCGGTGGAGGTTTGCGGTTGCGTCGGGTCAGCCGCGGTTGCGTCGGTGAGTTCGGGGGTGGCAGACTCGGGTGTGGTTGAGACAGCTTCGGCGGGGGCTGCCGGCGATGAATCCTCTTCCGCGGGGTTGGACAGGGTGTCAGCAGTGGGCGTATCGGCCGCGTCATCGGCGACTTGGGCCGAGTCGTTCTGAGGCGCGTTGGTCCGCTGCGATTCGGATTTGACGCCGAGGATGTCGGCGATGCCGATGAGGATCGCCAGGATCGTGACCGCGATTTTCATGGAAGAGGGCCTCAGAGCGTGTGGGTCGGGAAAAGGGTGGCAGTATAGGCCTTAGGGCCGGTGCGGGCGAGCAGCCCGGCGGGAGGGCCACTCCCTCTGATGCGTTATGGACATGTTATAGGCACGGCGGTTAACACGTCTGTGGAATCACACCCGTCAATCCCCATCTTTGCCAGCGGTTTCCAATGGAACAATACACAAATATTAGATATAACTTAAATTTGATTTTATGGGTGAGTTGGTCGGGGTGGGTACGTAGTAGGGCGTGACGTGGGTATTGCGGGTCTGGCGAACCTTCTCTGGCTAAGACAGGCATCGAGTAACCGTGGTTCAGGCTTTACCCAGGAGCAGGCTGACGTTGTGGCCGCCGAAACCGAAAGAGTTGCTCATCGCGGTCTTGATCGGGGTACTGCGGGCGGTGTGGGGGATGTAATCCAGGTCGCAATGGGCGTCGGGGTTGTCCAGGTTGATCGTCGGCGGGAGTGTGCCGGTCTGCAGCGCCTTGGCGGTGATGATCGCCTCGACGCCGCCAGAAGCACCCAGCAGGTGGCCCGTCATGCTCTTGGTGGAACTGACCGCCAGCTTCTTGGCGTGGTCCTCGAAGAGGAGTTTGATCGCCTGCGTCTCGGCTTTGTCGCCCAGCCCGGTGCTTGTGCCGTGGGCGTTGATGTACTGGACATCCTCAAGATTCTTCTTGCCGTCGCTGATAGCGATCTTCATCGCCTGAGCGGCACCCCGCCCGTGCTCATCGGGGGCCGTGATGTGCGAGCCGTCGGCGGTCTGGCCGAAGCCCAGGACCTCGGCGTAGATATTCGCGCCGCGAGCCTTGGCGTGCTCGTACTCTTCGAGGATCACGATGCCGGACCCCTCGGCAAGCACGAAGCCGTCGCGGTCGGCGTCGAAGGGACGTGAGGCCCTGGTCGGGTCGTCGTTACGCTTTGAGAGTGCCTTCAGCGCGATGAATGCGGCGACACCCAGCGGCGTGACTGCGGCTTCCGACCCACCGGTGACCATGATGTCTGAGACGCCGTGACGGATGCTGTGGGCGGCTTCGCCGATAGCGTGGGCCGCGGAGGCACAGGCGGTCGCGATCGCGGAGTTGGGGCCTCTCAGCCCGTAGCGGATCGAGACGTTGCCGGCGGCGGCGTTACACATCAGCTTGGGAATCGTGAACGGGCTGACCCGCTCGGGACCCTTATTGATGAGTTTTTCCGAGCCGGTCTCGAACTCCTCGATCCCGCCGATGCCCGTGCCGATGATCGAGCCGCAACGCCAGGGGTCTTCCTTCTGAAAGTCCAGCCCGGAGTCTTCGACCGCATTGATGGTCGCGCTGAGGGCGTAGGCGGTGAAACGATCGACCCGTTTAAGCTCGCGTTTCTCGATATTGACCGGCTGCCAGTCCGACGGGACCTGCCCACCGATCTTGGTGCTGAACTGATCGGTGTCGAACCGTGAGATCGGACCGATACCGCTGACGCCCTGGGTGAGTTTTTCCCAGACCTGGTCGACGGAATCTCCGAGGCTGGTGACCCAGCCCATCCCTGTTATTACAACACGGCGGTCGCTCATAACATTCAGTCTCAATCGTCCGGGAAACTCGACAGTACTGTTCGGGCAGGTCGAGTCTCACACGAACCGGTGGCGTCATCACACCCCTTTAAAGGTGTGTTGCGTATTATAGGCCATGCCGAAGAGGGGTGGCTTACTTCGCGCTTTCCTTGATAAAGTCGATCGCCTGCCCGACGGTGGTGATCTTCTCGGCGTCTTCATCGGGGATCGAGGTCTCGAACTCGTCCTCGAACTCCATCACCAGCTCGACGGTGTCGAGGCTGTCGGCGTTGAGGTCGTTTACGAAGTTGGTGTCACGGTTGATCTCACCTTTATCGACGCCCATCTGCTCGGCAACGATCGAGATTACCTTTTCCTGAATTTCTTGTTCTTCCATTATCAAGTCTCCTATCTGGCCACCCTCATGGGGGCGGCGGTGGGGGCTCATGGCCTGGTTTTCGATGCTGGACTATATCGTTAGGTGGCGGTAGTGCCAAACGCGGTGTGGAAAATCCTGTAACTCCAGTCAGCAGCAGGTCATGCCGCCATCGACCGCCAGGACCTGCCCGGTGACATAACCCGCGTCCTCGCTGGCCAGGAAGGCCACCGCCGCCGCGATCTCGTTGGGCTGGCCAAAGCGGGCCAGGGGAATCGCCATCTGGGCGGCGTCTTTGACCGGCTGAGGCAGCACATCCGTCATGTCGGTCTGGATGAATCCGGGGGCGACGACGTTGGCGGTGATGTTCTTGGCGGCCATCTCCTTGCCCAGGGACCTTGTGAAGCCCGAGAGGGCGGCCTTCGCGGCGGCGTAGTTGGACTGACCGGCGTTGCCCACCAGACCTGAGACCGAGCCCAGGTTGATGACCCGGCCCCACTTGCCACGCATCATCGGACGCAACGCCGCCCGGCAGGCCACGAAGACGCCTCTGAGGTTGATCTGCATCACGTCATCGAACTCCTCGTCCGTCATCCGAAGCAGCAGGTTGTCGCGGGTGATCCCGGCATTATTCACGAGGATGTCCAGCCGGCCGTGCGCCTTGGCGACGGCTTCGACCAATTCGGTGATCGCGGCGGCGTCGGACATGTCACAGGTCATCGCCGAGGCCGATCCACCGGCGTCGGTGATCGCCTTAGCGACGGCTTCAAGCTTCTCCGCACCCCGAGCGACGCAGACGACGTGCCGTCCCTGTTTAGCCAGTGCGTGTGCGATGGCTTCGCCGATCCCCCGGCTTGCGCCGGTCACGACCGCGACTCTTTTATCTGTTTTATCTGCCATAATTCTCAGTCCATGAAAATGTCAGTTCTAGTCGTATCCGATCAGGCCGGCACCGCGTGGTTTTCGACCTTCGCCTTGCGGTCGATCCGACGCATCAGTCCTGAAAGCACTTTGCCCGGGGCCAGCTCGACCAGCCGCATCTCCGGGCCGATCGGGTTATCCAGTAGATACTGCATCGACTGGGACCAGCGGACCGGTTGGGTCAGCTGATCGACCAAGCGGGCCTTGATCGAGGCG
>JAJDCW010000136.1 GCA_029260635.1 Phycisphaeraceae bacterium | reverse complement strand
CGGCGCAGAACATCAAGTGCCTGTCCAACCTCAGACAGATCGGCATCGGCAGCATGGGATACGCCTTTGCCAACAAAGACTTCCTGCCCCCATCCTGGGTCAGCACGAACCGGCCCGGCTGGGATCCCGATGGTACCGAGTGGCCAATTCTTATTGACTCATTCATCAATAATGGTGGCGAGAAAGGCTACCAGGCCGGGGTAGCCGTTAAAACCACCGAAGCTTTTCTGTGCCCCTCGGCAACCATAGAAGGCGGTCGATTGCACTACAGCGCATCGCGATTGATGCTTCCGGTCGTCATTTGGGATCCAGGGGCCAGCCCGGAGTATCTACCCTTATACAAAACCAGCAGCGCGGTGCGCACCGCGGAAGTCCTGATGATCGCGGATGGGGAACTGACCCAGCCGAACGACCCGGAAGACGGTGAAGGTTTCCGCGCCTTCGCCGCACTGGACAAGATCGATGCACGTCGGGCACTAAAGAAAGATCATTACTTCAGCCCCAAATACATCCTCAACGACACCCCGATCCGCGATGGAACGGGATTCGGTGGTGATTTTGACTACCGCCACGCCGGTGGCGAGGGTGGAGTCAACTGGATCCATATAGACGGCCACGCCGAAGGCCAGACAAAAGACAACATCACCGCACGTATGATCCGGGCCGACAGACCGCCCGGCCTGGATTGATCCGACCAGCTTCATCGCACAAAGACGGGCCCGTGACCGAGATGTTGATACCCCGATGCCGAGTACGACCAGGCCACCTGATACCGGTAAACACGCAACGCGGCATGCCGCTCATTCGGGGACAATGCGCCACAGCGGATTTCCGTTTAGATGCGTGATATTACGGCGGCTCGTATGTAAGTGCTTTGAAGCATTGGGAGTGCCTGTACAATGTCTTATATGTCAGACCTGCGGATCATCACGGCGGTAACGCTTTGGACGTGCCTCTGTCTCGGGCAGCACGCCCACGCCCAGGTGCCCAACCTCCCCGGCTGGGACCTTATCTGGAACGACGAGTTCGATGGCACGAGCCTGAACACGACCAACTGGACGGCGCTGGACCGCAAGGACAGCTTCAATAACGAGAAGCAGTACTACCACCCCAATCAAGTCGTGGTCACGGGGGGTAATCTCCAGATCACGGCCATCGATGTCCCCCGTAGTGGTAAGGCCTATCAATCCGGCCTGATTACTTCCAATAACTTGTACGGCCCGGGTCGGTTTGAAGCGAGGATCGATCTGCCGACCACGCAAGGGATGTGGCCCGCGTTCTGGCTGAATGCCAATAACGTGCCTTGGCCGCAGGGCGGAGAGATCGACATCCTGGAGAACCGCGGCAGCCAACCGAACCTCGTCTCCAGCGCCTACCACTGGCAGACCAACCCCGGTCCCTGCTGCGACCAGCACCAGTACGTCTTCGACGAATACACCGCCAACGAAGGCGGCCAACCGGTCAACTTCCACGCCGGCTTCCACACCTACGCCGTCGAATGGGACGAGACGACCCTCCGTTTCTATGTTGACGATAATCTTTATCATACGGTGACCGAAGACGCGAACCGACCGATCTTCGAGACGCAGAAGAACATCATCCTCAACGTCGCGGTCGGCGGCGACTTCGGCGGCGATCCGGATGGATCGACCGTCTGGCCCCAGGAGATGCTGGTGGATTATGTTCGCTACTGGCAGAGGTCCACCGCCCCCGTGTTACAGGGCGACGTCGATAACGACGGCTTCGTCGGCATCAACGACCTGAACATCGTGCTGGGCCAATGGAACCAGTCCGGCGTACCCGGCACGCTGCTCTCGGACTTCAGCAACTTCAGCCTCAACGGAACCTATGCCGAGTGGGACAGCGGCATCTTCACACCCACCGCCGACGACTTCCGCGTACAGGCCGGTGACGTCGGCGGCGGTTGGCACAACCTGGCACCCTCAGTGGACGCCACTG
Source organism: Phycisphaeraceae bacterium (assembly GCA_029260635.1). Taxonomy (GTDB): domain Bacteria; phylum Planctomycetota; class Phycisphaerae; order Phycisphaerales; family Phycisphaeraceae; genus JAJRRS01. The sequence goes on along the minus strand of JAJDCW010000136.1, from coordinate 682 downwards.
GTGAAACGACCCTACAGGTTCAGCTCGACGTCAACTCCGCTAATTCGTCCGGCGCTTTTAACGTCGTGCTCATCGACGCAGACGGCACCCAACGGGTTTACCGGTTCCTGGGCCTGACGGTGGGCGATGACCAGTTGCTTTCGATCGACCTCGACGATTTCCTGCAGGACAACGCCAACGGAACCGTCCCCGGGCTGGACCTGTCCAACCTTACGACCTTCCACCTGCAGGGCACATTCGAAAACTCAGGCCAGTTCCTGGATGTCACGTTCGACAACCTTTCACTGGGTGGGCCGGGCGGCGCGGCGCTCCTGGGCGACATCGACGGCGACGGGTTCGTCGGCATCAGCGACCTGAACATCATCCTCGGCGAATGGAACCAGGGAACACCGCCAAGCCTGGCGATCCCCGAACCGGCGACGCTCACCCTGCTGGGGATAGGCGGCGTCCTTACGATCCGCAGACACATGCGACGCGTCGACTGATCCTTACAAGCGGCCAGTCATACCTCGCTTCGCCTCTGCGCTGTACCACACCTAACGCGATCAGGAATTCATACTCAACATCACCCATAACGATCAAGCGGGAACCAACATCATGTATCTGATGCCGAACTTTGCCAAGCCGTTCGCCTTCGGGTCGGCGTTATCACTGCTGGCGTGCGGGTGTGTCGCACAGCAGC
>JAJDCW010000135.1 GCA_029260635.1 Phycisphaeraceae bacterium | reverse complement strand
CCCGGGCCTTCCTGGTCGATCATCATCTGGTTGGCGGTGTCGATCATCTGCCGTTGGCCGATCGGGTCGTTGTCTTCGCTGGTCAGCAGCCCGCTGAGCGCCAGCAGTTTTGCGCCGGGGTCCATGTGCGCCAGCGCGCCTCTCAGCAGAGAGAGCGTTGCCGGGGTCGGGGGCACGGTCGCCGCCAGCCCGCCCGCCGAGGCGCGGACCGTCTCGGGGTCGCCGCATTTCAGGAGCTTGTCAATCAGCCTGTAGAGCGCGTCGCCCTGCTGCGCTTTGCCGAACATCTGCGCAGAGGCCAACGTGTTGGCGACGGCGCGCTGGGTCAGCGGGTGCTCGTTGGCGAGCATCAGGGTCATCTGCGAGATGGCGGTGAAGTCCGCGGCGTTGAGTTCGGTCCCGCCGCCGCCGGTCCGTGACGCGACCTGTTGCAGCGTGGCGAGGTCTTCCATCTGGATCTCCCAGGGCATCGGCGGGCCGCCGGTGAAGCTCAACTCATCGACGCGGTCAGAGACCTCGTAGATCGCCCAGAGCCGGCTCGGCATGTTGGCCTGGAACTCATCGGGCAGCTTGCGGACCTGGTCACGCAGCTCACGGTAGGCGGTGGCCCTGTCGCGGTACTCCAGCTCTTCGGCACGCTGCCGGGCGGCGGCTTCGCGCGAGTCCTGGCCCGCGCCCCGTGCCCCGGCTTGGCGCGTGTTGCGTTCGGGGCGTTGCGGCTCCATTTCCTGTAACCGGTCGGGCCTGAGTTTAAGGAAGTAGCCCTCCTGGCCGCTCTTGACCTCGGCGCCAGCGATCGCACGCTCCAGGTCCCAGTGGATCACCCCGTTGGGGCTGACCGTCATGTCGCGCGCCAGTACCGGGATGTTTTCCGGCAACGCATCACCAAGCTCAAGGCTATCCGCTGCGGGGACTTGCCCGCCCGGCCCGCCGGGGTTGTCCAGCTGATCAAGGTCGTCGATGCCGGTGTTGCGCAGCGAACCCACACTCACGGGGTTGTCGCGGAAGGAGGTCTGCCCGCCACGGCCTTGTGCTGAGGGGTCCGGTTCGTCCCGGATGATCCGCCAGGCGACGAAGCGCCCGCCGCGCAGCTTTATAGAAGGTGCGGACAGGCGTGTTGTTTCTGCGGTGGGGGTGACGATGATGGGGACCTGGATCAACCGACGCCCGGGCTGGGCCGTGACATTCCAGATGTGGCTGTCGACGTTTTCTGCAAGCACGCGGTCGTCGCTGAGCAGTGCCTGTATATCCAGCGCGAGGGTGGGCTCGGGGGGTTGAGCGTTATCGGGGGAGTCTGCGAGTTGTGCGTGCGTCATCGGCGGGCCGAAGGCCAGGCCCAGCCAGATCAGTAATACCAGGCCAAAGGTCACGACAGGCGTTCGCGCGGTTGCGTCCATCGGTTACTCCTCACAATCTATCTGCTCCCCGACATACTGAGTCGCATCAGGCGACGATAACTCGGGTGGCGGGGCACGGTGTTCAGGGCCCGGCTATTTTAGCTGAACCGGGCCCGATCCGCACGAAATCGGCTCCGGTGGGCCGGGAATGCCTCTCAAGCCTGTGCGGCGACGACGCACACCCCCGGGGACCATGCCTTCACCCCCCATCAGTCGCCGGGTTTGGACGCGGTTGGCTTTTCGGGCTTAACTGCGCGCAACTTAATCACTCCCCGCCCCGGCGGGAGTTCGACTGCTTACTCTTTGAGCGCCCCGGCGTCGGGCGGGCGACGGGTCCGGTTTTTCGCCACAGTTTTTCAGGTCTCGAATACGCAATCAACCGCTCTGGCGTGGGTTCGTGCCTGAAATGCCCCGATCGGATCGATTTTCAACAACCACTGGCACGCGGGTTGCAATTAGTCAGGCGTCAACATGACACAAGCCACCCCCACTGTGTTGGTGGGGGATGGGTGGGCGTCTTAACCGGGCGCTCGCTCAATTCACACAAGGCTTGGCCGTTCGTCCATGAAAGGCGGAACGCTGTGCGTTTCGCCCGTGGCGGTCAGGCGCGCGTTACGAAGTGGTGCTCACATAACCACGCAACATTTGGAGACACCGGATATGAGGTGGATAGCAAGCGGCGTCACGCCCATTGCATTTTTAGTGTTAGCCCTCGGGCTGATGGTCATGCCGGACACGGCCCTGGCGCAGGAGGCTCAGGAAGTCGCCGCGGAGGCGGCGGAGGTGCTTGAGGCCGCGGTGGATGCGGTTGCGGGCGAATCACCTGCCGAAGAAGCGGCTTCGGCCACACCGATCGATGCAACGTTTATCGCGAATAACCTGTGGATCATGATTGCGGGCATGCTCGTGTTTATCATGCACCTTGGGTTCGCGACCCTGGAGACGGGGCTGACACGATCCAAGAACACGGTCAACATCCTGTTCAAGAACACGATGATCGTCTGCATCGGCATCCTGACTTATGCTCTGGTCGGTTTCAACCTGATGTACCCGGGGTTTGATGAGGTTGTGGGTATCGCCGGTTGGTTAGACGTCGACGCGATCAAGGGCTTCATCACGGCGGACACGTCGGACACAGACCTATTTGGGCCTGACTATGCCGCGTACACCTGGTACACCGACTTCTTCTTCCAGGCGATGTTCGCCGCGACCTGCTGCACGATCGTGTCCGGTGCAGTTGCCGAGCGGATCAAGCTGTCGAGCTTCCTGCTCTTCGCGACGTTGTTCGTTTCCATCAGCTACCCGATTACGGGTGCGTGGAAATGGGGCGGCGGCTGGTTGGACACATTAGGTTTCTACGACTTCGCCGGCTCAACAATCGTCCACTCGGTGGGCGGCTGGGCGGCCCTGGTGATGGTCATCTTGTTAGGCCCACGCCTTGGTAAGTACAACGCCGACGGATCGAGCAATGCGATCCCCGGCCACAGCCTGACACTCGCCGCGATCGGCGTGTTCCTCCTGTGGTTCGGCTGGTTCGGGTTCAACGGTGGGTCGGTCCTCAGTGCCGATCCGATTCTGGTGTCGCTGGTTCTCGTGACCACCTCGATGGCCGCCGCGGCCGGCGGTGTGGCTGCCGGCCTGGTGTCCTGGGCTGCCGCGGGCAAACCCGACCTTTCGATGGCCTTGAACGGCGTCCTCGCCGGTCTCGTCGGCATCACAGCCGGGGCCGATCAGATGGCGATCTGGGAATCGGTTGTCATCGGCGGTGTAGCCGGTGCACTGGTCTACTTCGCGGTGATCTTCTTCGACCGCGTGCTCAAGATCGACGACCCCGTGGGCGCGACCAGCGTCCACCTGGTATGCGGCATCTGGGGCACGCTGGCGGTCGGCATCTTCGGCGCTAAGGCCGGGATGGCCCAGTTGGGCTACCAGGCGACGGGCATCGTCGCGATGGGTGTTTTCACCATCGTGTTCACGCTGATCGTTGGCGGAGCCATCAAGGCCGCGATGGGCCTGCGTGTCTCCGATGAGGAGCAGATCGAGGGTCTGGACCTGGGCGAGCACGACATGGCTGCGTACCCCGACTTCCAGCAGACCACCATCAAGAGTTACCAGTTACGCGAGGCTTGATTAGCGTTTATTAGAAACACGACCGTGCCGCCGCCGGTGGGTGATACTAAGCTCCTCACCCACCGGTCGGCCACGGCAGGCACACGAATACTTTGGAGATTAAGACAATGCATATGATCGAAGCAGTTATCAAGCCCGCCGCGCTGGGGTCGCTCAAGAAGCGGCTCACCGAGCTGGGGATCCTGGGCATGACCGCCCTGGAATGCAAGGGCTACGGTAAGCAACGCGGCCACACCGAACGGTATCGCGGCGCACGCATGGACGTCGGTTTCGTCCCCAAGGTCCTCCTGAAGATCGCGGTCAAGAGCGACGACCTGGACAAGACCATCGAGGCCATCACCCAGGCCGCATGCACCGGGTCGGTCGGTGACGGCAAGCTCTTTGTCTATGAATTAAGCAGGGTGGTCCGCGTCCGCACGGGCGAAAAAGATCAGGACGCCCTGTAAAACATCACCCACAAGGATGTAACTATCCACCCGGCAAAGCCCACGGACATCGTCTGTGGGTTTTGTCATGCCCCCCCGGATAACCCCGGATAACCACGAATAACCCATCTCGGATACCACGGCACACCCCCGGATTCTGCTGGATTCCCTGGCAATTTGTCGGCCACTCACGGCCAGCCGGGCCGCCTCCGCCGTCCGATCTGAACGCTAATCAAAGAACTATATTTAAGTTTAATATTAAATATGATCCGGCAGAATTTTAGGGTTTTGAGGGTGGATTTTGGGAGTAGATGGCGTGGGAGATGGTTATGGGGGGCAGGTATTTGTGGCCGGTGGCGTGGCCGGGTGGGTGTGGTGTTACCCGGCAGGTCTGGGTCGTTGCTTGATCGTGCGTGCCGGGTTCCCCCCGACCACGACGCCCAGCTCGGTGTCTTTGACCACGACGCTGCGCGCCGCGACCACGGTGTTGTCGCCAACGGTGACGCCCGGTCCGATGAAGGCGTCGGCGCAGACCCATACGCCCTTGCCGATCGTGATCTCGGCGCGGATCAAAGGCAGATCTATTTTTGTGTAGTCGTGTGTGCCGGCGCAGAGGTGGACGTTTTGTGAGACGACCGAGTGTTCGCCGAGCGTGACCCGGCCGAGGTTGTAGACGGTGACGTGGTCGCCGAGCATGGCGAAGTCGTTGAGTGTCAATAACCAGGGGTGGACGATGCGCGTGCTGGGGCGGATGCCAGAGGCTTTGCCGACCTTCGCACCGAATAGCTTCAACCAGAACCGCCGCCAACCCATCGCGCGACCGGGGCTAGGGCGGATCAGACACGCCTGCACGATGCTCCAACCCATCCGCCGGGCGTAGTCACGCAGCGGGTAGGGGTACCCCGCGACTTTGTCGAGGCGTTGGTAGACCTCGGTGTCTTTCGGGGTTGGGTCGTGGTCGGTCATGCGTTGGGTCCGTGTGCTTCGGTCGGCGCGGTCGGGTCTTATTAGTCCGCTTACATATCTACGTCATCGACCGCTGAGGGATCGGAACCTAAAACACACGCGGTCAATAATTTTCCCCAGGCCTCGCAGGCGTGCCGGCGGTCGTAGGTGCTTGCCATCGCGTCCCGGGCCGCATCACCCATGTTTTTACACACATCGGGGGCGCCCGCCAGCTCGGTGATGGTGCTCGTTAGCCCCTCAATATCGCCCACCGCGACGACCCTGCCCGCGTGGTTTTCCTCTAATACCAGGGCGACCTCCGCCTCGGGCTTGCCGACAAAGATCGACGCCCGGCCGGCGGCCATGATCCCGTACAGCTTGGATGGGACCAACAGCCCGGTCATCGCGTCGGCCTGGCTGATCAGGTGCAGGTCCGCAAGGCTCAGCGATGTTCGGATGTCTTCGCGCGGTTGGTAGGGCTTGAACAGGGCATTACTCAGCGTCTGTTCTTCACACCAGGTTTGGAGCTGGGTCATCAGTTTGCCCCCGCCGACAAAGACGAAGCGGATGTCGTCACGCCCTCGGAGTTTATCCATCGCGCCTCGCAGCGTGTCGATGTCATGCGCAAGCCCCAGGTTTCCGGAGTACATCACGACCAGCTTGCCGGTCAGCCCCCATGCTTCACGCAACGGGTTCTCGTCACGCGGCACGGGCTTAAGCTCGTCGATATCCGCCCAAGGCGGTATCAGCGCGATCTTCTCCGCGGGGATGCCCTTGCCGATCAGGCGGTCACGCATGCAACGACCCAGCACGACCGATCGGTCGCAGCGGCGGAAGCAGAAGCGGTGGATCTGTTCAAGAAATTTCGCGCCAAGGCCATTGGGCTTCATGATCCCAAACGCGATCGGCACGTCGGGGTACAGGTCCATGACCCAGTAGACAGCCTTGCACCGCTTAACCGCCTTAAGCATCCACCCGACCAGCGCGATAAACGGCGGCGTGCTAAACGGCACGATCACGTCCGGGCGTTTGATCGTCATGACTTTGAATAGCGCAAGCACATAAAAGAGCGCAAAATCGATCATGCGTGCGACGATGGAGGCTTTGCCGAAGATGCTCTTGCCGACGCGGTGGACCTCGATCCCGTCCACGGTTTCGCGTTTGGGCAGGGCGGCACCTTTTGAGCCGTAGATCGACCGGGAGGCGACGACGGCGACCTCATGGCCATTCTTAACCAAGTGCTTAGCCAGGTCGTGCGCGTGCTGGGCGGTCGCGGCATGGTCTGGGTAGAAGGCCTGGTTGAGCAGGATGATGCGCATCGGGTTCGGCTGCCTGTGGCTGGGGTTCCATCCTGCATCGGCGCAGAGTGGGTCAGTCGGCTGAATCGGTTTGGGTGGGCTCGGATTGCGGCGGTTTGAGCTTGCCGGACTTGATGTCGCGGACTTTCTCGCGGTACAGCAGGCTGATCATGTACTCGTACTGGCTGGTGAGGATCGCCAGGTTCAGGCCGACCGAGCCGTCGAGGATGCCCAGGCGGAAGATGTACATGTAAAGGAAGCGCAGCGCCGGGCGGAAGGGCATGCGTGGCCAGGCGTTCCGTCTAAGCCACTGCCTGGCGCGCAGCATATCGCGGAACAACCGGTCCGCCTTGGCGCCGCCGCCGACGCCGAACCGGTGGCGGACCCACTCGTCGCTTTCCAGGTTTGCGTAGTGGATGTGTTTGGTGATAAATCGCTGGACGTTGTCCAGACGGATGTGGAGCATCGCGGTCTTGAGGTAGCTCGTCGGGCCGTCGCAGATCATATGCTCGTGCACCGAGCGATCTTCGTAACGGGCCTTGCCGCGTTGGAAGAGGCGCAGGTTCCAGGACGGGTACAGCCCGCCGTGGCGGATCGGTCGGCCGAAGAGGAACAGCCGACGGTTGATGTAATACCCGGCGGTGGGTCCGGGTTCGGCGGTGGCGCTGAGCACCTCGTCACGTAGCTCTTCGGTGATCAGCTCGTCGGCGTCGAGGATGTAGACCCAGTCGCCGGTCAGCGGCAGGTTCTCAAGCCCCCAGTTCTTCTGCTGGGAGTAACTGATGAACTTGTTCTCGAAGACCTGGGCACCGGCCTCTCGTGCGATCTGCTGCGTGTCGTCGTCGCTGAGCGAGTCGAGCACGAACACGTTGCCCAGTGTTTTCGCCGACTTCACGGTCAGCGCGATGTGTCGGGCCTCGTTGCGTGTCGGGATGATGATGTCGATCTTGGGCGCATCCGCCGGCGGACCGTCGGTGGCCAGGTCGTTGATGAAGTCTTCGGGCTCTACTTTCCGGTCGCTCTCCAGCTCGCGGATCTTCATCCCGATCCACGACTCGTACATCGAGATCATGCAGGCGTAGTGAAACCCCGCGATGCCGTCGAGGATGCCGAACTGCCCGAAGTAGATGTAGAAGAAGCGGATCGCCGAGCGTGTCGGCAGGAAGAAGCTGGCGTTTTTGATCGCCTGCCAACGCTTGGCGCGGTCGCGTGTGTAGATGTTGCGGATGTTGTGCATCAACGACCCGCCGCGGACCTCGTGGCCCTCCCTGGCTTCCATGTTCGAGTAGCCGTTGTGCTTATCAAGCCAGGGGCGCAGGCCCTTGGAGAAGCCGTAGTGGATGAACAGAGCGTCGCAGTACCCGTACTTGCCATCAATCACGGGGATCGGGTTGACCAGCCGCTCGAACCGGATGTTCGGCGGCTTGAAGAAACGCATGATCGTGCCCGGCGCCATAGCCCGCTTGCACCAACGGTCCATGAAGTAGTTCATACGCCCGGCGTAGTAGGCGGCCCGCTTCTCGTCGGGGTCCGAGGCGATCTTCAATATCTCGGCCTGAAGCTCGGGGGTCATCCGCTCGTCCGCGTCCAGGTAGAAGACCCAGTCGTGCTTGAAGTCGATGTTTTCCATCGCCCAGTTCTGGTGGGCCGACCAGTTATCGAACTTCCGCTGGACCACCCGCGCCCCGGCCTCCTCGGAGATCTCGACGGTCCGGTCCTGGCTGAACGAGTCGAAGATGACCACGTCGTCGAAGTCCTTGACAGACTTCAGGCAGCCGGGCAGGTCCTGCTGTTCGTTGAGGGTGAGGATAAGGATCGAGACGCTCATAGGGCAGGTATCCTAGCGTCATACGCGGGTGGCCGCATGAGGCGGGGTTCTAGTACAGATCGGCTATGATGGACCCGATATTTACCCGATAACAAGCTGTATTACAGCAGCGATGTAACCGATCAGGCGGACCCGCACCCGACGATGAATCAAGACACCACTCAGCCCGACGCGACCCCGCTTGTGCCCGGCCAGGCCATCGAGCACGCCAGCCCGTGGTCGCGCAGCCACAACGTCAAGAAGATGCTGTGGTGGCTGGTGCGTGCGTCGCTGTTCCGATGGTCGCCGCACAACGCGTATGGCTGGCGGGCGGTGATACTGCGATTGTTCGGGGCCGAGGTCGGCAAGGGCGCGAAGGTCCGCTCGACCGCGCGGATAGAACTGCCCTGGAACCTATCGATCGGACCCACGGCTTCGATCGGCGACTATGCGATCGTCTATAACCTCGGTCGGGTCACGATTGGGACACACACCACGATCAGCCAGTACGCCCACCTCTGCGCCGGCACGCACGAGACCGACACGCTGAAGATGAAGCTGCTCTGCCCGCCGATCACCATCGGGGACGACGCCTGGATCGCCGCGGATGCGTTTGTCGGCCCGGGCGTCACGGTCGGGGCCCGTACGATCCTGGGGGCAAGGTCCAGCCTGTTCAGTGATTTGCCACCGGACGTGATCGCGTTTGGTTCGCCGGCGAAGGTGGCTAGGCCGCGCGTGCTCAAGGATGCAAAACCCGTCGAATAAACTTTCTGTCGCATGGACTACTAAGACGTCGTGTGCTGTCGTCAGGTTTAGCCCGGGCGGCCACGCCCGGAGTTCGCCGCGTGGCTGCGGCGGCAAAACTGATAGTAATAGTTGCAGGTCGTTTACTTCTCGGGCTTCTTGCAGACGACAAAGAACGACTTCCACAACGGCCAGGGGCGGCCGTAGCCCGTCCAGCTCTGCGGGATCAGGCTCCATTTGCGCAGGCACATGTCCAGGCCCTTCTTGTCGAAGAAGCGGATGTGCTGGCCCAGTGGGTCGTAGTGCTTGGTGTAGTTTGTGAAGTCGATGACGATGTTCTTGATCAGCCCGTGGTAGGGGGTGGTCAGGACGAACGCCCCACCGGGTTTCAGTAGGCCGTGGATCGCTTCGAGGTAGCTATCAACGTCGAAGAGGTGTTCGATGACTTCGCTGCTGAAAACCGCATCATAACTGCCCGCACGGTCCGGTAGGAGGATGTCGGTGGAGCCGGCGTGGAAGGTGACTTGCGGGTGCTGCTTGCGGGCGTACTCGATCCCGGTTTTGCTCAGGTCGATGCCCTCGGCCTTAAATCCCATACTGTTGAAGAACGTACAGAACTCGCCACGGCCGCAGCCCACATCCAGGATCGTCGCGCCCTTAGGCAGTGAGACCCGTTGCTTGAACAACGTCTGACGCATCGGGGTCGTCGGGTCGTCGTAGTCCTCGGGGGCGTCCCAGTACTGCTCGTAATATGATTCGATCTCTGGCATCAAGCGGGGTCCTGTGTGTTTACATCAATTCGCAGTAGTCGCCACGCCTGGCCGGTTCGTCGAGCATCTTGTCATGGGCTAGGCGCTCTTCGGGGGAGCTGAACCGTTCGCCGATTTTTTTGGCAGGCACGCCGCCGTGGATCTCATAAGGCGGGATGTCTTTGGTGACGACCGCGCCGGCGGCGACGATCGCGCCCCGGCCGATCCGTGCCCCGGCGATGACGGTGACTTTATATCCAAGCCAAGCGTCGTCCTCGATGATAGTCGGCTTCAGCTCCGGGCGGTCCGAGAAGATGATCGGGACGCCGGGCTTGTCGAAGCGGTGGTCCCCGCCGAGGATCGCGACGTGGGGCCCGAGCATGACGTATTTCCCCAGGCTCACCCCCGGGCCGATGATCCCGCCGATGCCGATGAAGCTGTAGGCGTCGGCCTTGAGGTCGGAGCTGATCGCTCCGGGGCCGCCGATATAGAAGGTCTTGTGGACGTGCTTGAGCCCGTAGCGTCGGCGTCGATAGGCCATCAACAACCCACGCCGGGCGTTGTATATCCACTTAATCCCCCTGATTTTGCGTTTAAGTGTCTGGATCATCGAGGCGAGTCCTGCCCGGCTGAGTGACGTTTGCGGTGGATTATCATAGCGGATCAAACCCGCCCGGCCCGGGGGGCA
>JAJDCW010000134.1 GCA_029260635.1 Phycisphaeraceae bacterium | reverse complement strand
CGCGAGCCAGACGAGGTGGTCGCTCTTGGGGTTGAAGGTGAGTTGGGCAACAGCGTCGTATTCTCCGACGATTAAACCATCACGCACGACGTTCGCGGTGCCGGCGTTGTACGCGATGTAGGCGAGGTGCCGGCTGTCGGGGCTGAAGGTGAGTGAGCGTGTGGCGATCTTGTTGAAGAAGGGGTGGGTGGTGGATGCGACCCCGGCCAAGGCCCTGCGGGCCATGACCGGGCTTTGAGAGCGTGTGGCCATGACCGGGCTTGAGGGGGCGGGTGGAGATTCGATGACGGACCATTGGCCTTGTATGAGCGCGGCGTAGACGAAACGCTGGCTGTCGGGGCTGAAGCGGAGGCTGTGGGCGGCAAGGGTGGTGTAGGTCGGGTGCTCAATGCCGTTCTCGACCACGGCCCAGCCGCGCGGTTTCTTGACGGCGTAGACCAGGCGCGACCCGTCGGGGCTGAGCACGAGGCTGTCCTTGCCGACTGCGGTGTAGGGCGGGCTAAGGACGCCGTCGCGCACGACGTGCCATCGTTCGTTGCGTTTGAGGATAGCGATGAGTGTCTGGCCGTCGTCATTGAGCAGGAGCTGCCCGGGGCGGTCGGCCTCGTAGCCCGGGACGGGTACGTGGTTCTGGTAGGCACGCCAGACCATGTCATCGCCGAGTGCCCAATAGGCGAAGGCTCTGCCGTCACCACTGAACACGGGCGGCTGATCGATAAGTCGGAAGCCTGCCTCGGCGCGTTTCATGGTGTCGGTCGGTGCGGGCGTGTGGCGATCGACGACGTGGTACCGCCCGTTCTTGGTCGCGATGTAGAGGACGCGTGAACCATTCGGCGCGACTATGGGCGGTGTCGTCAAGCGGTCCCAGGTCGGGCCGGGGTCGCCGTTGATGACCATGCGCCAGTGCTGACCATCAAACGCGGGATACGCAACGACAGCGGAGTCAGGCGTGAAGACGAGCTGGTCCCAGGCGATGGATTCAGCTAACGGGTGGGCTTGATCACCCTCGACGACGAAGCGCTGCTTGTCGAGTCTGGCGAGGTACATAATACGTTGGCCGTCCGGGCTGAAAACCGGTTTGGTGACAGGCTCGAAACCTTCGACGTATTCCTTGTCGTGTTTGAGTTTCCAACCGCGTTCCACGGTGACCACCGCGATGGTTTTGCCGTCCGGCGAGAAGGTCGGGTTGGTGGCTCGGCTGGCGCCGATGGGTTTGAGGCCGCCAACGATATAGCCGTCGAACTCGAGGTGCTTGCCGTATCGCAGCCGATAGGCGATGGTGGAGGAGTCGGGGCTGACGGTCAGCGAGCCGGGCAGGAATTGCTGTTCGGGGGTGTTGCCGCCCAGCGGGATCGCGCGTTCGGAGACGATCGGGGGCGGGGACGGGCCGGGGGAGAACGTGCCTTCGGGTTCGGTCTGTGAGGGCTGGGTGACGGCCGCCTTTTGAGCAGCAGCGGGCTGAGGCGAGACGGCGGCGAGGTAGCCGAGGCGGGCATCTGCGGGGCTGACGGAGACGGCGAGAAGCATGGCCGATAATATCTGGCTTGTGGTCACGGTACGGCTGTTCACAGGCTTTCTCCCATCCAGCGGTTTCGACGGCTCTTGTGGATATCACAGCGGCTCGCCGTAGGCTCACCCCCTCTTATCGGTGAGATTTCAGGCCGTCTTAGGTGGGGCCCGCGGCCGTATCCGGGGCGGTTCCCGGGGGTCTCTAGGCTTGCCGGAATGGGGGTCTGGCGGTAAGTTGTGCTGCTCTAAAAAGAAGGTGAATCCTATGAAGGTGATATGTGATCGCGGGGCCTTGGTTGAGTCGTTAAACGTCATCGGCGGCGTGGTGGCGGCCCGGACGCCCCGGGCGGCGTTGACCTGTGTGAAGCTGACCGCCGGGAAAGACGGGCTGGCCCTGTCGGCGACGGACGGGGAGATCTCGCTGCGCCTGAATACCGCCCGGGTCGAGACCTCCGAAGCGGGCGAGGCCCTGGTCCCCGCGGACAAGCTCCAGCAGATCGTGCGCGAGTCGATCGACCCGACACTGACCCTGCACACCGAGCAGGACGTCGCCCACATCACCGGGCAGGACTCGAAGTTCAAGGTCTTCGGCCAGCCGGCCGGGGACTTCCCGAAGATCCCGGAATTCAAGGGCGACGCCGATTTCGAGGTCACCGCGGGCGAGCTGCACCGTCTGATCGCGATGACCATCTTCGCGACCGCGCGGGAGAACAGCCGGTACGCCATCAACGGCGTGCTGATCGAACGCGATAAAAAGAAACTCGTCGTCGTCGCAACAGACGGTCACCGTCTGGCCTTGGCCAGGGGCTCGTGCAAGAGTGCGCATGATGAGGGCCGCACCGCGATCGTCCCGACCAAGGCGCTGAACCTGCTGCTAAGGTTGTTTGATGACGCCGACCAGACCGTGCGTGTGAAGATCGCGGATAACCAGATCCTCTTCGCCACCGATGATGCGGAGCTGTCCAGCAATCTGGTGGACGGCAACTTCCCGCCCTACAAAGACGTGGTCCCCAAGGACGGCGACAAGAAGGCTTCCGTCTCGACGGACCTGTTCATCAGTGGTGTCCGCCGGGCGGCGTTGCTGACCAACGAGGAATCCAAGGGCGTCCGCATGGCGTTTGCACCCGACGGGCTGACGCTGCGTAGCCGGGCCCCCGAGATGGGCGAGGCCGAGATCAAGGTCGACCTCGCCGAGTTCACCGGCGAAGCCATCGAGATCGGGTTTAACCCGGCTTATCTGCTGGACGCGCTGAAGGTTGTGGATGACAATCAGGTTCAGCTGGAGTTCAAGGCCCCCAACAAACCGGGCGTGCTGCGGACCGGGCCGAACTTTTTATACGTCATCATGCCGGTGAACCTGCAATAGCGTTCCCGTCTGGCCGAAAAAGATAATTGAACCCGGGTGTTTACAGGACGCCGCCGCCGCGTAGAATCCCCATAGAGGGCCACGGCGGCCTGACGACCCTTACTCGCCGGGAGGTGAGCCATGCCCATGACCTTTGGCTGGACCGACATCGAAGACATCGTGCTGGCGCTGGATGAGGCCCACCCGGAGGTCGATGCGCTGAGCATCCGTTTCACCGAGCTGCGCAAGATGATCGAGGCGCTGAAGGACTTCGAGCCCGAGCCCGGGCAGAACGTCAACGAGCAGATCCTCGAGGCCGTACAGGCCGGCTGGCACGAGGAGCGGCAGGAGCAGGCGGCGCTGGACCGCAGCGATCCCGACCCCGATGAAGACGAGGATGAGGACCCCGGCTACGCGCCGAACCAGCCTTTCCGCTGATGCCCGGCCGAGTCAAGCCTGTGAGGCTGGGGGATTTCGGGGAGGCCAGCGAGGCCCACAATCGAGCTTGCGGATTCTCAGGCATCGATATGTTCATTAGTTTCAGGTGTTTTTCACGCCAAACCCTGCCATCCCCGGCCGGATCGGCTAAAGTATGAATGAATCATGAAGCCAGCCGAACTCACAGCCGCTGACCCCGCGGGGATCACCGTCACGGGACCGGACGCCACCGAACCCCGACCGGTACCGATCCGTGCTGCGCCTCTACCCCCGAAGGTCGGCTGGTTTAAGAAGAAAATACACAACCTGGAAGCCCGGATCTCCCGGCTGTCCACCAAAAACAACTTCTGGCACCGCATCTGCTCCTGGGTCTTCCTGCCGCTTGCCTACCGCAGCGGGATCAAGTTCAAGCACGTCACCGGCGACTCCTTCTCCGTCGTGCTCCCCTTCCGCCGGTTCAACAAGAACTGGTACTCCGCAATGGCCGGCGCGTCCCTGCTGGGCAACTCCGAGGTCGCTGGCGGGATGTTCGTCTTCGGCAAGTGTGGCGGCGACTACACCGTCGTCTGCAAGCATCTGGACTACAAGTTCCTGCGCCCCTGCTACGGCCCGGCGATCTACAACATCGAGCCCAAGGAAGACATTGAGCCGCTCGTTAAGGCCGGCGGCGAGTTCAACATCACGCTGAATATGTCCGTCGTGCAGGCCGTGCACAAGAAAGACAAGGCCGAGCCCCGCGTCGGCAAAGCCACCATCATTTTCCACGTCACACCCAAGGCCCACGCCCGGGCCAAGTGGCACCGCCGGCTGCAACGGCTCGCGGGGAAGGCGGCTAAGAAGTAAGAACATATAATTCAACTCTTACTCTACATCTAAATAGATTACCTTTCGCCACGGCTTGAGATACCAGAAAGCAACTTGATCATCTGGTTGATCAATATCAAAACCAATAATAAGTCCGTGAGTACTTGATAGGTGTATGCTGCGAAAATGCGCTTCAAGGCCCACGTCCCGACTCGCTAGAGCGATCAGAACGAACATAGCTGCACATAGCACTGTGATAAATATCATGACGTACAAGATGCCTCTGACTGGCTTCTTCATAGATAAGAAATAAGTATATCTCTCTTCCAAGGTGGCTTGGAAATCTGCCTGAACTCTTGTTTGACGATAAACTCACACGTATGCAGCCTCCGGACACTGATAGCCATACCCCAATCGCCCCCCTACCCACCCACGGCCCGCTCGCGGCGGTGATGTGGGGCTGTTTTCTGGGTTGTTCGTGGACGTGGGTGATCGGGATGTTTTTCCCGGTGATGCTTGTGCGGGATTACGGCTTGTGGGGCTGGGTGGCGTTTGCGTTGCCTAACGTGCTGGGGGCGGCGGCGATGGGGTATGTGCTAAAAGACCGGGCGGCGAGCCTGCGTATCACCGAGACACACCGCACGGCCTGCCGATGGTTTGGTTGGATCACGGTGGCGTATCAGGCGTACCTGATCGGCGCGTTGGCCGGTCCGTTCGGGCTGACGGCTGCGGGGGTGTTGACGCTGGGGTTCTTCCTGATCGGCCGGGCCGACTCGGTGCGGGATACCTGGATCGCGCTGGCGACGTTTGCGGTATCGCTGGGGCTGTTCGGATACGCGCAAACGACCGGCCGGCTGTGGACCCGGCTCGACCCGGACACGTTCACCGGCAGGCTCGGCGAAACCGAGTTCTGGCTGTTCATCCCGGCCGCGGTCTTCGGGTTCCTGCTGTGCCCGTACCTGGACCTGACCTTCCACCGGGCGCGGCAGGCGACCACCCCCGGCACGGGCAAAGCGGCGTTTACGCTCGGGTTCTGCGGGGTGTTCTTCTCCATGATTATCTTCTCGCTGGCGTACGCCGGGGCGTTTCAGGACGTGACCGCGCACATCGGCTACGAGATCGCCCCGCTGCTGTGGCCGGTGCTGTTGGTGCAACTGGTCGTGCAGGGCGCGTTCACGTCGGCGGTCCACATCCGCAGCCTGACCCCCGCCCCCGGAGTGACATCCGGGGCGACTTCCGGGGTGACTTCTGGGAACGGGTCTGGGGGCGGGGGCAACGCCGGCGGAGGCAACAAACGCTCTGAATTCGTGTTGTTTATCGTCGTGATCTTGGGCGTGATGTTGGGGCTGGGAGCCCTGCTGATGGACCGCCTGACGATCCTTTGGCCGGACGGCTTCATCATCACATCGAGCACGGAACTGATCTACCGCCTGTTCCTGCTGCTCTACGGGACCGTGCTGCCGGGCTACGTCTTCCTGTGCGTGATCCCGACTTACCGACAGGTTTCACACAAGGCGAAAATGGGTGTCTTCGCCGTGGCGGCGGCGTTAAGCTACCCGCTGGCTTGTGGCGCCTTTATCGCGGGTTATTCGTGGTGGGTGCTGGCGATCCTGGGAGTGATGGTGGTCGCACGGATCGCGACCGAGTTGATGCCAGCCGATAGAGCCGTGAGCCGTTCGTGATGAGCGCTTAGCCCGAAACCTGTTCCCTGAACCCTGAGTCTTCTTATGCCCTTTTCTTCTGGTCGTGTGTCGTTCTGCCAATTCGCTGTCTCCGGGGACGCCCCGAGTACTGCCGACGAGACGGCGTTGGCGATACTCAAAGAATACGCCTTTAAGGAAACCGAGATCGGCGCGCCCGACGAGGTCGAGGCCGGATTCGTCACCGGCGAACACATCCTGGACACGGCCTTCAGCTACGAGAAGAACGGCTTCGGCAATACGCTGCTGTTCGCCATCCGCATCGATACCCACAAGGTCCCAAGCGACCTGAAGCAGGCGTACCGCAAGATCAACGAGCGGGCCGCAGCGGAGGGCAACCCGTCGGGCTTCGCCAGCAAGGCCGACAAACGCGACGCCAAGGATGCCGCCGAACGCCAACTCCATGACGACCTGGCGGCCGGGAAGTTCCGCCGATCCAAGATGATCCAGGTCATGTGGGACCTAAAGGCGCACACCGTCTACTGCGGCGCATCGGGTGCGACCGTGCAGGAGCGCGTCGTCAAATTATTCAAGGCCGCCTTCGCGGTGAACCTGCAATACCAGAGCGCCGGCACACTGGCGGGCCGTGTCCTAATGAACCAGGGTAAAACCCGGGACTACGAAGACCTCCGCCCAAGTTCTTTCACCGCCCCTCCGCCGGGCGCGACCGATTCGCAAGACGATGAGGACTACATCGAAGGCCCGCGCGACCTGAACACCCCGATCGTCCCCTGGGTCGTCAAGTCCGTCGACCTGAAAGACTTCCTGGGCAACGAGTACCTCTACTGGCTGTGGTGGATCGCCGAGACCGATGACGGGGCACTGACGATCAAGGACGACACAGGCCGGGAAACCGAGGTCTTCTTCGCGATCGACAAGGCGCTGGACATGGACTGCGCCTGGGACGCCAACGGCAAACAGACCCTGCGCGGCGCAGGCCCGACCCGTCTGCTCGAAGCTGCGGACGCACTCAAGACCGGCAAGTGGCCCCGCAAGATGGGCCTGATCGTGTCGGATGGCGAATCCCAATGGGAACTCACTTTCCAGGGCGATCAATGGACCGTCTCGGCGGCCCTGCTGCCGACCATCGAAGACGCCGCCGGCCCCCGCGAACAGCTCGAACAACGCCTCGACCTCGCCAAAGGCCTGGCCCAGACCCTCAACGGGATGTACCGCGCGTTCCTGGACGCCCGGACCGCTGGCAGTTGGCCGACCAAACGCGCCGCCATCCGGCAATGGGTCAAGGAACGACGCAAACCAGCGAAAGCGGTGATGCCCGCCCCGACCCCGGTGGAAATATCCGTCGCATCGGGCCCGGCCGATGAATCGGCAGAAAATGTGGAAACCGCCGAAGTCGGCGTATGAGCAAACGGATAATTATAGTATAATGAGTGGCTTGCCCCTATTTTCAGGATTCAGCGATGATTATTGGCGTGCCCAAAGAGACGAAGTCGGATGAGTACCGCGTGTCGATGCTGCCGGTGGGCGTGGAGCTGCTGGTCCGTGACGGGCACCAGGTGCTGGTCGAGAAGAACGCGGGCACGAGCAGCGGCTTCGAGGATGCGCAGTACCAGGCCGCCGGGGCCGAGCTGGTCGACGAGGCCGCGGATGTCTGGGCACGCTCGGAGATGATCGTCAAGGTCAAGGAGCCGATCGGCGATGAGCTGACGATGATGACCCGGGGCCAGACGGTCTTCACCTACTTCCACTTCGCGGCGGACCGCGAGCTGACCGAGGCCTGTCTGTCTGCCGGCGTCGCCGCGGTCGCCTACGAGACGCTGACCGACAAGCACGGCCGACTGCCGCTATTGACCCCGATGAGCGAGGTCGCCGGGCGGATGAGCGTGCAGGAAGGCGCGAAGTACTTAGAGAAACCGATGGAAGGCCGGGGCATCCTGCTCGGGGGCGTGCCGGGGGTCGAGCCGGGCAACGTGCTGGTGCTCGGCGGCGGTGTCGTCGGGACGCAGGCCGCCAAGCTCGCCGCGGGTTTAGGCGCGCACGTCACGATTGTAGACGTGAACCTCGACCGGCTGCGATACCTCGACGATGTGATGCCCGCCAACGTGTTTACCGAATACTCCGACCCGCACGCGATCCGCGAGCAGTTGGTGCTGGCCGACCTGGTTATCGGCGCGGTCCTGATCCCGGGTGCAAGGGCCCCCCGGCTGATCACACGTGAGATGCTCAAGCTGATGAAGCCCGGCGCGGTGATCGTCGATGTGGGGGTCGACCAGGGCGGCTGCGTCGAGACGACCAAACCGACCACCCACCGCGACCCGATCTACATCGTGGATGGGATCGTGCACTACTGCGTCGCCAACATGCCCGGCGCGGTCGGCCGGACCAGCACGCAGGCCCTGTGCCACGCGACCCAGCCGTACACACTGCGTCTGGCTAAGCACGGCATCGACAAGCTGGTCGCCGAGGACAACGCCTTCGCCACCGCCCTGAACTGCAAGGACGGCAAGCTCACCAATCAGGCCGTCGCCGAGGCACACGACATGGTCGAGATGCTGGTGTAAGTTCGTATTCCGCGCAGGCGCGATTAATGATGCCCCGGGTTCGGATGGCCCACAAAACCGGCGATGTCATCGCCGGTCTTCATCGGGCAATGGTATTTATCCAACACACGATTCATGTTCACCGTGATTTAATTTGATTGGTATCCGAATGCCCGGAGGACCCGCGATACCATCGCGGGCTTTGGAGCATGGCGACTTCTGGCGTTACCCGCGTACCGGCTGCAAAACGCCCTCGGCCTTGAGAATCTTCTCAAGTGTGGCGCAGTTGTCGTCGCTCATCTCACACATCGGCAGGCGCAGCTCGCCGGTGTCCATGCCCGCCAGCTTCATCGCCGTCTTGATCGGGATGGGGTTGGTCTCGATGAACATGGCCTTGAAGACCGGGAACAAGTCCAGGTGCAGCCTGCGTGCCGTCACGAAGTCGCCATTTAACGCCGCGTCGGCGATCGCCTTGACCCGTGCGGGCAGCAGGTTCGAGAGCACGCTGATGACGCCCTTGCCGCCGACCGAGATCAACGGCAGCGTCAGCGTGTCGTCGCCCGACAGGATCGTGAACTTCTCCGGGTCGCACAGATGCGCGATCTCGCTGGCCATATCCAGCGAGCCGGTCGCCTCTTTCACGGCGATCACGTTCGGGTGTTTGGCCAGCCGCGCAATCGTCTGAGCCGTCATCGCGACCCCGCACCGGCCCGGGATGTTGTAAAGCACCATCGGCATGTCGGCCGCATCCGCGATCACCATGAAGTGGCGGTACATCCCCTCCTGCGTCGGCTTGTTGTAGTACGGATTAACCTGCAGCGACGCGTCCGCGCCGACCTGCTTGGCGTGCTTGGTCAGGCGTACCGCCTCACTGGTCGCGTTCGACCCGGTGCCGGCGATCACGGGGACCCGGCCCCCCGCCGCCTCGACGACCGTGTCGATCACCTTGTCGTGCTCATCGTGCGACAGCGTCGGCGACTCGCCAGTCGTCCCCACGGGGACCAGGCCGTCGATGCCTTCGGCAATCTGAAACGCCACATTCGCCGCCAGCCGGTCGTAATCCACCCGACCATCCCGCATCGGCGTGACCAGCGCGGTCATTGCACCTTTCAACAACATTATGCAGTCTCCTTATGCGCCGCACTGTAACGCCGGTCCACACCCGCGACAACACACAGAAGAAACCGGATGAATAAGAACTCGGATGGATCGGATAAAAGCGGATTCAGGACCCCCCGCTTGTTCTATAACAGATCCGCCTCCACCATCCGTTTGCATCCGATCCATCCGAGTTTCAAATCTCTTCACGACTTCCGCAGCGCCAGGATCAACTCGATCTTGCCGACGTGCTCATTGAGTTGCTTGGCGATCTCGGCCGGGTCGTGACCCTTCTCCGCCAGATCATAGACCGACTGCTTCAACGCGTCCCCGGCGTTCTGCGTCGGGGACGCGGACTCGGCTTCGGTGGTTGGCACCGCTGCCGGCGCGGCGGGCTTGTCTTCGAAAGGCGACGCCATCGCCTCGTGCAGCTTCGCGGCGTTCTGACGGCCCAGTTCCATCTGCTTCAATTCAGCGATCTTCCGGTCGGCCTCGCTGATCAGCTGCTCCATGTGCATCGTCTTGGCATCCAGCTGCGCCCCGAAACGCTTGGCCAACTGCTCGACCTCGATCATCAACTGCTCCAGGTCGCCACGCAGCTTGTGCCGTTGCTTCATGTCATCGACCTGCTCGCGGGCGGTCCCCTGCTGCTGCGCGTACCGGCGTTTCTTACGGATGCCCATCATCATGCTCATGGTGATCAGCAGCACCCCCACCAACGGGATCCCGATCTGCACCGCGGGCGGCAGGTCGTCGATACTGAATGCCAGCGTGATGATGCCGCTCATCCCTGAGTCTCCCGCCAGGTGTACGCCGCCGCCCGGGCGGCGTCCATCACCTCACGCGTCGTCGCCCCCGCCTCCTGCGCCAGATGCTTCACATCTTCATTTTCGGGTTGAGCGACGATGATCTTACCATCTAACTGCCCGACCTTGACCCGGACCTTGCCATACGATGTCTCCACCGTGACGTGCCGACGATCCAGCACCAGACGCCCCCACTCACGGAACCGCACCCCGAAGCTGCCGGTCAGCTCGATCAGCAGCATCGTGAACGCGTCCCGCCTGTCCGCCTCGCACAGTAGTGACAGCATCACCCCCGGCCGGCCCTTCTTCATCTGGATCGCCGTGGCCCACACATCCAGCGCCCCCGCCGCCAGCAACTCCCGCTGCGCATCCCCGATCAGCTCCCCGGTCACGTCGTCCTGGTTGACAACGATCTCGGTGACGGCGGTGGGGGTGGGGGTGGGTGGGTCGGGGGACACGGGAGGCTCCTAATAAGTACACATGCAAAGTGTACCCAAAACAGCCGTCTGTTAGCCAGCCACGCCGTAAAGATTGACACACAATTGCCCCCCGTCGATCATGTCGCAGCAATTCTATTGTGAGCATCAGATCGGGGTAATGTCTGTGAAGCGCAATATTAAGTCGACCATCGTCATCGTCAGTGGGTTATTAGTGACGTTATTTGTCACATTATTCGGGACCATGATCGTTTTTATGATCGGCGGGCAGATCGTCCGCCAGTACAAATATGGCACGCGCCCAGGACCTAATGACGGCGAGTTGTTTTGGGACGGCATGCTCAGCCTTGCAGCGATGCCTTTCGTGCTGATCACTGGGGTGATGTGTACACTCTGGATAGAACGGCGGCTGTGCCCAAGAAAGCAAGGCAGACCCGGGGTGTGTTATCAGTGTGGCTACGACCTTAGAGGGAGTCAGTCCAACGCCCCGTGTCCGG
>JAJDCW010000133.1 GCA_029260635.1 Phycisphaeraceae bacterium | reverse complement strand
CGCCACCGCCGACGGCGTCGCCGTCACCAACCACCACGTCGTCGACAACCCCGACAACCTCACACTCGTCGCTCGCACACGCGACGGCCGGATCGTCCCCGTCACCGAAGTCCTCGCCACCAACAAACCCGACGACGTCGCCCTGATCCAACTCGGCGGCGACGGGCCCTACAAACCGCTACCCATCGCACGCACCGCAAAAGTCGGCCAACCCGTCCACACCATCACCCACCCCGACGGCCGGTTCTACTGCTACTCCTCCGGCGAAGTTTCCCGATTCTTCACCACACGCAACTTCGATAACGAAGCGGTCCGACGCATCCAGATCACCGCCCCCTTCGCCAAAGGCTCCTCCGGCGGCCCCATCCTCAACGACGCCGGCCAGGTCATCGCCGTCGTCACCACCACCGACAGCGTCTACTACACCGTCGAAGAAGGCATCCAGAAAAACCTACAAATGACCTTCTACAACACCGTGCCGTATGAGAGCATCCTGAATCTTTTTACGGAGGTCGTGGAGTAGATTCAGTCTGATTGCCGGTTCCGTTGGGTGCCCGTATCCTACCCGGTCTATGAACCGGATCGATAAGCTGTTTCAAAACCTGAGAGCGTCCAGCGGCAAGGCGTTGATGCCTTACATCACCGCCGGCGACCCGAGCGTTTCGGCGACGGGGCGGATGCTTATAGCGGCGCAGGGCGAGGGGGCGTCGATCTGTGAGCTGGGCATCCCGTTTTCCGATCCGATCGCCGACGGCCCGGTGATCCAGGCGTCGATGACCTACGCACTGGATCACGGCGTGACGGTGGGGGGCGTGTTCGATATGGTCTCGAAGACCCGGCCCAAGCTCGACATCGGGCTGGTGGCGATGGTCAGTTATTCGATCGTCCACCGCGTCGGGCTGGACAAGTTCATTGGGGATGCCAAGGACGCGGGGTTTGACGGGTTTATCTTCCCGGACCTGCCGTTGGAAGCCTCCGAGCCTGCCCGGGAGGCGACGGCCAAGGCGGGCATGATCCTGAGCATGCTGATC
This sequence comes from Phycisphaeraceae bacterium, assembly GCA_029260635.1. GTDB lineage: Bacteria > Planctomycetota > Phycisphaerae > Phycisphaerales > Phycisphaeraceae > JAJRRS01. The sequence goes on along the minus strand of JAJDCW010000133.1, from coordinate 1,576 downwards.
GCACCGACGACGCCGGACGACCGGGCGGCGCAGATCGCCAAAGCCAGCACGGGGTTTGTGTATGTCGTGTCACGATCCGGGATCACCGGCGAACAGGCGGATTTGCCCCCCGAGCTACCCGCCCGGCTCAAGAAGCTGCGGGCGGTGACGGACCTGCCCATGACCGTCGGTTTTGGCATCAGCTCGGCCGAGCACGTCCGCCAGGTGGTCAGCGTCGCGGACGCGGCCATCGTGGGCTCGGGGATGATGCGGCGTGTGGCCCAGGCCCGGGCGGAAAGTGAGGACGCCACGGTCAAAGCGGTGGGCGATTTCACACGAGAACTGGCCGCCGGCCTGAATCCGGGCTGAATCGGGGGGCGGTGACCCAATTATAGAGTCCTATGCCGGGTAACCCAGGATGAGGGCGATCAAAGTCACAAGCGGGATCGTATTATCGGCGGCATGGGTGGTCTACGGATTGTGGCTATGGGATAACACTTGGCCGATATTGGCCTTAGGCCCGGCGTCGGCGGGGGTGTTTCTGCTGATGGTCATGGTCGCGGACGACCTGGCGCCAAGGGCGTACCCCCGGGTGACCGGCACCCTGAAAATGGCCGTAATGCTCACCTTCTTTGGCTGGGCGGAACTGCTACTGCTCTCGGCCCTGTTGGGCCTGCCGAGCTGACCCGATGAAGACGAATCGTGAAGTGATCTATATAGGATCGGAGCCCCCGACAGATGATAAGCAGACTATTTACTCGACCTGACCGCCGCACCCGCCGTCCCCTGGCAGTGGCCTTGCTGGCGATTGGCGTATTGGCGTCGGGCCTGTTCCCGTCGCAAGCCCGTGCCCAGGCGCTGCAGTTCCCCGAAGCGATCAGCACCAAGCAGATGATGGCCGACCAGTTGATGTCCATGGCCTGGTCCATCTTCGGGCAAAAAGTCGAGCCACGCCCCGACCAGCTCCAGCGTGCCAAGGTGCTGCTGGACATGGCTGTAAAACTGAACCCGGACGACCTGGGCATCTGGGAGCTGCGCGTCGGGCTCGCCGGCGCCCTGGAAGACCAGGACATGCAGATCGAAGCGCTGCGCAACTACCTGCGATTGGAACCTCATGACGACGCGGCGCAGTTCGAGCTGATCAAGGCCATGCTCTCCCGGATCGAGTCGCTGGACAACTACCTGGATAAGCTCGAGAAGATGCTGCGTGCCGAGTCGGCGTCCGGGCTGTCTGACCCGCTGCGCTCCCGCCTGGCGACCCTCGCGGCGCAGGCGGCACAGGAGATCGGCGACACCGACCGCTCCGCGGCCTGGCTGGGTTATGCCGTCAAGCTGGACGGGGCCAATCCCGAGGCGGCGTCGATGCTGTACCAACTGGCGCTGGACCGTGGCGGCACCCCGCCGCAGGTCGGCGCGGCACTGGTGAACCTGCTTAAGGCCAACCCGGTCGACCCCAGCGTGCGGATCGCGCTGGGCACGCTGCTGATGGAGCAGGCGGTTTACGCTCAAGCACTGGACCAGTTTAACGTCTCCATGGAACTGGTGGACATGCAGACGCGGATGCAGCTGCTGACGCAGCTGACGCTGTGCCTGATCG
>JAJDCW010000132.1 GCA_029260635.1 Phycisphaeraceae bacterium | reverse complement strand
CTGTTCGCGATCGACCCGGACGCCTCGGCGTACGTTGATGTCATCCGTGGCAACTCCACCCGGTGGGACACAAAATCCAACGCCCTGCTCGGCTACACCTCCGTCGGCTACGAAGACGGCGATATCGCCAGCGACTGATCCGTGCGCTAAAACAGAAACATCCTCAAAGAAAAAGCCCAAGGCTATCGCCCTGGGCTTTTTTTATTCATTCATTTGTAGCTTGGCTATTCAGATCAACCCGCGTTCTTCCAGCGCATCCAGCAGAGTCTGCACCGACTGTTCGATGCTCAGTTCGTGGGTCTTGATGGTGATCTCGGCGTTCTCGGGGGCCTCGAAGGGGGCGTCGATGCCGGTGAAGCCCTTGATCTCGCAGGCGCGGGCCTTCTTGTAGAGGCCCTTGGGGTCGCGTTCCTCGGCGGTCTCCAGGGAGCAGTCTACGTGGACCTCCAGGAAGGGGATGTTGGCTTCTTCATGAAGCTTGCGGACCAGGTCGCGGGCTTCTTTGTAGGGGCTGATGAAGCTGGTGACGCTGATGACGCCGGCATCGGCGAAGAGCTTGGTGACCTCGCCGATCCGGCGGATGTTCTCGTCGCGGTCTTCGGGGGAAAAGCCCAGGTTCTTATTCAGGCCCATGCGGATGTTGTCGCCGTCCAGGCGGTAGGCGTGCTTGCCCTGCTGCAGCAGGACCTGCTCTAAGGCAACTGCCACGGTGGACTTACCGCTGCCCGAGAGCCCGGTCATCCAGAGGGTGCAGCCCTTCTGGCCCATGTTGGCCTGGCGTTCTTCGGGGGTGACTTTGCCTTCGTGCCAGGTGATGTTCGTTGCTTTCTGCTCGACCATGGTGGGGGTTCCTGTGTACTTTGCCCGGAGTCGGTTGAGGGAAGGTAAGCAGGGGATCGTAGCGAATGTATCCACGCTTGCAATCTCTGGCCGGATCAGGCCCGGCTGAGATATCAGACGTCAACCGGCCCCGGGACTCAGGCCCCAATCGTTTGTGCCCACCGGCCCCGCCAGCATCAGGAGGGCGGTCCTTATCGGCTTGTGTGAAAACACGGTAACTCTAGCCATTTTACCCATCTTTACATCCCAATAAGAAGTTTATTGCACGCCGCTGCATCGCCGATGGAACAGGGTGTGGTCGTAATGACACGGCACACGACAAGGCCTTGGTTGTTAAAGGCCACGATCCGATCCAGGAGTTTTCTTATGCTTCGTCGCACCCTCGCCGTGCTGGCTTTTGTCCTGACCTGCTCCGTGGCTAACGCCGCCACTGTCAGCTTCAACGACCCGGGTCAGGGCCAGCAGTGGTACCTGGACGCCCTGAACTTCGGCGAGGCCTGGGCGCAGATCGTCGACCTGCCCGAGCGCGGCCGGATCAAGGTCGCGGTGATCGACTCCGGGTTCGACGTCGGCCACAAAGACCTGCAGAGCAACCTGGCGATCGGCAAAGGCATCAACATCGTCAACGGCAGCAGGAACCTCAGCCCCGTGAACCCCCACGGCACGGGGACCATCGGGCTGGTCGCCGCCACCAGTGGCAATCGCGAAGGCATCAGTCAGGCCGCGTGGACCGCCCGGGCGATCCCGATCCGCGTGAGTAATCGCAGCGACGGCGCCGCCTACACCTCCGACCTTGCCCACGGCATCCGATACGCCGCCGACAACGGAGCACGTGTGATCAACGTCAGCTACTCGGGTGTCCACCTCAACGCTTTACAAAAAGCCGCCGCCTACGCACAGACCAAGGGTGCCGTCGTCTTCATGGCTGCGGGTAACGACGGTCGAACGTATGCCGGTTGGCGTAATCACAAACACCTTGTGGCTGTGGGTTCGACCAACCGCGACGGCAGCGTCTCGGGGTTTTCGACCCGCGGAAAGTTTGTCGATCTGGTCGCCCCCGGGCATCAGATCCTCAGCCTGACGACCGACGACCGGCTGAAGACATGGTCCGGCACGAGCTTCTCATCGCCCATCGCCGCCAGCGTCGCCAGCCTGATGCTGACCGCGAACCCCACGCTCAGCCCCTGGCAGGTCCGCAAGCTGCTGTACACCACCGCGCAGGACATCGGCCCGGACGGCCGGGATAACGCGTCGGGCTTCGGGTTGATCGACGCCGAGGCGGCCGTCATCGCGGCCCTGGCGACCGAGGGCAGGTACACCTCCGCCATAGCAGGCCGGGCCATCCCGTTTGTTACCAGTGACCTGGAATCCCATTCGGGGATCCGCCTGGTCAACCAGCTCCGGGCCGTCACCGAAACCAGCGAACTATCCGAACTCGGGCAGGCCTCCGTCCCCGAGCCCGGCACCGTGGTCATTGTGATTGGCGGTCTATTAGCGATCGCTGGTCGGACGGATCGAAAGATGGGAGTGATTTCTTGATTTACCCGATAGCTTTAAGCAGCCAGGCAGGGATCGAAGCTTCTTCTGCGTACGCGCTACAAGCCTCGGCATATCCCGGCCGCCTACAATCGGATGTGCCGATACCAAGTGGAGAGACCATGACCCCGCACATGCACGAGCCCATCGAACATGCCCTACGCCCACTCTTCGATGCGCTTCCCTTGAACCGTGCCATGGACCACCTGGTCGTCAATGGCCAAACACCCAGCAAACACACGGCGCTGGTTGAGCAGGTGATTGCCGACCCGGCACTGAAAGGCAAGCAGACCATCGCGGCGGGGCTCTGGCTCTACATCGACGACCTGGCGCGCAGCCACGGCATCAGTCAGAACCTGAATCGGCCTTCCGGCTCGTTCTGGCACGCGATCATGCACCGCCGGGAGGGCGACTTCACCAACAGCCACCACTGGTACCGAAAAGCCGGCAAGCACCCCGTGCTGACCCGGATCGATTCCGGCGGCGGCGGGGCGGGGGCGGGCACCGGGATCGGGTCCTACGAGCCCCACGCATTCGTTGACCGTGTCGAGCGCGCCGTGGCCCAGGACAGCGAGTCAACCGACCTGGTCGCCATGCAACGCCTGGAATGGATCGCCCTGTTCGAGTGGTGTGTCGAACATCACTGATCCGTAGATCAAGATACCCGCAAAGTAAAAGCCCGCGTCCAAAGAACGCGGGCTTTTGTTTTGCGCCGGAAAGGCTCGTGATGCTTTAGTAGCGGCTGTAGTGGTGCACGCTCAGCCGGCAGTAGTGATCGACCCAGACCCTGGTGTAGTACCCGTCACACACGACCACGGTGTAGGGGTCGCCGTAATCGTCGTACCGTGTTTCGACCACCGCGGGGACCCACTTGGTGATGTAGTACCCGCCCCGGCAGCAGTGGTGCCGCAGGTGTCCGTGGTCGTAGTAGAAGCCGGACAGGTGGCCGAAGCTGAAGTGGATGCCGAACTTACTGTTGCTGTTGTGGTGCTTCGTGTGTCCGTAGTGATACTTGTTGTGGCTGACCTTGTAGTGGGATGACCGGTTGTGGTACGCCGGCTTGTGGTGGACCACGGTGCGGCCTGGCCGACTGTAGTGTGTGCTGCGTGCGACGTAGCGGGCCTTGGCGCGTAACGCCTGTGCCTTCTGATCCAGCCGGTTATCGCGCTGGCGCAGGTCCTGCCGGGTCTCCTTGGTGTTCTGCTCGAACCGTTGCTCTCGGTTGCGCACCCTGGCCTGGCGCTCGTCCAGCTTCTTATTCTGCGCGTTGACGCCCCAGTTCGCGCCGCGCTGCACCGTCACGGTGTTGCGGGAACCGGCCCGGCGTTCCTGGGCGCGTTTCTCCTGCGCTCGACGTTCCTGTGCCTGCCGTTGTTCACTGGCCCGCTTCTGTTGCGCCTTCTGCTCGCTGGCGCGGCGTTCCTGGGCCCGCCGTTGGCTGGCCTGCTGGTCACGCGAACGTTTTTCGCTCACTCGCCGTTCACTGGCTCGCTTATCATTCGCCCGTCGTTCGCTTGCCCGCCGCTCCTGGGCGCGTTGCTCGTTGCGCTGACGCTGCGCCCTTGCGTCGCTCTGGCGGTGCTGCCCGCTTTCATTTTGCGCTTGCCGCTGTCGGGGTTTTTCGCCCCGGCTCTTACGGTTGCGCGGTTCGGCATCCGCACTCACAGCCAGGAGCGCAACGGCCAATACGGCCGCAACCCATCCAACACGTTTACTGATCTGAGTCCGAGTCATCGCTGGCCTCCTTCTGATAAACACGTTCCTTGGCCAGCCCGGGAGTGAATCCCGGGCCCCGGTTCAGGGCATCACGCTTCACTGCCCTGTCCACTTTCAAGGTCAGATGCCCCTGTTTTTGGCGGGTGCGATATAACGGTTGAGGTCTAAGTTATTTATTTAAAAGTTCTTAGATAAATATCTGCCTGTTGTGGCGGTTCTCCGGACGGGCATATTGATCGACAGAGGATTCAAAAATTTACTTTGTTTCCTAAATAACTCATTTATAATTATTTACGTAACACCCCCGGAACTATTTTCTGACCCGTGCGTCAGAATCCGTAGGGTTTGAGCGTTGTATAGGTGAGGCCATCATTCTCTCACACAGGAGCACACGCATGCCTGGCAAACAAATCACGAAATGGATCGCCCTTCTGGCCGTTGTCGCGGTCTCGTTGTGGCTGGTCAACCCGACTTGGGCTGAATCCGGCTGCCACAAGACCAAGGGCAAGTCCGGCGGTTCCAACCTGACCGTCCAGACCGACCACGTCCCGGGTTAATCCGGGAACCTTTACCGAGTAGGCCATGCCGAACACGGACCGAGCCAACACGAACCGCGTAACGCCCACGCGCACCGACGCAACTCGTCAGCGCCCACGGACGATCTATGTGGACTTCGCCAAGCTCGAATCCGCCCCGGCGGGCACCGACGCGATCAAGGTCTACCAGCCCACTACCAGACGTGACGCAAGGAAGGGATCCCGCGTCACGACCGTGGAAGCCGAAGTCAACGAACTGCGTGTCAATGTGCAGGACGCTGCCCGTGCGGTGTTGACCTGGGTTGCTTCCGTGACGCAGCACGACACGGACAAGAACCTGGATTGTGTCTTGGATACCTGCCTGCGTCCCAGCGCCGACGCGACCGAGATCAACTACGCCGCGCTGGCGCTGGAGATCAACCGGTCGCTGGGCATGGATTTTTCGGCCAAGCGTATCCAGACCGCGGTAAGGCACCTGCGTCGCGCCGCCGATCAGCAAAGCTCCGCGCCCCTGCCGACACCGATGTCGCAACGCTTCGACGCACTGCAGAGCAAACTCCAAGCCAACCACGACCGCCTGCTGCACGGGTTGGGTCAGTCGGCCAACGCCTTCCGCCGTGCCATGGCGCACGACATCCTCGGCGTCGTCCGCGCCTCCGCCGGCCGACTCATCGAGTGCAGCTTCGGCGAGGGCATCCCCCAGCAGGTCGATCTGGACGCCACCCGTCAACGTTTCCTGGTCTTTGTCCAGCACGCGGTCGATCACGGCCTGGGTTCAGACGACCAGACGACGATCCGTGACGATATGACCCGACTGCTGTCCGCTCTGCGTGAGCACGACGGCTCCGCCGAGGCTGATATGCAGTTGGTCGTCTCAGGCGCGAATGTCGTCGCAGACCTCGCCGGCCCAGCCTCACTTCCAGGTCTGATGGCCCGCTTGAATATCCTGATGGTCGGTCGGCCCATGCTCGAGACCGATTTCTTCGTCGCACAGATGCTCGAGCTGGCCGACACCGCAGGCCAACTGATTAACGATAAGCCCACCCGTGCATACATGGGTTGGGTCCGCACCCAGCCCGAAGACCGCCAGGCACCCAGCCCAAACCGGGTACGAAGTTATTGCCTGAACAACGCTGCGACCCACATCCTCCAGCGCCTGCATACCGGTGAACTGGAAGGCGGGAAGTGGTTCGCCACCGCGCAGCAGTGTTTCGAGACGATGAAGGCCCACGATCGCGGCTTCGCGCTGCTGAAAACGACCGAAGCGATCATGCTCTGTGTGCTCGCAGACCTTACGGATTCCGACGAACCCGCCCGGAGTTTTTTCCAGGACCTCGGGCGCGACAAGTCCCTGACGCTGCTGACAGATTTGAGAAAGTTTGATAACAGTGACGCTTTGAACCGTCTGGTCCGCCGTCACGCAACAGCCACACATCCTTCGCTTGCCGGCCAACTCCTGGTCCTTCCCGACTGATTGCAAGCGGGTCCTCCCGGCATCATCTGTCTCCCCGCCCCCGTCTCGGCCCGGGGGACCGGATCACCCGCCATTCATCCCCAGCCACGCGAGCAGCTTGTCCGTCAGATCGAACTTGGTCCAGGCGATCATGATGTCATAGAGCGCATGTGTCCCCACGACCACGCCGAAGCCCCGCGTGACATAGATCAGAGCAAGGTAGACCCCCGCCAGGGTGTAGAACGCGAACCGCCCCCAGTCAAAATTTTCCAGGGTGAACCCGACCCAGACATCCGGGTCGTTGATGACGAAGTGATAGAGCGCAAACGCCACCGCCGAGACACCGATCGACGCGGCACCGCCGTACTTCTCGGGCAAGGCCAACACGTCCACGAACAACATGTGAAGCACCGCGATCCCGATCAGGCGAAACAATAACTCTTCATAGACCCCCGCCCCCACGCTGAAGATCATCTCCTCTTTCCATGTCCAAAGGGCCGCAACCGGTTCCGTGACCAGTTGCAAAGGATCGACCGACCCGGCCATCTCGCGCACCAGCACCATCTGAAAGAGAAACAGAGGCAGCACCCACGCAAACGACTCCAACCACATCACCCCGTACAGCTTCGGCTCCGGGGCCCAGGGATCGCGTCGCACCAGGTGCAAGCAGAACAGCACCACGACAACAATGATCGCCGGCAGGTGAAATCCCGTCGCCCCAAACCACTGAAAGCCTTTCGCCAGCAGCGACTCCGCCACGATCCGCGGCAAGCGCTGGTCGCCCTCCGGCGCCAGCAGCAGCGTCCCGACCTCATAGAGGATCAATAACGGCAGCAGGAAGTACAGGCTCTGCAAAGGCCACTGGGTCCGGTCCCAGTACCCCGCGTACGCGTGATTCACAGGATGTTGGGTGGTGTTTTGCGGCACGGTCTATCGGCCCGCCATCAGGCAAAGTGTCGTATCGGAAGCAACATGAACCCGGCTCATCTCGGGCCTCAATCGTTATACGTCAAGACCGCGTGTACGGCCCCGTGCCCGCTGACCAGCTCTCGGCCGGGCAGGAACCCCAACTCGATCAGGACCGTGATCCCCACAATGTCCCCGCCGAGTTTGTCGATGAGGTCGCAGCCCGCCTTCATCGTCCCGCCGGTCGCCAGCAGGTCGTCCACCATCAGCACACGCTGGCCCTTCGTGACCGCGTCGGTATGGACCTCCAGCGTGTCGCTGCCGTATTCAAGCTCGTAGCTGATCGCGTGGGTCTCGGCGGGGAGTTTGCCGGGCTTGCGGATCGGGATAAACCCGGCCGACAAGGCCTGAGCGATCGCCGTCCCGAATATAAACCCCCGCGACTCGGCCCCGACGACCAGGTCCACGCCCTTGCCCCGCCAGGGGCTCGCCATCAGTTCCACCGCCATCGCCAGCCCCGAGGGGTCACGCAGCAGGGGGGTGATGTCCTTGTACTGGATCCCGGGCTTTGGCCAGTCGGGCACGTTTCGGATCAGCTTGTTCAGGTCCATGGTGTGGGGTTCGGGGACGGGGCTCAGGGATCAGGGAATACACCGCATATGTCCGATAGAACGGTATAGCCCACCGGCGCACGTTGTACCATGCCACCCGCGCGCTGTCTTGTGTGCTAATCGCTTGTTACCCTGACCCCCGATCCCCGAACCCAGTACCCCAATCTTATGGATGCATTCATTATTAAAGGCGGCCGGTCGCTCAAGGGCACGGTCCGGGTCCACGGCTCGAAAAACGCCAGCCTCCCGCTTATGGCCGCCGCGCTGCTCACCGACAGCCCCCTGACCCTTCATGATGTCCCGGACCTCTCGGATATCCGCAATATGACCCGGCTGCTGGGCACGCTGGGTTGCGAGATCGACCTGAAAGACTCGGATCCCGGCCGCCCGGTGACGATCCACGCGACCGACCCGTCCCAGACCGCCGCCCCCTACGACATCGTCAAGACCATGCGGGCGGGGATCTGTGTCCTTGGACCATTGCTAACCAAACGGGGCAAGGCCCGTGTCTCCATGCCCGGCGGCTGCGCGATCGGCGATCGACCGGTAGACCTGCACCTGCGCGGCCTGCGTGCCCTGGGTGCCGAGATCACCCTCGACGCCGGCGACATCGTCGCCACCGCGCCCGGCAAAGACCACCGACTCATCGGTGCGCACGTCTTCCTCGGTGGCCCTTCCGGCTCGACCGTGTTGGGCACGGCCAATGTTCTGAGTGCCGCGGTGCTTGCAAAGGGCCAGACCATCATCGAGTCCGCCGCCTGCGAGCCGGAGATCGAAGACCTCGCCGACCTGCTGACGAAGATGGGTGCCAGGATCCAGGGTGCCGGCTCACCCCGATTGATTATCGATGGCGTTGACGAACTCAGTGGCGCAGATCACCGTGTCATCCCCGACCGCATCGAGGCGGGCACCTACGTCGCCGCCGCCGCCATCACGCGCAGCCGGATCACGCTTGAGAACTTCCCGACCGATGCGCTGGGTGCAGCGATCGACAGGTTCAGTGCGGTGGGTGTGCAGGTCACACCCGCAGGCAATGGCGAACCTTTCGATCGTCACCGCGGCTCGGTCACCATCAGGACCGCCGACACCCTCAAACCCATCCAGGTCTTCACCCAGCCGCACCCCGGTTTCCCGACCGACATCCAGGCTCAATTGATGTCCCTGCTCTGCCTGGCCGACGGCAACAGCACCATCACCGAAAAGATCTTCCCCGACCGTTTCCTGCACGTCGCCGAGCTGTTGCGGATGGGGGCCGACCTGACCCGGAACGGTCCCTCGGTCGTCGTCAGCGGTGTACGCGAACTCATCGGCGCCCCCGTCATGGCGTCTGACTTGAGGGCTTCCGCCGGGCTGGTCCTCGCCGGTCTCGCCGCCAAGGGCACCACCACCATCAACCGCGTCTACCACCTGGACCGCGGCTACGAACGCATGGAACTGACCCTGCAGGCGCTCGGGGCCGACATCCAACGCGTCAAACAGGACAGCGTTTGATATGATGCCCTCACCATGACCGACACGACCCCCATCGATCCGGATGTCCTTAGCCTGTTCCGCTGCCCGCTGACCCGCTCGCCCATGACCCAGCAGGGCAACGAGCTGGTCGCCGAGGTCGGTGGCCTGCGCTACCCGATCAATGATGGCATCCCCATCCTCCTGATCGACGAAGCCAAGCTCCCCGAAGGCATCGCGACCCTCGACGAGTTCAAGCAGAAGTTCGCCGGCCAGATCCCCGGCTGAATAGTCGCCGCGCTATCACATATAGGTGCGTCGATCTTGTTTAGCCCGGGCGGCCACGCCCGGTATACGCCGCGTAGCCGCGGCGGCTAAACATTCATGTCAGAGTTCGCGTAGCTATGATCTAATCATCCAAGTAATACCGATCGATCGCGCGTCCTTTTTCATCCACCGCGAGAAACCGTCGGCTTTTCCCGTCGAGTGTTACCCGGATCACGTGCGACGACGATACCGACTTCGCCAGGTAGGGCCGTTCCTTGGGCGTGGCGACACGACGTGGGCTCATCCCCCAGGCGCCGTCACCCAGATATAAAACACCATGAATGTCCCGCTCCCCCGCGGTCAGGTGGTGCGTGCGTTTGTAGGTGTGGTCGTGGTGCTCGAACGAGACATCGACGCCATACTGGTCAAACAACGGTACCCAGTGCTCACGGGCCAGGGCGCTGTACTTGCCCTCAAAGTCCCGGTGCGACGGGTACGCCGGCACGTGGTACGCGGTGAACAGGTGTTGTCGATCAGTGCGCGCCGCCAGGGTTTCATTTAGCCATGCGCGTTGCCCCTCGCCGTGTGCGCTGACATGCCCGGAGTCCAGCAGCACCAGGGACAGGTAGTCCCCAAAGTCGATCGCCGCGTAGGTATGCTCCGGGTACAGCCCGCCGAACAACGCCAGGAAGAACGGCGACCGCTCGCGCGGCTGACCGAAGCTCCCATCCACCTCGTGATTCCCGATCGCGCAGAGCATCGGGATCAGCCGGCCCTCCGGATCAACCATGTGTTCGCGCCAGAGCCTCAGGTACGCGACCCAGTTCTCGGGTGTCCGCCCGTTGCCGTACGCGCAGTCGCCGCCGATCAACCCGAACCGCGGGCTCCAGCTCGCCGCGACCTTGTGCAAGGGAGCAACGTTCTGCCAGATACCTACATCCCCGCCCTCAGCAAACACCAGCGGCTCGTCCAGCGTCGCCGGTGCTGTGCGGAAACGATGGGTGGTTGTCTGCTCTTGTTTCTGAATCTTTAAGGCGTATTCCGTGTCCGGATTAAGATCCTGGTACTCAACGCGGTGCAGGAACATGCCGCTGTAATCACCAAACGGGGTTACTGATGTATCGATTGATGTGGACGGTGCCTGACCCACTTTGGCAACGAATTTGTCGCAAGTCACTTTTGAGATCTCGGGCCGACTCACCGACATCCACCGTAAAGGTCGGGCGTAAGCCACCGGTTCATCATCGACGATGACATGAATGGTCCCCCAGCGTGAACCCTCCGGCGCAGCGTCCAGATCTATCTTGGCCTTGGCGGACCCGCGTTTTTCGTAGAAGGTTGTCTCTCCGATCACCTTGTCCGCACAGATCGCCTGCACGGTTTGCCCGGCCAGGTCCGTATCCCCCCAGACCACGAGCCGTGCGTTGTCCTCATGCCGGACGACCTTCGCCCGCGCCGTCGCGGCCGCCCCGGCCTTCTCGGTCAGGCGTAACGCATACATCGACTCGGGCCGTTCGTTGGCGTCGTTGTCCGGGTGCCACCAGATGTTTTTGATGTCTTCTTCGCCATCTTTGTCGTTGACGTAGAACTGGAAGCCGACGCGTTCTCCCCCGGCAGGATCGATCGCAAGGTTTGTCCAGGGCAGCCGCACCTCAATTACGTATCCCCCTTCTACCGCTGTGCTCGCGTACTCAAACTTAACGTCGCCCCCAGACCGGTCGCTGCGATAGTCGTACTGCCAGTGGCGTGGTCGGGCATCTTCCGTATCGGCATCCGCTTCCGCTGATCGTGTCACGCCCGGCGCGACCAGCACCTGATACCGCTGACCTGACCCGACGCCCGTTGATATGAAAAGCTCAACCGAATCGGCTGACCACAGCGTTTCAAGATCATCCGACTCGGTTGACGCGCTGTCTTTGACGCGCACCAGGATCAGCAGGCCGCGATCGTCCCACCCAATCTTCGCCGCGGCGCTGAGGTCCGCATCGTCGTAGACGAGCCCCTCATCGCCTGCGAGGTAGCCCGCGTCCAGCCCCTTGCCTTCCCAGTCTGAAAAGTCGCCGTCGATCGTGATGCCTGTGAGTTTGGGTGTTTCCAGCGCCGGGATGTCGTCCGACGCGCCTTCGATCAAAGGCATCGGCACCCCTTCCTCAAGCCACTGCGCGACGATCGACGTCGTCGGGTCCCCGTACCACGTCAGGAACAGCGTGTCCGGCCCCTGGACCGGTGCCGGACCGTCGTCTTCTGATAAGGCGGGTGTGGCCCACGCGAATAATGAAAACAGGACGGCCCCAGTCAACAGTATGGATTGATTCGGTTTCATCCCGCTATGATAATCTCATCACGATTTCCTGCCGCCGCCATCAAAAGCCGGAGCCTTACCCATGTCAGATGAACACACCCTCCGCCGCCGCGACTTCCTGAAATCCACGCCCCTGGTTCTTGGGGGCATCGGGGCATTGGCGCAGTCGGCCTCCGGGATTTCCCCACGGGCCAACCAACCCGTCACGGTTCAGGGCGTCATCGACCGGATCATGGCCGACGCCAACATCGAACCCATCGAAGACACGATCGACACCATCAAAGTCGGTGGCCCCGGTAACCCCGTGAAAGGCATCGTCACCACCTTCATGGCCACTACCGCTGTTATCCAACAGGCCATCGAACACAAGGCCGACTTCATCATCACCCACGAACCCACCTTCTACAGCCACCGCGACTCCACCGACTGGCTGGAAAACGACCACGTCTACCAACACAAGCGCGCCCTGATTGATGCCCACGGCATCACCGTCTGGCGTTACCACGACCACATCCACAAGATCACACCCGACCCGATCTTTACCGGCCTGTTTGACCGGCTGGGCTGGCTGGACCTGATCGATGCTGCCGACCCCCGCATCTGCCACG
>JAJDCW010000131.1 GCA_029260635.1 Phycisphaeraceae bacterium | reverse complement strand
GGGCGATCCTGTCAAGATACCGCCCCCCTGTCGGTCGAGGCGGGGCCTTAGTATCGACGGAGACCGTGATGAACCCCCTTGAAAAGCCCACAGAGCCGACCGCCGGCCAGGAAACCGCGTCGCCCGGGGGCTTTCATATCTGGCACTACAACCAGAAGGTCTACCACTACCGCCTGCCCATCTGGGACGGCCTGGTGGAGCTTGGCAAGGGTAACTACAACCTGAAAGTCCTCGGCGACACCCCCGAAAGCGGTGGGGCGCACGGCGGGGGCCAACGCGACTACATCGAATACTGCTCAGTCGTTCCCGGTAAACTCGGCGAACGATGGGACGGGGCGGAAAAAGCGATCGCGCGGGACAAGCCCGACATCGTGATCTTCAACTCCACGCCGCGCTACCGCTCTTCCTGGACGCTGCCCAAGCTCATCCGCAGCTACGGCGGGGTGCCGATCGCCTGGACCAAGTCCCACAGCTACACCCGCCTGCCCGGGCCGATCCTTCACATGATGAAGAAGCGGCTGATGAGGAACTACGACTTCGTTATCGCCTATGGCCAGCAGACCCGCGACGAATTATTGGAGCTCGGCGTCCCGGATCAGCATATCTTTGTCGCGCAGAACACAGTCGATACCCGGCCGATCTTCGAGCGGGCGGATGAGTACCGAAAGATGGCTCAGGAACTGCGCGTGAAGCACGGGCTGATCGGCAAAAAAATATTGCTGGACCTGGGACGGATGGACCCGGCCAAGCGTCACGAAGATGTCATCAACGCCTGGTCGAAACTGCGTGAATTGGACCCGGATCTGGTGCTGGTCTTAGTCGGTGGTGGCCCGAATCTAGATGACTACCGGCAACTGGCCAAGCAGGTGGACCCGGATCGCATCATTGTGACGGGGCGCGTCCCGTTGGGCTATGACTACGCCTGGATCGCCGCGTCGGACCTGACCATCCAGTGCGGCGCGGTCGGGCTGGCGATTAATCAGTCGATGGCCTTCGGCACGCCTACGATTATCGCCGATCAGCGGGGCGTGGACGCGGAATTGATCGAGCACGGCAAGACCGGCTGGCGGTTCAGCGAGGGGGATATCCAGTCGATGATTGACACGGTACGTCATGTAATATCGGCGGACCGGGAGCGTGAGGCGGTCCTCAAGCGTGCCACCGAGGTCGTCCGGGACGAGGCGAATGTCGATAATATGATCAAGCAGATACACGCATGCCTCCTCGCCGGGCTGGAGCTGAGGCAGCGCAGGAGATTGTCAGGATGAGGATCAGTGTTTTCGGACTCGGTTATGTCGGTGCGGTCAGCTGCGCCTGTCTTGCGAAGCTCGGCCACACGGTGGTGGGTGTCGATGTCGCGGAGGAAAAAGTCGCCCGGCTGAATCGTGGCGAATGCCCGATCATCGAGGACGGCCTGCCCGAGATCGTCAAGCAGATGCACGCCGAGGGCAAGATCACCGCGACCACCGACGCCGCCAAGGCGGTCAACGATACCGACGTTGCGCTGGTCTGTGTCGGCACGCCGTCCACGCCCTCCGGCGGGGTCAACGCAAAATACCTCGAAGCCGTCTGCAAGCAGATCGGCGAGCTGGTCCGCGACAGCGATAAAGAATTCTTCACGGTCCTGAGCCGATCCACGAGTCTGCCGGTCGTGCACGACCGCCTGGTTGAGATCCTCGCAGAGAGCGCCGGTTGCGAGATGGGCGACCGCATCGGTTACGTCTGCCACCCGGAGTTCCTCCGCGAGGGCGCGGCGGTGGCGGACTTCTTCGACCCGCCCAAGATCGTCTTCGGCGCGACCGACGACAAGTCGGCCGAGGTCTGCAAGCAGCTGTATCCCGGCATCGAGGCCGAGTCGTTCTTCTTAGATATGCGCATCGCCGCGATGGTGAAGTACGCCGACAACTGCTACCACGCGGTGAAGGTGACGTTCGCTAATGAGATCGGCGTGATCTGCCGGGAGATGGACATCGACGCAACCAAGGTCATGGAAGTCTTCTGCCGGGACCGCAAGCTGAATATCTCCGCACGTTACCTGCGGCCGGGCATGGCCTACGGCGGATCGTGTCTGCCGAAAGACCTTCGGGCACTACTGGATATGTCTCGGCAGACCGCGGCACCGCTGCCGATGCTCAAGGGCGTCAGCAAATCGAATAAAGTCCAGATCGAGGCGTTGATGAAGCGCATCATCAGCCCGGATCGGCCACGTGTCGGGCTCATCGGGTTGGCCTTCAAGGAAGGCACCGACGACATCCGCGAGTCTCCCATGGTCACCATGGTCGAGCAGCTCTGCGGCAAGGGCCACCCCGTCCGCATCTACGACAAACACCTGTCGGTCCAGGCGCTGGTCGGCGCCAACCGCAGCTTCGCGTTGCAGTCGATCCCACACCTCGCGGAGCTGCTCTCGCAGGACCTTCAGGGCGTGATCAGTGAATCGGACGTGGTCTTGGTCAGCCACAAGCTCACCCCCGAGCAGTGGGCCTCGATCAAGTGGCGCGACGATCAGCGTGTGCTGGACCTGGCGAAGGTCGATGAGCTTCGGGGCGCACCGGGCTACCAAGGGCTGTATTGGTAAGGCCGGCGGTGGCGGTGTGGCCGGGGACGTGTGTTTATCGACCCAAAATGCCTGCCTGACGTATCAATAAAGATGCGTCGGCCGATACCGGTCACATAATACCGCGACACAGCGACACAACCTGTTTTTTCTCCCGTCACGGACGACCGGACCGATTTAGGACAGATACGGCTGGGCTAATGCCCCCGGCCCGATGCGGACGGATCACCCCCTGGATACGTGACGATGAGTGGTTTCGCCAATCTGCTGATATTGATGGTGATCTGGGTGATCTACCTCCTCTCCGCCTGGGTCTATATTCGCAGGCGTCAGTTCTCCATGACGATGGGCGTAAACCTGGGCATCATCCACATGGTGCTGATCCCGTTCACGGTGTTCGCGTTTGCCGGCGAGCTGGCGGGCGACCCCGGCGGGTTGATCCCCTCGGTGAGTTGGGACGTCCAGCGCGGCTCGGTCACCAAGATCCTGGGGATGATCGGGATGTATGGCCTCTGGGACCTGGTCAGCCAGTGCTTCCCCCAGCACCCGCCGACGCTAAGCGACGGCAAGCCCAGCGTCTGGGACGCCCTGCCTTCGCTCAGGCCCATGCAGTTGATGATCGGGTTTGTCGTGCTGGCGATCATGTTGTTTATCATCACCGGCGTCGCGTCCGGCGGGCACTGGGCGGACGCCAAGGCCGAGTTCCTGCTTGGCTGGGGCACGCCCGCGGTCCTGATCCTGAATATCTTTGCCGCGGTCCGGCTGGCGATGCTGATCTCCTTCGCCGCGATGTACATGCACGACCGCATCACCCTCAAGCGGTTCCTGATACTCTTCGGGTTGTGTTGTGCGCTGGACCTCTACACCACGGGCAACCGGATCTTCACGCTCCAGGTGCTGATCGTCATCGCGGGGATGCTGGTGGTCCGTGAACGCTGGTTCCAGTTCGGGATGCTGGCGTTGGCGGCGCTGCCGTTCGGCATCCTGATGACGATGTTCCCGCTGATCCGCGTCTACATGCACAGCGTCGGTACAAGCTGGGGCCTGTCGTCCGCGACCGCCGCGCTCAGCGAGGGCTACATGGAGGCGAAGGACTACTACGGCCCGAGCCTGGGCATCCCCGAGTTCCTCATGGGTGTCAGCGAGGGCATCAACGTCAACGTCCTGATCGTCGTGGTCGAGGAGTTCCACCAGATGGTGGGCATGCTGATGGGGATGGGCATACTCCGCGGGTTCTTCTTCTGGATTCCCCGGTCGATCTGGCCCAATAAGCCGCAGACGCTCTCCGTGCTGATCGGCCAGTACCTGATGGGCGGGGGAAGCCGGGGCGTGAGCATGGGCGCGACGATCTTCGGAGAGTTCTGGGCGAACTTTGGCTTCCTGGGCTTCGCGGCGATGCCGGTCGTGCTGTACGCCATCAACTTCGCGCTGTCGAAGATTATCCGCGATACGACGATGCGCGTGATCGCGGTGTTTGTCTTCGGCTACACCGTCGTGCGGATGCCGATCTCCGACTTCACGGTCCTGTTCCTGTTCGTGGTGGTCTTCCTGAACATGACCCGCCTGCGCAACAAGAGCGAGGGGCGGTCGCTACCGGCCCAGTAAGTCGTCAGTCGTCGTGAGCCGCCAGCTCTCGCCGGCATCTTTACTAAACAACATCGCCGGGTCGTGGGGCTTGACCGCTTTGAGATACGCACCGGATCGGGCATCCGCGGGCAGATTGTCCTCCGGCCACTTGCTGCGGTACGCCGCCTGCTGGTCCAGCCCCAGCTGGTTGCCGTAGTACCGGTAGTTCAGGAACAGCCGGTCGCGGCGGTCCATGCTCAGGTGGTGGTACCAGTTGGAGTACATGTTCCTGAACGGCCGGACCAGCACTTTCTGATCCTCCCATCGACCGGTGGTCGCGTCGCCGCGCAGGTAGACAAGCCGGAAGTAGTATCCGTCACCCGCCCAGCGCGTGACCAGGTGCAAACGGTCTTCCGAGTCACACAACAACGCGGGGTAGGTGTGCCCCCCATCGGTGGGGATGCGATCTTTGCCGATAGTTCTTGGAGTTGTCCACCGCGAAGCGTCGTTGGGTTGGGTGGCGTGCAGGTAGTAGAGGCTGTCGTGGTGTGAGCCCAGCACCACGTGCAGCACCTCGCGTGAGTCGGCGGTGATGGCGGGCAGGTAGTGTGGGTCCGGCTTGCCGACGCCGACCGTACCCAGCAGGGTTTTTCCGGTCACGACCTGCCCGGTTTCGCGCGACAGGGTGACGGCAAACTGGCTGGTGCCTTCTCGGCCTCTGGGTGGTATCGCAGACGGATAAACAACCGTGACCCGGTCGCCCACCGTGATGACCGAGTTCCCACCTCCGGAGTGGTTGGGCACAAGCATCGAGTCGTCGGCGACCTGAATGGCGCGGTCGATC
Source organism: Phycisphaeraceae bacterium (assembly GCA_029260635.1). Taxonomy (GTDB): domain Bacteria; phylum Planctomycetota; class Phycisphaerae; order Phycisphaerales; family Phycisphaeraceae; genus JAJRRS01. Next base: position 22,178 of record JAJDCW010000131.1, on the reverse strand, counting down.
ACAAGCGAACCATCGGCTGCGCGTTCCGGAAGAACCAAGTCCAGTTCGTGGTCCTTGAACACCAGGACGGCGGGGGGGTGGGACAGGGTATTGTGCCCGTCACGCATCTCCAGCCGGGCGTGTTCCAGCGGCGGCAGCGGGTAGACATCCCATGTGACGCATCGGTCGCGGGAGTGAAGCAAAAGCAACCAGATACGGCTGGCGTGTTTTGCTTTGATCAGTGTGTAGGCGTCGCCTAGGTTGTCCAAGACCACACGCTGATCGACGAACTGCCCACCAACGAATTCGAATGAGGATTCAAACCCCCGCCCGTGCAGGTACTGCACGACAGCCGACCGGAGTGATAGCCGAGACCATTTTCCCTCACCGTCCGGGGTCTGCACCACCGCCTCGTCACGGATGTAGGGCTTGTTGTCCACGTCGAACCCAACCGGGTTGGGCTCGTACGCCGGGGCGTATCCGAACAACTCACGCTCACCGCGGTAGTACTTCTCGTGGACGATCGGCGCGACCGCTTTCTGGGGTTCCGCCAACTCGGAGGGAGGATCGGCACGCAGACTCGCCGCGACGAGTAACGCGATTACTGCCGGGCCTGTCAGCACGATCTTCCAGACGTGTCGGGTACGCATCGGTCAACCACCTTGAGTCGGCACACCCCGATCGGGGCTCACATCACGGGGTTCGGCTGCTACACTGCGGCCTATGAATGACGGTCAGTCTAACCCCGACCCCCCCGCTCCGCCCACGGATATCTCCCGGGGTGTATCTGAGTCTTCCTCAGAATCTACGTCACAGGGCCTGGGTCGGATCGCGATACGGGGCACCGCTTACGTCTTTGCCGGTCAGATCATGGTCAAAGTGACGGCCCTGCTGAGCCTGTGGGTCCTGGGCTACTACCTCGATGAGAAACAGTTCGGGCTCTGGGGCCTGGCGCTCTCTGCGGTTGCGCTGGCGGACTGCGTCCGCGACATGGGGGCCCACAAGGTCCTGATCCAGCGCGGCGCCGAGTTCGACGAGCTGGGGTCGCCGGTCTTCAAGATGGGCCTGGCGTTCAATATCGTCGCCGCGTCGGTGTTGCTGGCGATCGCGCCGGTCATGGCCAGGGTCTACGACGACGTGGTGATCGCCTGGCTGATCGTCATCGCGGCGTTCACCATCCCGCTTCAGAGCCCGGTGACGATCCTGCGGGCTCGGATGAGTATCGACCTGCGCTTCAAGACCATGACCGTGATCACGATCCTGGCGCAGTTCGTGAAGAACGGGTCGATGATCCTGTTCGCGGTCCTGGGCTTCGGGGTTTATAGCTTCGTGCTTCCGATGGTACTGATGGTCTTGTTCTCGTTCGCAGCGTTTAGGTACTGCGCCGGACCGCTGCCCAAGAGCCGGCCGTTGACCCGGGAACACTTCGGCTCGATCTTCGCCGCGGTGAAATGGATCACCATCAGCTCCTTCTTCGGCGCGCTGATTAATCAGGGCGACCGGCTGGTGATCGGCTGGTTCCAGAACACCGAAACGGTGGGCGTCTACTTCTTTGGTTTCCAGCTGATCCTCTCGACCGTCGTGATCTTCGGCGCGGGGATGGTCAGTGTGTACATGCCGACGCTATCCAAGCTTGTCGGCGAGCCGGAGCGTCAGGCGCAGGCGTACGAGAAGATGGTGCGCGTCTCGGCGGTAGTGTTCGCGGTCGTGTGTGTGCTGGCGGTGATCGTGTCGGACCCGTTGATCCATCTGCTGTGGAACGGGCGGTGGGACGCGGCGATCCCGGTGGCGCAGCTGATGAGCCTGAGCCTGTGCGTGTACCTGATCGGCCCGGTGGCGATGTCATTTGTCGAGGCGGTGGGGCGTTGGCGGTTGCGGGCGGCGCTGATGGGGGCGGAGATGCTCGGCGTGTTGATCGCGGCGGCGTTGGGTGCGAGCCTGGGCGGGCTGTTTGCGATCGCCGCGTCGATCTCGGGCGTGAAGGCGGTGGTCAGTTTAGCGCAGTGCCTGATCGCCGGCCGACTGGCGGGGCTGGGCGCCTGGCCTTTGATCCGCGCGATCATGGGGCCGATCCTGCTGGCGGGTATCTGCGGCTCGGCGAGCTACTACGGCTTCGCCTGGCTGATGCACGGCTACGCGTCTTGGGCGGTCGCTTCGGCGGCCCTGGTGCTGTTTAGTGGGCTTTTCCTGGCGGGGCTGTACACCCTGATGCGGCCGCGTTTCGATGAAGTGATGGGCGTGTTCGGCCACCTGATCCCCGGCTGGGCATCCAGGGGCCGACAACCCGTGGCGTGAGACCTGACGGCAGTACGCCATACGGCGCGGTATCATCCGCCCCTGTTATTTCACACGCCTCAAAGGCTCCGCCCGGCTCGCCCGATAGAACGTATCTGAATACTTATGTACGAGCCGAACCTCAAGACAACCCGATCCCACGTCCCGCCGCTGGACGGCTTACGCGGGATCGCCGTGCTGCTGGTCCTCTGGGCACACGTCCCGCCCGATCTGGGCGGCAACGTCGTTGGCCTGCTCAACCGCATCGTCCAGCCCGGCTACCTGGGCGTCGACATCTTCTTCGTCCTCTCCGGTTTCCTGATCACGCGCATCCTGATGTACGAACGCGAAAACAAGAAGCCGCTGCGCTACTTCCTGATCCGCCGGGCGTTTCGGATCTTCCCGATCTACTACCTGCTGATCGGCCTGCTGATCTTCCTGGCGCCCGGTGAATACCTTGTCTGGTGTGCGACGTACCTGTCGAATTTTGTGTTCAGCTTCGACGGCCAATGGAACGCCGAGCTTGGCCGGTGGGTCCACGAGTCCAACCCGATGCGGCACACCTGGTCATTGTGCGTTGAAGAACACTTCTACATGATCTGGCCGTTGATTATCTACTTCGCGCCACGTGATACGCTCAAGCCGATCGCGATGGCGGTGGTGATCTCCGGGATGGTCTTGGCGGTGATGGCGTCGGTGTTCGCCGGGGACCTGCCGCTGCTCCCGCTGCTCTACCGGGGCACGCCCTTCCGCGCGACCTCGCTGGCGCTCGGCGGGTTGTTCGCCCTGTACGAACCCTCGATCGGTGTCGGCAAGCCCCGCGCCTGGTTTCTGTCCGGCTGCTTCTTCCTGCCGGCGGCGACTTTGTTGGCGTCGACCCGGCTTCTGGAATACCCCTGGAACCAGTCGGTCAAGATGATCGGCTTCGCGTTTTTGTCCAGCGCGATCTTCCTGGCGGCCGTCGGGGCCGAAACGCTGGGAACCAAGGCCTCGGCCGTGCTCTCCAAAGGCCCTCTGGCGTTCGCCGGCCGGATCAGCTACGGCGTCTACCTCTACCACTACCCGATCTTCTATGCGATGGGCGTGCTCGATGAGGCCGCCCACCCGACCGCCATGCTGACCTTCCAGGGAATCGCCCTGACCTTCGTCGTGGCGACCGTGTCCTATTACGCTCTGGAACGCCCGATCCTCAAGTACGCATCCCGGTACCGCTGACGCCGGCAGCCAGCAGCCGGTGCAGACCCTTTCACCCGCAGACGTCATCCGCCCATCCGCCCCAATTGGAATGAACGGACCCGTGCGCCCCTCGCGTCTATCGCACACGCTTCAAAAGATCAATATTTAAGTTTAATATTGATCTTTTGTCGGGGTTATTCACTGGGGCGGGCTTTTGGCGGCAACCCACCTTGGATCGCCCTTTAAAGGCCGTTTTTCAGCCACTTAGAGGGGATTTGTCGCGACTTTGGGGCGCCACGGTGTATACTGTGATGCGGGCCAACCGGCCTCACCGGATATCTTTTGAAGAAGCGGAACGATCGGCCATGAACAAGTGGTGTGTTGTGTTTATGTGTCTCCTCTCCCTGCCCGCGCAGGAGGTCCGGGCCGACCCGATCCAGATCTACCTCATGGCCGGGCAGTCCAATATGGTCGGTAGCGGGATCAGCAGCGAGTTGCCCACCGAGCCGTTCGACTACACCGAGCCGCAGCAGGTCCCCTTCAGCTACGACCTGGAGATCGGTGCCCACGTCTCCAACGGGTTTGAGTTCCTTAGGCCAAGCGTCCGCTCCGGCAGCTTCGGGTCGGAGCTGACCTTCGGCCGACGCATGGACCTGGCGACCGCCGGCCCGATCGGGATCATCAAGGTCGCCGCCGGCGGGACCAACCTCTCGCACAACTGGACCTCCGAATCGCCGATCCCCGACCGGGCGATGTACCCCCTGATGATCAGCCACATCCAATCGACCCTCGCGCAGTCCGGCATCCAGGGGATCGACTACGTCTTTGCCGGGCTGCTCTGGACCCAGGGCGAGTCGGACACCAGCGACGAGGGCGTGGCGATGTATGCCGACAACCTCACCGACTTCATCCAGGACGTCCGCACCGACCTGAACGCGCCCGACCTGCCGGTCTATATCAGCCGGCTGAGCCAGTTCACCAACTACAAGAACCGGCTGCTGATGCGCGGGGCGCAGTCGCAGGTCGCGCAGGCGGACCCGCTGGTCCGGGTTGTTGACTCGGACCACCTTGAGCTCCGCTTCGACCAGATCCACTACAACTCGCAGGGCCAGATGGACCTGGGGCACGCCTTCGCCGATGCGATCCTCTTCGGCCCACCACCCGAAGACTTTAATGACGACGGGATCGTCACCGACGATGACCTGAACATCCTGATCAACCACTGGGACCTTTCCGGCCCGACCGGGGATGCCGACGGGGATGGGTTCGTCAGCCAAGCCGATTTGAAGCTCGTGGTCGATCAGGTCCCCGCGCCGCCGCCGCCACTTGATAACGCAGACCTGACCGGTGAGGGGTTCGTCGGCATCGACGACCTGAATATCCTGCTGACCTTCTGGAACCAGAACGTGCAGCAGGGCGATATCACCATGGGCGACCTGAACGTGGATGGTTTCGTCGGCATCACGGACCTTACGCAGCTACTCACCCAGTGGAACACGCTGGTCCTGGACCCGGCCCTGTTCATCCCGACGCTTCAGGAGATGGACTTGGACGGCAGCGGCGGTATCAGTGAGGGCGATCTGCATTTCATGTTCTCGCAGTGGTCGTTCCTAGACCAGACCGCGCCGATGCTGCCGACCGGTTCGGAAAACAGCCCCCTCGCCTCGGACTTCAACGCCGACGGCGTGGTCGATGTGGAAGACCTTCGTTACCTGCTCGTCGAGTTGCCGGCCGGCCTGCGGATCAGCCCAGCCGACCTGGACGGCGACGGCTTCATCGGGGTGAACGACCTGACCCGGGTGCTGGCCAACTGGAACCAGAACGTCCCCCCCGGCGACCCGATGATGGGGGATGTCGATGGCGACGGCTTTGTCGGGATCGATGACCTGAACGCCGTGCTCGCGGATTGGAACAGCGGCACGCCGCCCCCCCCGGGAGCTTCAAGCCAAGTGCCCGAGCCTGCGGTGGGGCTGGTATTGTTAGTGCCGTTGTTGATGCGTGGGCGAAGAAGCCACACCGGCGTGCGTGCATCACGCAGGTCGTCTGAACCACGCAAGACGCCCCATGTGTTTTTTTGTTCGGTTTTGTTGCTCACACTGACGACGGCTGAACCGGCGCACGCCACGGAGACGGTGATCAACCAAGGGACGCGCGACTGGGTCGCGGCGGCGACGGCCGGGCGGGCGGACATGCTGATCCTCGGGGACAGCATCGTGAACCACGGGCTGGGGCTGGCGGGTGGCATCTCTAACGCCGCGAAGACGCGCCTCGGCCTGGCTGGTACGGGTTTGGCGGCGCTGGGAACCAGCCAGCTTAAGTACCCCGGTTTCGGCGGCGCGGAGCTGAGCCTGTCCCTGGACTGGATCCGTTCGACGTATACATTGCCCGTCGATTTGCAGGGCCACGCGGTCAGCACGAAGGTTACACGCCTGGATACCAACGCGGCGACACCAAAGTTCTGGCTCGCGATGGGGTTTAATGACAGTCTGCTGGACCGCTCCGCCGGGTATAACTGGCAGCTCTGGGCCGCCTCCACTAACGGGGCCGACGGGTCGCTCTCCGCGCTGCGCGCTTCGCGTTTGCAAAACCCCTGGACGCGCACGGTGCTGGAAACAAGTTCCGCCTACACCGTCCCGGCCTCCACGGATTCACTGAGCCTGATCGAGATACCCTTCGCCCCCGTGCCCGGCGAGGTCAGCGACTGGCACGAGTTCAGTTTGTTGAACACCACCCGCGACACCGCCATCCTCTACAACCGCCTGATCGACCCCAACGCCACCGGCATCACCGTCACCGGCTGGAGCTACCCCGGCGGATCGATGAACGACTTTGTCACCGACTTGTATGCCAACACCCGACGCACCCAGCAGGGCCGGGCCGACTATCTGGCGGCGCTGGTCGCGGGCAACTCCGGCAAGCTCAACGTCGTCATCGCGATGGGCGACAACGACAGCGGCGAAACAGAGGCCAGCCTGTCCCAGCAGATCACCCCCGGCTATTCGACCGAGGCGTATATCGATAACGTGCAGACCCAGATCGCGCTGGTCACGTCCGACTGGGCCGCCGCCGGCCTGCCCGCGAACGACCTGTCGTTTTCACTGACCAGCAACTACCAGATCGGCCCGGAACTGCTCGGCGCGGAGCGCGTCGCACGCATGGCGGCGTACCGCCTGGCCCTGCGCGATCTCGCGGCGACCGACCCGCGTTTCTCCTTTGTCGATCTTTGGGGCGCCAGTCCGACCGCCGAGGTCGCGGTCGCCAACAACTACATCCATGACGGCGAACACCCCTCCCGCGAGGGCTCCCTGCTCTACGGCGCGCTCTTCATGAACGAACTCTTGGAAACCACCCCGATCCCGGGCGACCTCGACGGTGACGGGTTCGTCGGTCTCAACGACCTGTCGCTGGTCTTAAGCAACTGGAACACCGAGTTCGACGAGCCTTGGATCCTGATCGAAGGCCCCAACGATTACCGCCCCGACCCGACCTACGACGGGTTTGTCGGGATCGATGACTTGAATATCGTGCTAAGCAACTGGAACGCGGGCAGCCCCCCCGGCGCTTCAGCCAACATCCCCGAGCCCGCTTCTGTCACCGCCTTCCTGTGCTTCGCTACCGGCCTGGTCGGCAAGCGTCGCGTCTGATCCGTGTAAACCGAACATCGAACCCAGCCTATCTTTCCTAATGAAGTGCCCGGGTGTTGTTTTTTCTTAAAACCCCTGACGGCTTGCGTTCGTATCGCTAAGATCGTGGCGGAGATTGCCCGGCGGAGCCGTCGGATTGACAACGATATTGATACGGATGGGACCGTTTGTTGAAGCGATTATTGGCTTATCTAGAAAACCCCAGCCATGTGTGTCGGGTCCTGGCGGTTTACTGGGTATTGTTGTTGATCAGCACGCACCTGCCGTCGATCGACCTGGGCGAGGAGAACAACCCGTTCGGGATGTTTCAGGTCGACAAGACGCTGCATGTGATCGCGTTCGCCGGGCTGATGTTCCTGCTCTGGCGTGCCCGATTGGCAAGTGTCGTCTGGGGTGATCGGGCGTCGAACTTTGCCAATGCGGCGGTTGGGTTGTGTCTGGCGGTGGTGTATGCGCTGGTGGATGAGGTCACGCAGGCGTGGGCCGGGCGGGACGTGACGGCGAGCGATGTGGTGGCGGGGCTGGTCGGGATCGTCGGGGTGTTTCTGATGGTGACGGCTGCGCCTGCGCCCCCGAAAAGTCAGCGGGTGGGTGTCGTGACGGTGTTGTTCCGCTGCCTGGCGGTGGGGGCGATCACGTTTTTCGTGATGATGGCGATCGCGCCGTGGGGCAACGACCTTGGACACAAGCTGTCGCACCTGTTTTTCACGCCTTGGCCCGGGATCGATAAGGCGGGGCATTTCTACATCTCGGCGGCGCTGACGCTGCTGCTGGCGGCGTCCGCCCCGGCGGGGGTGCATCGGCCGGCGATGGGCGTCTTCCTGACCATTCTTGTCATAGGCCTGTCCGGGCCGATCATAGAGACAGGCCAGTCGCTGACCGGCCGGAGCGTCGATATGGCGGACCTGTACGCGCACCAGGTTGGGCTGCTCACGGCGATGCTCGCGATGACAGCCTTCCCCGTCGGGCGGGCCATCCGGATGCGCATACGCGACCGATCACTCCCCGATGACTGAACCCTCACACGAATCAACGCTACCGCCGACACCCGCTGGTCGGCCTGAAACGTCTCCGGGGGCCGGGGGCCGGGGGGAATCCGGGGGCGGGGGGCCGCGGTTTGTGGGGCACGCGGTGCTGGTGTCTGCGTTGACTTTGCTATCGCGGGTGACGGGGTTGCTGCGTGACGCGATGCTGTTTGCGTCATTTGGGCGTGGGCCGATCGCCTCGGCCTTCGTGATCGGATTCATGGTCCCGAATTTATTCCGTCGGCTGTTTGGCGAGGGCGCATTGTCGTCCGCGTTCATCCCGGCATATGCCGAGCTTTCGCGCAACAACCCCGAGGTCGCCAAACGTTTTTCATCGTTATGCATCGGGGCGCTGCTGGTCGTCACCGCCGGGCTGACGCTGCTTGGCGAGCTTGGGCTATGGCTGTTCGGTGCGTACGCCGGGTTGACCGAGGATTCGGTGCTGGCGGTCCGGCTGACGATGCTGATGCTGCCGTACATGCCGCTGATCTGCCTGGTCGCGTTGATCGGCGGGGCGTTGCAGGTCCGAGGCCGATTCGGCCCGCCCGCCGCGGCGCCGGTCCTGATGAATCTGGTCATGATCGTGGCGATCGTTTTTGCGACGCGCGGCTTCTCCGGGCCGGACACGAGCGATGAATTAATGCGGAGCGCGATCGCCCTCGTCGCGGTCAGCGTGCTTATTGCCGGTGTACTTCAGTTGGCTTGGCAGCTCACAGCGTTGCTGCGTGTCGAAGGTTTGACGCTAGATGTGTCGGGGACGGCGGAACCTTTTAAGAAGATGCTCTGGGTGATGGGGCCGATGGTGCTGGGGCTGGCGGTGTTTCAGGTCAACGCGATCTTCGACATGCTGATCGCCTGGGGCTTTGCGCCCAAGGAAGGCGGCCCCGCGATGCTGTCGCTGTTCGGCAGGGAGGTCGCGTTCCCGATCGCCGACGCGGGGCAGGTCGTCTCGCTGGCCGGGGCGCAGCGGCTGTACCAGTTCCCCCTGGGCGTGTTCGGCATCGCTATCGCGACCGCGATCTTCCCGGCACTGGCGTTCGCGGCCGCTGACCGGTCGGAACAAGGCAGGACCGCGTTCCGCACCACACTGCAACAAGGGCTCCGCCTGTCGTTCTTCATCGGCCTGCCCGCCAGCGTCGGGTTGGTCCTGGTGCGTGTCCCCTTAACCCGCGTTGTCTTCGAGCACGGCCGATTCGAGCTGAGCGACTCGCTCATGGTCGCGGGGGTCCTGGCGGGCTACGCCTCGGCGGTCTGGGCGTACTCGATGACCCACATCCTCACGCGCACATTCTACGCCGCCGGCGATTCCAAGACCCCGCTGCGCGTCAGCATGACGATGGTCGTCTTTAATGTCGCGTTGAACCTCACGCTGATCTGGCCGTTGGGTGCCGCGGGCCTGGCATGGTCGACCGCGATCAGCGCCGCGTGTCAGGTGTTCATCTTGCTGTTGCTGGTCCGCCACCACGTCGGGCCGCCGGTGGATGTGTCGGTGGTCAAGGGCGGTATGCGCACCGCGGCCTTGACGGCAATCATGGTCGTCGTGTTGTATCCGGTCATACACATCTACCCCGCCGAAACACTGAGCTGGTCAGGCAGCGCGTTGCTGCTGAGCGTCATGGTCGTGGCGGGTGCCGCGGTGATGCTGGTCGGCGGCTGGTTTGCCGGCGCGGAGGAACTGCGCTGGCTGACGCATGGCCGCAAAGCTTCGTCGTAGTTTCGTGCGGGGTCATTAGAGCACCCGTAAACTAGAGCATCTTGCATGAGGACTTGCCGTGTTAATGTCCGTCATCCCCGCGCAGGCGGGGATCCATGCCCGCGGGTTGAATAGATCACATGGAATTCCGCCTGCGCGGGAATGACGGAATGGGATGATGCAAGAGGCTCAAACCGTGGCGGAAGGTGTGAAATCAACATCACGCGTTGCCGCTGCGAGGACAAAGCTTGGCACCCCTAGGATTGAATTAAAAATGTTCTAGCGGCTGCGGTATCCCACGAGCGCTACGAAGCTAAGGCCCATCAACGTAAACACGGCGGGCGAAGGGGCGCCCAGTGTCTGGGGGGTGTCGGCCTCCAACACACCCGACGGGTTATTGATCGCGTAGATCACGTCTTCGATCGTGCCTGTGATGGTGCCGGTGGCCAGGAGGATGTTCAGGTCGTCCTGATCGACCAGGCCGTCGAAGTCCGGGTCGCCTTGCGTCATGCCGTTGCTTGCGATGGACTGCTGCCAGTTGGCCAGCAGGATGTTGACGTCGTCCGCGTCGATGTCACCGTCGAGGTCGAAGTCGCCCTCGATCCACGGGCGCAGCGTCATCAGTGGGTCGCCCAGCACGGTGTTGACGAACGAGAGCTGGAGCGTCGATGCCCATGCGGCCTCGGCGAAGGTGAAGCCGTTGAGCAGCATGTCGAAGAAGATGTCTTCATTGGCCACCGAAGAGGTGCTGGCGCTCGGTTCTTCTACGTGACCCAGCGCAGCGGTCCCGCCTTTGGCGATCCACTCGCCCAGCAGGCTCTGGCCCGCGCGGTTATTCCCGTCGATGAAGCTGTAGGCGTTGAAGCTCTCCCAGGTGTGGAAGACCGCGCCGGGTGAGATGTCGAACAGCATGTCGTCGATGAACCCCGTGCCCGCGGCGTAGGACCCGTGGCTGACATACCCGATGATCGGCTTGTTGGCGTTGAGGATGTTGGCCGTGGTCGTGTTGTGCCGCTTGCCCTGCCCAAGCGGGGTGAGGACGTCGTCAACCAGCTGCGTCATGCGGTCGACCCCCGCAGCCGGTGCGTCCGGGTCGTCGTCCACGATGACCAACTGCTGGGTCGGGACGATGTAGGCCTGCTGGGCGCGGTCGATGGCGGCGATGGCGTCCGCGGCGGTGAACCCGTCGAGCCTGGAGGTCAGGCGGATACCTTCGTTGGCGGCGTCCGTGTGATCGAAGGCGGTGTTCGAGTTGTAGTACGGGTTCGTCGAGTGGTGGTCGGTCGCGAACGCGAACGCCGGCGGCGAGAGCAGGAACGACTGATCGCCCATCTCTTCCTGTGTGCTGATCAGGTCGACACGCGTCAGCTCGCTCTCCAGGCTGGAGTATTGGCCCCACCAGTCGTTGGGGATTGTTATAGGGATCGTCGCTCCGCGGTAGCCTGCGTAAGTCCCGGGGTTGCTCGTGGAGTTGTTAATCCGAAGCGGCAGGCCTTTGGTGGTGACGATGACCTGCGTCGTCCCGGTCAGCCCTGCGAGGACCTGCGGGCGGATGACGTCCAGGTAATGATCCTGATCGATCTCTTCCGCGGTGCTGACGCCGTTAAGCCCGAGCAGCTGCACGTCGGGGTAAACCGAGGCGTAGTGGTTGGCGATCTGCACGCCGTCCGGGCTGTCGACGTTGTAGAGCACCAGGACGTCGGCGGGGTCGATCGCGGCGCTGACTGGGGTGTAGACCAAGACCAGCAGCACAGCCAGCGCCGACAAGCCTTTGGTGCGGGCCGTGATCGTTCGTCGCCGAGTCAGAGTGACATTGATACGCATGAGTCGATCCTTGATGCCAGGCGCGCTGGCCGAGCGTGTTTGGTTAATTTGTTCCGGGTTCCCATAGCCCAAGAAGGGGCGATTCGTCTTCGTGATGAAGCGAGGGCGGTATGTAAACGGTGCCTGTCGGGTTTGAGTTTTCTGCTTGATTCGATTGGATCGCGTGTGCGATGCCTTGTGCTAGTGTTGAAGCCGGCGTCGCCAGCGATGCACCCTGGCCGTCGGTCTGCCAGTCGAGATTCGCCAGGCGTTTGATGGCGATGGCTGACTGGAAGGCGGTGTTGTTCATCTCCCAGACGCTGTTGCGTCCGTTTTTAGAATTTCGCCAGAGGATGTCGGCCTTGCCGTCGCCTGTGAGGTCGGCCGTCATCGCGGGGCGCCACTTGAGATTCGTCAGCGGGTTCAGCGCGATCCCGCTCTGGAATGTTGTGCCGTTCATCTCCCAAAGGGTGTTGCGGCCGTCGGCCGTGTTGCGCCAGAAGATGTCCAGATCCCCGTCGCCGGTGAAGTCGCTGACACCGCCGGGGACCCAGTCGAAGTTGTTCAGGCGTTTGATCGCGGTCGCGGTCTGGAAGTCGGTCGCGGTCATCTGCCAGACGGTATTTTTGCCGGTCTGGGTGTTGCGCCAGAGGATGTCGCTCCAGCCGTCGCCGGTGAAGTCCCCGACGCCCGCGATTTGCCAGGTAAGGTTAGTTAACGGCTTGATGGCGACCCCGCTTTGGAAGGTCGTGCCGTCCATCTCCCAGACGGTGTTTCGTCCGTCGGCGGTGTTGCGCCAGAGGATGTCGTTCTTGCCGTCACCCGTGAAGTCGCCCGTGCCGACCAGCCGCCAGTCGGAGTTGCCGAGTATTTTCAGCGCGATCGCGCCCTGGAACGCGGTGCCATTCATCTGCCATGCGGTATTATTCCCCGACACGGTGTTGTGCCAGAGGATGTCCGGCAGGGTGTCGCCGGTCAGGTCGGCGTTGTCTGCGAGGATTTGCGGGATCGGCGTGGCGAGGTTGCCCAGCGTGAACGCACCGGAGTCCAAGAACTCATCGCCCGCCGCGTTTAACACCCTTAACGACCAGGTGCCCACCGCGTCATCGCTGAGTGTGAACCGGCCGATCGTCAGCGTGCCGGTATCGTTGTTGGCTGTGTCGAACCACAGGGCGTCGATCTGGGACGTATCAAACTGAAACGCGTCGCCGCCGACATCGCCCGCGCCGCCCGCCACGAACGCGGTGTTTGATCCCGCGTCGATGTAGGTGTCGAATTCAAGTGTCGGGAACGCCCCGAACAAGCCGGGGTTGGGCGCGGAGATATCACCGGACGCATCCTGATAGATCGAGCCCTGCGACAACTCAAGCAGGAAGGCGGCGCTGGTCCAGTCGGTGGTTGTGGTCACTTCAAGGTCAGCGGTGGTGTACCCGGTCAACTCGGACGTGTTATCCACCGCGATGAACTCTGCGCAGAGCGTGCCGGACAACAGCAACCGGGGTTCGAGTTCCCGTAGGCCCGCCGGTGCGCGGCCATCGCGCGTACTCCGCCGAGCCGCGATATCTCCCCGTTGTGATGACCGATAATCCGTCATGCTGTGCGGCTCCAAAACACACGCCGCGCCACACCCGGGGGCACCGTCAGCCAAGGGATAGCTTCCAGGTGCCGTGGATAGCGTCATACCCAAGGCATATCGGTTTGATCAATTAGATAGGGCGAGCCATAGATTATCGGACAAGGATTTGCCGAGCCGGGTCAGTCGTCCAGCTTCACAGGGTCTTCAAGTACGGTGATCTTGCAGCCTTCCTCGGTGGCGTCCAGCTCGATCATCGCGCCGATCGGCAAAGTCGCGTTGAACTTGTGATGGCCTGCGGGGAAGTCGTAGATCACGGGTATACCCAGGTCGGCAAAATACTGCTCGAAGACCTGGCGGGGGGTGAATTCAGAGGGTTCTTCGCCTTCTTTTTCGGTCTGGGTGAACTTCCCGAGGATCACGCCGTTGAGCTCGTTTAGCTTGCCGGCCAGGCGGAGGTTCGAGAGGTACCGGTCGATGCGGTAGGGGGCCTCGCGCACGTCTTCCAGGAATAGGATCTTATTCTTTGTGGAAACTTCGTAGGGCGTCCCCATCGTTGGCGCGACTAACGATAGGTTCCCGCCGATCAGTCGGCCGCGCGCCTTGCCGGGCGCGAGTGTTTGTGGTGCGGGCACTTCTTCGGGGTATTCATAGGTCCAGCCCTCGGGCAGGCGGTTGCCTTCGACGTCGTAGTAGCTTGACTTGAGGATCGCGCGCCAGAAGTAGGTCGCGGAGAATTCGGACAGGTTGCCCTCGCTGCCCAGCCCGTACTGCGGGCTTGGTGTGTGGAAGGTGATGAGGCCCGCCTTCTTGTTGATCGCCAGGTGCAGGCCGGTGATGTCGCTAAACCCGACCATGACTTTGGGATTCTTCCGGATGGTGCGGTAGTCGAGCATGTCGATCATGCGCGTCGTGCCGTAGCCACCGGTGCCGGGGAAGATGGCGTCGACCTCGGGGTCCTCGAACGCCTGCATGAGTTCTTCGGCGCGTTGCTCGTCGGTCCCGGCGAGGTAGCCGTGCTGTCGGAACAGGTCATCACGCTGCTTGGTCTTGAAGCCCATCTCTTCAAGGCGTTGCTTGACGAGCGCCATGCGTTCTTTGTTCAGGTCACCCGCAGGGGCGACGAACATGATCGTGTCGCCGGGCTCGATCGGCGCGGGCTTGATCGGCTTGCTGGCCCAGACGGGGAGCATCCGGCAGCCGCCGGTCAGTGTCAGGAATCCCAGCAGGAGCAGGCAAGCGGCGATAGACAATCTCGGGGCGGCAATCTTCATCGGCGGCGGTCTCCTTGGGTGAAGCGCGTGGCCCGGTGGCTGTGAGCGCCTCGGCCGGGGTGGGATATCATATAATAATCTACCGGGTCGAACCCGGGAGCATTCGGGGTTCAAGCGGGTGCAATATGGGGAATCTGATGCGATTGGTCATTACTCTGATGGTGGGAGCGGTACTCATGGGCGGTTCGATCGGTGCGTCTCGGGCTTCATCAGAGGAGGCTTCCGCGCCCGGCGCGGCGTTGTTGTGGGTAAGTGACGATCCGACGATTCAGCATGTGCGCAAATTCATCGACCAAGGCTATTTTGAGATGGCCGAAAATATGATGCGCGACGAATGGAAATTGATTACGCAGATTGAGAAGCAGATTGGAGTTGAATATAAGGACAGAGATACTCGTCGTAGGATATTTGACGAATCACTCGAAACCATCCGTCGCATCCGGCGCGAGTTTGATCAAACCGAGGGCGAGCTGGTCGCGGCCGTCCGTAAGACGATCGAAGACTTCACCGCCGAGGACCTACACCGCCTGGTCGAGGCGGGCGAGGTGACTCACCGCGTGATCGACGGGGAGGTGTGTTATTTCCGTCGAGAGCCGGGGGTGATGTACCGGTTCAGCGAGGAGATTAAGCGACGACGGGCTGAGTGGGACGAGAAGCGACGCGCCGCCGACCCAGACGCGGCGTCTTCCCCGGCCCCGCTGATGGACGAGGATCGGTCCAACTTTACGCTCAACAACCACCTCGCCGAGGTTGCCGAGGCGGGCAAGGCGGCTGCGGAAGCGGGCGGGTCGCCGGTTGTTCTGCCTAAACGGTTCCGCGTGCGCTACACGCTAACCGTCAAGCCCGCCAACGAATTGACCGACCCCGAACTGATGCGCGAAGGCTCACAACTGCGCGTCTGGTTGCCGCTACCGCAAGAATACCGCCAGCAGTCGGATGTCGAGCTTGTCAGTGCCACCATCGACGGCCGGCCTTACGAGCCCGTCATTGCCCCAAACGCGACGAACTTCGACGGCCCTTCCCCGATCGGCGGTTCGCCGCACCGCACGACGTATTACGAAGCTACCGTTACGGACCCGGCGAAACCTACCGTTTTCGAACAGGTATTCGAATACACCATGGCGGGGCACTACCCCGTCATCACGGCGGACAACACCCGTGCCCTGACCGACGAGGAGAACGTCGCCTTTGCCGATTACCTCGCCGAGCGCCCGCCGCACCTGGTGTTTAACCCCGAGCTGGCCGGTCTCGCCAAAAAGCTCGTTGGCGACGAGACCAATCCTTACCTAAAAGCCAAGGCGATCTTCGACTGGTGGGACGCGAATATCCGCTGGCTGCCCGAGTTTGAGTACGGCACGATATCGAGCTTTGCCGACCTGTGTATGCAGCGCAAGCGTGGCGACTGCGGCGTGCAGGCGGTCACGCTTATTTCGATGATGCGCAGCGTCGGCATCCCCGCACGCTGGCAGTCCGGTCTCACGACGACCCCCGGCAAAGAAAACCTGCACGACTGGTCCGAGATCTATCTAGCGCCCCACGGCTGGGTCGTCGCCGACCCGTCCTACGGCTACCGCGACAGCGACAACCCCGATGTCAAGCACTTCTACCTCGGTCACATGGACGCCTACCGCATCATCATCAACCTAGACTACGGCCGAGAGCTGCAACCACCGAAAAACTCCCTCCGCTCCGAACCCGCCGACTTCCAACGCGGCGAGGTCGAGGTCGATCGCGTGAACCTCTACTTCGACGACTGGAAGTGGAACTTCGAGGTGGAGAGCATCGAGCCGGTCCAGTAGCAGGATTTTTCAACCTATTTCTCATCCAGGCCAGATTCAGTCGCCCCCCTTTGTTGACCGATATAGGAAGGCGGTACCTCGTCTATACCAGGGGCCGGTCATGGATTTCGGCGGTTTCGACAGTTTCGGCGGCAGCAAGCCCGGCGGGCATCGGCCTGCCACGGTCGGCGAGCGGGCGGTTGTCGTCTGGCTTGCACGCCTCGCGGCCCTGCTGTTGACGGCGGTTGGCTTCGGCGGGGCGCTGCTCATCAACGACCCCGATCGGTTCCGCGCGTTCCTGGTCGTCGGTTGCCTCGGCGTCATCAGCCTCCTGATCCTCTGGATCGCCCGACGCCTCGACCTGATCTAGCGCATCCAACAACACCGATCATTCAATATTCGTCCGGTCGCCTGTTTTTCCTAGCGGTTCATGCGCATCAAAGGGTATAGTGGTGTGACAACAGGGGCACAACCATGACGGTCACACGACGACAGATGATGGCTTCAACACTCAGCGCTACCGCACTCGCCGCCGTATCTGTGTCCAGCAGAGCGAATGAGCATCGGAGGCACGGCCACGTCGTTTTGCTCGGAGACTCGATCTTCGACAACAAAGTTTATGTGGGCGCGGATGACCCCGCAGTGATCGATCAACTGCGCTTCCATCTGCCCGACGGCTGGCGTGCGACTTTGTTGGCGGTGGATGGGGATACGACCAAAGACATCACGGCGCAGCTAAATAACCTGCCGGCCGACGCGACGCATCTGGTTATTAGCGTCGGGGGCAACGACGCGTTGCAGGTCGAGCCGGTGCTTTCCAAGCCGGCCGCGGATGTCTCGCAGGGGTTGCTGGAGATGGCCAACGCCAGAGATGCTTTTCAGAATTCCTACCTCGCCATGCTCGATACGGTATTGAAGCTCAACAAGCCGACCGCGGTGTGTACGATCTACGACCCGAACTTTCAGAGCGAAGCCGACCAGCGTATCTCGGTGCTGGCCCTGGCGGGCTTTAACGACGTGATTACACGCACAGCCTTTCGATACGGCCGGCCAATCATCGATCTGCGTGTGATGTTCGACTCGCCGGAGGATTACGCCAACCCGATCGAGCCCTCCGCGGTGGGTGGGGAAAAACTGACACGCACGATCGCGGCGGTGGTGTCGGGGCACGATTTTCAGGGCCGGCGCAGTGTGGTTTACTGCGGGGTACAATAAGCTGCTACAAGATTCTTAGGCCGGGGCCGGATTGGTCACACTATGAAAAAAGCCAAGATCATTATCTCCAGCGTCGGCATTATCCTGGCGATGATCATCATCTTCCAGAACACGGCCACGGTCGAGACACGTTTCCTGTTCGTCACGATCGAGATGCCCCGGGCGGCGTTGCTCGGCCTGACATTTGTTCTGGGCGCGCTGGTGGGGCTGGGTCTTTCGCTTGGTGCATTCAAGCACAAGAAGAAAGAAGAATAAAATTCTATACAGCCCGGTTCGATGCCTAGACCCGGCGCGTCTGGTCATTCCCCCGCGAACAGGTCGGGGCTTGTCACGAGACGCCAATCGTCGCCGGCGTTGTCGGTGAAGAGCATCGCGGGGTCGTGGGACTTGATCTGCGTGATGGTCTGCTGCTCGGGGTACGGCCGTGCGTTGCTGGGGACGCCGTCCTCCGGCCAGATCTGCTTGTAGGCGGCGAGGTGCTCGGCGTTGAGCTGGTTGCCGTAGTACATGTAGTTCAGGAACAGCCGGCCCTCGCGGTCGATGCTCAGGTGGTGGTACCAGACGGAGTAGTGCGTGCGGAAGGGCGAGACCAGGGGTTTCTGCGTTGCCCACGTGCCGGTCTCGGCGTCGCCGGTGTTGTAGGACAGGTGGAACTTGTAGATGTAGTCGCCCGCCCAGCGCGTTACGACGTGCAACTGATCGTTGACGTCACAGAGCAGCGACGTATATGTGTGCCCGCCACGGTTCAATCCCACCTCGACGGTCTTGCCGATGGTGGCGGGTGTTGACCAGGCCGAGACGTCCAGGGGCGCGTCGGATTTCAGGTAGTAAAGGTCGTTGTGGTGTCCACCGAGCACGGCATGCAGGTGGCCCTTGCTGTCGGCGGTGATGGCGGGGCGGTTGTGGTCGTCCGGCACACCGGTGCCCACATTACCTAAGAACGTCTGCGGCGTGGTGACAGCGCCGGTAGCGCGGTCGAATGCCTTGACGACCTGGCTTGTGCCGTCGCGTCCCTGATACTGGCTGGCCAGCGGGTAGACGACGAACACCTGCCCGCCGACGCTTATCGCGGAGTTTGCTGCGCCCGAGTGGTTGGGCACGAGCAGCGAGTCGTTGGACACGGTGATCGCGCTGGGCAACGTGAGGGTGCCGTTGGTGTTCCGCCTCGGCAGGATCAGCTGCAGGTTGTTGCCATCCAGCAACAGCAAGGCGGGGGGGTCGATGAGCGTGTTGTGCCCGTCGTTAAACTCGATGCGGATGTGGTCCACCAGAGGCAGGAGGTAGACGTCCCAGGTCACGCAGTTGTCTCGCGAGTGCATCAGGTAACGCCAGTGGTTCTTGCCGCTGGCGACCCGTGCGACGGTATAGGCGTCGCCCCGGCTGTCGAAGGTGATGCGCTGATCGATGAACGACCCGCCGAGGATGATAAAGCTGCGGTTGATGCGCTGCGATTGGTAGTAGCGTTCGATGGAGTCGTCGATCGAGAGGTCGACCCAATTGCCGTTGGGGCCTTGGGTCTGGACGTTGCCCGCGATGCGGATGTAGGGCTTGTTGTCCAGGTCGAACGCGACTGGGTTGGGGTCGTAGAACGGGGCGTAGCCGAACAGCGCCGCCTCGCCCCGGTAGTTGGGTTCGTGTTCGATAGGAGCGACCGCGGCCCCGGGGCTGCGCAGCTCGACCTTGCCCTGCCCGCCGGTGGTGCCGGAGTACGAGCCGGAAGTAGTACCACTGTTGGCCGACCCGCCGCCCGCGACGATCACACCGGTGGTCCCGCCGCCGACCACACTCACGCGCCCGCCGCCGGATGAACCGCCGCCGCTACCACTAGAACCGCCCCCGCCCCCGGCTGCGGCACCCCCGCCCCCACCTCCACCGCCGCCCCCGCCACCCCCCCTTAACCCGCTACCGCCACCCCCGCCGCCCCCGCCCCCGTTGCCAGCGGCACGGATGACCTGCCCGCCCGAGCCTTCGCCCTTGGTGGAACGTGCCGGCGGCAGGCGGGTGAACGACGGGTCCACCACCAGGTCTGTGACCGGGGGCGCTTCGATGTCTGTCTTCAGGTCTTCGAGTTCTGGTTCGGCCTCCTGGGATTCGATCGCCTCGGTCAGCGTATCGTTCACCCAGACGACCGAACTCGTCGGCTTAAAAGCCTCGGCCGCTTCCGCCTCCCGCCGCGCCAGCTCAGCCGTCTCCTGCTGCGCGGTGAGTTCGGCGACGATAAATGTTTTGTAAGGGTCGATGTCCCGTGTATCGAACAGGCCGTCATCCGTGAAGTCGCCGACAGCGTTGAGCGTCTGCTCGTCGGCGAGCGGATAGGCCTGGAAGTAGGCCTCACGATCGCGCCACGCCATCGCGCAGGCGGCGACGTCATCGATATCGATCACGCCGTTCAGGTTGAAGTCGCCCGTCGGGTAGGGGGCCGGCGTTTCAGTCTCAGAAGCGATCGATGACTCGGCGAGATACGTTTGCTTGTCAGTATCGGTTTCGCCGAAGGCGGGGTGTGCCGCGAAGGACACCACCAAGCCGGCGATCAGCGCGGCCCCGATCATCCCGGATGACTTGCGTCGAATGTTTCTGGATACAGCTTTCATGGTTTCGACTCGTTTGCACACCCGGAAACCTGTCTCTGGCACGGGGTCCAGTTTCAAGCCTCCAATTCATCCGCGATCCAGACAAACGCGGCGGGCCATTTACCTAGAATTGTCAGGACACAACACCCCTTGAACCCCTACAACCGGCACAGCCCCGATGACCGTCTGAAGGCGGGTCCCGCGGCTTGTGCCTTGGCCGCTTTAGGCTGCTATCATGCATGGTTCGGGGCATGTGGCGGGTCGGATCGGTTCAAGCCATCCGCCCGGTAAGCCGACCTAAACGGCAGGGACGCCGACATTTACAGACCCCCCGGAAGCACGGCCCCCGTGCCACGCATCCGAGCTATTGACCCAGGAGGAGCCCACGTGGCTGTGAACCCAAAGCGTGCATTGATTACCGGGATCACCGGGCAGGACGGCTCGTACCTGGCCGAGTTCCTGCTCAATAAGGGCTACGACGTGCACGGCCTGATCCGCCGGGCCAGCACCTTCAACACCGACCGCATCGAACACATCTACCGCGACCCCCACGAGTCCGGCGCCAAGGTCCACCTGCACTACGCCGACCTGACCGACGGCAACAGCCTCGCAAAGATCGTCCGCGAGGTGAAGCCGACGGAGGTTTATAACCTCGGCGCGCAGAGCCATGTCCGTGTGAGTTTTGATCAGCCGGTCTACACCGCTGACGCGACCGGCGTCGGGACGATCAAGCTCCTCGAAGCCATCCGCGACTTCCAGAACGACTCCGGCTACCAGATCCGCTACTACCAGGCGAGCACCTCCGAGATGTTCGGCGGCATGCCCGAGAGCGCCCCGCAGAGCGAAGACACCCCGTTCCACCCGCGCTCGCCCTACGGCTGCGCAAAGCTCTACTCGCACTGGATCACGATCAACTACCGCGAGTCGTACGACATGCACGCCTCCTGCGGGATCCTGTTCAACCACGAATCCCCGCGCCGTGGCGAGACCTTTGTCACGCGCAAGATCACCCGCGCCGTCGGTAGGATCAAGCACGGCCTGCAGAAGAAGCTCTACCTGGGCAACCTTGACGC
Organism: Phycisphaeraceae bacterium; assembly: GCA_029260635.1. Lineage (GTDB taxonomy): Bacteria > Planctomycetota > Phycisphaerae > Phycisphaerales > Phycisphaeraceae > JAJRRS01. Next base: position 1,101 of record JAJDCW010000131.1, on the reverse strand, counting down.
CAAACGCGACTGGGGCTTCGCGGGAGACTACGTCGAGCAGATGTGGCTCATGCTCCAGCAGGACACGCCGGATGATTACGTCGTCGCCACCGGCGTGACCCGCACCGTCCGCGAGTTCTGCGAACGCGCGTTCAGCCGGGTCGGTCTGGATTACAAAGACTACGTCGAGATCGACCCACGCTACTACCGCCCGGCAGAAGTCGACCTGCTGCTGGGCGACCCCACCAAGGCCAAGACCAAGCTCGGCTGGGTCCCACGCGTCACCTTCGAGGGCCTGGTAGACATGATGGTGGACGCCGACATGGAACTCGCCAGCCGCGAGAAGACCCTCATGGACGCCGGCCACGCCGTCAGCATCCCCGCCGAACGCTAACCCCGGGTAGCCGCTCGCGGCTTAGCGCAAAGAGCAGGTTCCATCCTTGGGTTTTGATTCTATACAACTCGTGCTGGCAGTTGAGGCGACATTCGGCATCAACCTGCCCGACGAGCGATTACAACACACACAGACCGCGGGCCAGTTGCATGCATTGGTATTAGAAGCGATAAAAACCCCGGCTCTGATGGCCGTCAATCAATCCTGTCGTCGTTGCAATTATAACCTTCGGGGGCTGCGAGACCCCCGATGTCCTGAATGTGATACATGGTTTGTCTTCCGTGAACGTGTAGACCCCGAAATCGCATGGGTATTACTGGTTGATATTATGAGCCATGAGTTCGGAATCGCCCCTGAATATGTTCAGCCGGAGTTGAACTTCGTTAACGACTTAACATGATTGGATATTGATCCACCCGGAGACAGATGTTGAGCTACTTACAAAACAAACGTATCTGCGTCACCGGCGGCGCAGGGTTCCTCGGCCACTTCGTCCTGGAGAAATTACGCGAGCGCGGTGTCAAGGATGAAAATATCTTTGTGCCACGTCGCAAGGATTACAACCTCACGCTTGAGGCCGACGTAGTGCGTCTTTACAAGGACGCCAAGCCGCAGGTCGTGATCCACCTAGCGGCCGAGGTGGGGGGGATCGGCGCGAACCGCGATCACCCCGGGCGGTTCTTCTTCGCCAACATGGCGATGGGCATGCACCTGATCGAGCACGGCCG
>JAJDCW010000130.1 GCA_029260635.1 Phycisphaeraceae bacterium | reverse complement strand
TGCACCCTGGTGGAGCGGGCGAGCGCTGCTCGCCGAGCGTTTGGTGCGCGTCGCGCGGATCGTCGAGCCGCCACTCCCCAGCCGGAGGTGTGTAGTTCACGGCTTTTCATGGGGGGGGGGCTACGCTAAGATAGTTGAAATCCGGCACCCGCCGGGCCTATCCGCACACCCCCAGACGTTTGTAAATCATGCCTAAACGAGACGATATCCGCACAATCCTCATCATCGGGTCGGGGCCCATTGTCATCGGGCAGGGCTGTGAGTTCGACTACTCGGGGACGCAGGCGTGCAAGGCGCTCAAGGAGGAGGGGTACCGGGTCGTGCTGGTGAACTCGAACCCGGCGACGATCATGACGGACCCGCAGTTCAGCGACCGGACGTATATCGAGCCGATCACGCCCGAGGCGGTGACGAAGATCATCGAGAAGGAGCGGGGCGGCGCGTACGAGATTGATGCGTTGCTGCCGACGCTGGGCGGGCAGACGGCGTTGAACTGCGCTTGTGCGTTGGACGAGTCCGGGACGCTTAAGCGTCTGGGCGTGGAGATGATCGGGGCGTCACGCGACGTGATCTACCGGGCGGAGGATCGTCAGCAGTTCAAGGACATCGTCGAGTCGGTCGGGCTGAAGTGCCCGGACGCCGGGGTGGCGGAGACGATGGAGCAGGCGTACGAGATTCTGGACCGTGTGGGGCTGCCCGCGATTATTCGGCCGGCGTTTACCTTAGGCGGGACCGGTGGGGGGGTCGCGTACAACCGCGAGGAGTTTGCGGACATCTGCAAGCGCGGGCTGGACGCCTCGATGAACAACCAGATATTGATCGACCAGTCGCTGCTTGGCTGGAAGGAATACGAACTCGAAGTGATGCGCGACCACGATGACAACGTGGTGATCATCTGCTCAATAGAGAACTTCGACCCGATGGGCGTGCACACCGGCGACTCGATCACGGTCGCGCCGGCCCAGACGCTGACGGATAAGGAATACCAGAGGCTGCGCGACGCGTCGTGTGCGATCATCCGCGCGGTGGGCGTGGAGACCGGCGGATCGAATATCCAGTTCGGGATCAACCCGGACAACGGGGACGTGGTGGTCATCGAGATGAACCCGCGTGTGTCCCGGTCAAGCGCGCTTGCGAGTAAGGCGACGGGGTTCCCGATCGCGAAGATCGCGGCCAAGCTGGCGGTGGGGTATTTGCTTTGGGAGCTGCCGAACGACATCACGGGCAAGACGGTGGCGTGCTTCGAGCCGACGATTGATTACGTGGTGACGAAGATCCCGCGTTGGACGTTTGAGAAATTCCCCGAGGCGGACGAGACGCTCACGACGCAGATGAAGTCGGTCGGCGAGGCGATGTCGATCGGGCGGACGTTCAAGGAGAGCCTGCAGAAAGGCATCCGGTCGATGGAGGTCAAGCGGTTCGGGTTCGGGCTGGACGCGAACGACAAATGGCTGAACTCACGGCGGGGCAAGAAGAACGCGGACGGGTCGGATGTGGAATGGCCGATCGACGAGACCAAGCTGAGCCGGAAGCTGACGGTGCCCTCGCAGGGCCGGATGTATTACCTGCGTTACGCGTTCAAGATGGGCTGGTCGATCGACAAAGTCTACGCGGCCACGAAGATCGACAAGTGGTACTTGGATCAGCTCAAGCAGCTGGTTGATTTCGAGGACGTTTTGTGCGGGTATGACAAGCTCGAAGACTTGCCGAGGGACGTGTTGTTCCAGGCCAAGCAGTTGGGGTATTCCGACCCGCAGCTGGCGAACCTGTATCTGGGTGAGATCAACACGGACAACATTTTAAAAGTGCGTGCGTACCGCAAGTCGCTGAAGATTGAGCCGGTGTACAAGCTGGTCGATACGTGTGCAGCGGAGTTTGAGGCGGAGACGCCTTACTATTATTCGACCTACGAGACGCCGGTCGGCCGGGTGGGCGACGACGGCGAAGTCGCGGCCGAGACCGACGACGAGGTGCGGGTCACAGACAAAAAGAAAGTCATCATCCTCGGCGGCGGTCCCAACCGGATCGGGCAGGGGATCGAGTTTGACTACTGCTGCGTGCAGGCGGCGTTCGCGGCGGACGAGCTGGGCTATGAGTCGGTGATGGTCAACTCGAACCCGGAGACGGTCTCGACGGACTACGACACGTCGGACCTGCTGTTCTTTGAGCCGTTGACGCTTGAGGACGTCTTAAATCTTTGTGAACGGCTGAACGGCGGGGCTTTTGGGGACTCGTCGTCTGCCGGGAATGTCCACGGCGTGATCGTGCAGTTCGGCGGGCAGACGCCCCTGAATCTGGCGCACGGTTTGGAAAGCGCGGGCGTGCCGATCATCGGGACGGCGGTGGACTCGATCGATCTGGCGGAAGACCGCAAGCGGTTCAGCGCTTTGATGAATGATCTTGGGATCAAGCAGCCGGAGAACGGGATCGCGTTGGATATCGATGAGGCGATCAGGATCGCGAATGATATCGGGTACCCCGTGCTGGTTCGGCCTAGCTTCGTGCTGGGCGGGCGTGCGATGGCGACGGTGTACGACGACGAACAACTCAAGCATTACATGGCGATCGCGTTGGGCGCATCTGATCTGGCGGGGCAGCCGATCCTGATCGATCAGTTCCTGGCCGAGGCGGTGGAGTGTGACGTGGACGTGGTCGGGGATTTTGGTGGATCGCCCGGCGCGGATTCACGTGCATTGGTCTGCGGCGTGCTTGAACATATTGAGGAGGCGGGGATCCACTCGGGTGACTCGGCGTGCACGATCCCGCCTTATTCCTTGCCGGGTGATGTGGTCGATGAATTGAAGGCTCTCTCGCGGAGATTGGCGGAGTCGCTGTCCGTGCGTGGGCTGATGAACGTGCAGTGGGCGGTGCGTCGGCCGGGGGAAGGTCGAGAGAAACACGAGATTTATGTGATCGAGGTGAACCCGCGTGCGTCCCGCACCGTGCCGTTTGTGAGTAAGGCCTGCGGCGTCCCTTGGGCGTTGATCGCGGCGAAGGTGATGATCGAGAAGCAGCTTGTTGAGTTGGGCGTGACCGAAGAGGTCGTGCCGACACACACGTCGGTGAAGGAGTCGGTGTTCCCGTTCAGTAAGTTCCCGGGTGTGGACGTGATCCTCGGCCCGGAGATGCGATCCACCGGCGAGTGCATGGGCGCGGACCTGAGTTTCCCGGTCGCGTTCGCCAAGAGCCAGATGTCGGCCGGCGTGTCCCTGCCGATGGAGGGCAAGGTGTTCCTGTCGGTGCGTAACAGCGACAAGCCAGCGGTCGAACCGATCGCGCGTCGGCTGGTTGAGATGGGCTTTGAGGTCTACACGACCGGCGGGACGCACACGCATCTGAAAAATTGCGGCGTCGAGACGACCCGTTTGCACAAGATCAGCGAGGGCCGACCCAACGCGGAAGACCTGATCAAGAACGGCGAGATCGGGCTGATCATCAACACCCCGACCCGCAAGGGCCCGGCGACCGACGAGGGCAAGCTCCGCGCCACTGCGATCCGCTTCAACACCCCGATGATCACCACCCTGACCGCCGCGACCTGTGCCGTCGACGGCATCGCTGCCCTCAAAGAGGGGGCGTGGGAGGTGCGAGCGCTGCAGGACTACTTCCCGCAGATGGCGGAGATGGGCGAAGTGGAAACCGTCGGGACGTAATCCTGAATAGTTATAGATAAGCCATTCACGAAAAAACCCCACACCGAGGTGCGGGGTTTTTTGATTGTTTGGTTTCATGCCTGTTGGCTGGTGCCGGTCGATCAGGGCACGGGCCATGGGGTCAGGCGGCTGTTGCGGTGCAGCAGCAGGAAGCGGTCCATGTCGTCCCAGACGCCGCGGAGGTTGTTGTCGGTGTAGCGGGCGAGGTCGTTCTTGCGCAGCTCGGCGGGGCGGGTGGTGCTCCGCAGTTCGGGGGTCATGTTGCCTCGGATCTGGCCGGCGGTGACGCGGTTGCATCCGGTCAGCGAAGCGAGGGACAGGCCAAGCACAAACAGGCACAAAATCTTGGTCATGGAACGCATGATTACCACCTAAAAATACGGTTGAGGAATGAGTGTGTATTGTCGGGGGATCGGGGCGGGTTGTCAAACGGTTTGGGCCCGTCCAGCGGGGTGTGATCGGCGTTCACGGGGGTTGGATTTATCGGACGGCCGGGGTTTGCTGGGGGTTGACGGCCGATGGAACGGCCTCCGCCGGGGCGGGAGAGGTGACCCGGATTCGCAGGATCAGGGGGGTGCCGTAAGGTAATATAACATTTGGGTTTAGCTGTAGCTGCTGCTCGTCATTGTTCTGGGTGGTATCGGTTTGCCGGACGATCAGATCGTCCCCGAAGTTGACCAGGGAGACGGCGTTGCCGTTCTCGTCGGCCATGTAGTACTCCTTGCCCTGCCACTGGCGGAACTGCGATCCAGTGAAGAGCCAGCGAGTCTCCGGCAGGGGTTGGCCGGTGGCCTGATCGGTGACCCATTGATGGACGGGGGTCTGGACGGTCTGGCCGTTGATTTCGTAGACGAAGTAGACCCGTAGTTCCGGGCCGATGGCCGGGTCGGGGACGAATCGACCATCCATGTGCTTATTGACCTGCGGGTGGCCGGGCATGAGCCCGAGGGTCAGCAGGGCCAGGTGGACCTCGCTGGGCTTGGCGGTGATGGAGACGATGGCCTCGTGGTCCCGGCTGTTGGGGCCCTCGGTGGTGGCGATCAGTTCCAGCCAGTCGGGTTTGGCGTGGACCATCCGGGCGGCGAGGTCGATGGTGCCGGCCTCAAGGTTGAGGGTGAGGTAGGAGGCTTGGGCTTGGGGCTTGGGGGTTGGGGGTTCTGAAGGCGTGACGACCGATGAATCGGCCTCCGCCGGGGTGGGGGTAGTCGGCTTAGGGGCGCAGGCTGTCAGGGCGGTGAGCAGACAGGCGGTCAGGGCGAGCAGGCATCTGCTTGTGGGGGATGGGTGTTTCATGGGGCACCTGTTTTTAAATGGATGCACGTCTTGGGTTACACTAGAGACCGGTGTGACCCTGCTTGTTAATGATACCCCGGTGGGCACAGGAAGGAGTTGGGGTGGCAGACAGCGACACAATCGGGATCGGATTCATCGGCGCGGGTGGGATCGCGAGGCAACGGCATATCCCCGGGCTCAAAGCGGTGCCGGGTGTGAACCTCGTCGCCGTGTGCAACCGCAGCGAAGAAAGCTCGCAGAGGGCCGCCGCCGAGTTCGGTTTCAACGCCGTTCAGAGCGATTGGCGTGCGTTGATCGCTCGGGATGATGTGGACGCGGTCTTCATCGGGACCTGGCCTAACACGCACAGCGAGATGGCGGTCGCGGCCCTGGAAGCCGGCAAGCACGTCTTCTGTCAGGCGCGGATGGCGGCGGACCTGGAATCGGCGCAGCGGATGCTCGCCGCGGCGCAGGCCCGACCGGAACTG
>JAJDCW010000129.1 GCA_029260635.1 Phycisphaeraceae bacterium | reverse complement strand
GTGAGCCCGAATAATCGTTCCTTAAGGATCGGGTCCTTGCCGTTCCATAGTGCGAGTGAAAAGCACAGCCGACACTCCCGATCACTAATGCCAAGCAGCCCGTCCTCGCCCCAGCGGTAGGCCCGGCTGCGCGCGTGGTCGTGCGGGAAGTAGCCCCACGCTTCCCCGCCCGGCGAGTAATCCTCGCGCACCGTCCCCCACTGGCGCTCGGCCAGGTAGGGCCCGAACCGTTTCCAGTTCTTCTGACGCGACGCGTCCTCATCGAGTCGGGTGCGTTCGGGGTTGCTCTCGGGGACAGGTTTAGCCATGTGTTATCTATCGGCAGATCGCGCCCCGTGCCCCCCGCGCCACCAGCTTCCGGGTCCGCATCCAATAAAACCATACCTACGGCGTGCGGATCACCATCAAGCGGATTTCGGTCATCTCGTCGATAGCGTACCGGATGCCCTCACGCCCCAGGCCGCTGTCTTTGACCCCGCCGTAGGGCATGTGGTCGACGCGCCAGCTGGGGACGTCGCCGATGACCACGCCGCCCACTTCGAGTTCGTGCCAGGCTTTCTGAGCTTTGTAAAGGTCGCGCGTAAACACCCCGACTTGCAGGCCGAAGTCGCTGTCGTTGACGAGTTTCAGGGCGTCGTCGAAGTCGTTGAACTTGGTCAGCACGGCGACCGGCCCGAACGCCTCGTCGCACCACAGCTGAGTGTCTTGGGGAACGTCTTCCAACAGCGTGGCCTGCAGCATCGCCCCGTTGCGTTGCCCGCCGCAGAGCAGCTTGGCGCCTTTCACTGTGGCGTTATTGATCCACCCCTCCAGTTTTTTGGCTGCGTTTTCGGAGATCATCGGGCCGATGAAGGTCGCCTCATCTTTCGGGTCGCCCGCGACGAGCCCCTTGGTCGCCTCCACGAAGCGTGACTTGAACGTGTCGTAGATCGATTCGTGGATCAGTATGCGTTGCACGCCCACGCAGCTCTGGCCCGATTGATAAAACGCGCCGATCACCATGCGCTTCAACGCGTCGTCCAAATGCTCGCCCGTGATGTCTTGATCGACGATACAGGCGGCGTTGCCGCCCAGCTCCAGCGAGACCTTCTTCTTGCCGGCCCGGCTCTTGAGGTCCCAACCGATCAGCGAGCCGGTGAAAGACAGCAGCTTGAACCTTTCATCCTCGACCAGCGGTGCGGCCAGCTCGTTGCTGGTTGAGAAGATCGAGAACGCGCCCTTCGGCAGGTCGGTTTCGGCCAGGATCTCGCCGATGATCAGCGCCCCGATCGGCGTGTTCGCCGCGGGCTTGAGCACAAACGGGCAGCCCACCGCGATCGCCGGGGCCACCTTGTGCGCCACCAGGTTCAGCGGGAAGTTGAACGGTGTGATAAACGAGCAGGGCCCGATCGGTACCCGCCGGGTCATCCCCGCGTACCCGGCCGCCCGCGCGGAGATCTCCATCGGGATCACCTCGCCGTAGATACGTGTCGCTTCTTCCGCTGCGATCTTGAAGGTGTCGATCAGCCGTGTGACCTCGCCACGCGAATCCTTGATGGGTTTGCCCGCCTCGATGCACAGCCCCTGTGCCAATTCCTCGGCACGTTCCCTGAATCGGCTGACGCAGTGCTCCAGCACGGCCTGGCGCTCGTAGGCCTTCATCCGACGCATCGGGCCGACGGCCTCGACCGCAGCGGCGACCGCTTCTTCGATCGCATCGGCGTCGGCCTGCGCCACACGTGTCACCACCTCCCCGCTGTACTTGTCCGTCACCTCGAGATCGGTGTTGGGCGTTTTCGGTTCGTTGGCCAGGTAGTAGGGGTAGCGGTCTTTGAGCATGTTGCCTCTGATGTTTATTGGCCGGGCACGAGCACGATCCCCCGCAGCCACCGGGACATTATAAGGGCGCGGCCTTATCAACCAACAGTCGGCCAGACATCACTCAGATCGTGCACGCGATGTTGCCAAGCCGCTCGGTCAGCTTCGGGTTCTCACGGTAGTCGATCGGGAGCACGATCAGGGAAGGCCCCTTGTGTTGGATCGCCTTGTCGATCGCGCCGCGCAGGTCGGCCGATTGATCGACGTGTTGCCCCTGCCAGCCGAAGGCGTCCGCGAGTTTCATCCAATCGGGGTTGCCGAACGACAGGTCGGTGTGTGTCTTGAACTCGTTCTCCTGCTTCCAGACGATCAGGCCGTATTCCCCGTCCTCCCAGACCATGACGGTGATGTCGCTGTTAAGCCGACGAGCGGTCTCCATCTCCTGGACGTTCATGAGGAAGTCGCCGTCGCCCGCGATCGCGAAGACCTTGCGGTCGGTGGCCTTGCCGTCGAGCCCCTGCTCGACGACGATGGACGCCGCGATCGCGCCGGGCAGCGGCAGCCCCATCGAGCAGAACCCGTTGGGGATCAGGCAGGTGTTCGGCTCCTTGCACTGGTAATGTCGGGCGATCCACATCTTGTGCGCGCCGACCCCCGACAGCAGGATGTCTGAATCTCCGAGCGCCGCCTGCACATCCCAGAGCGCCTTCTGCGGACGTATCGCGCCCTGGGTCTCGTCGTCCGCGTAGGCCCTGAAGTCGTCGAGCATCTGCTCACGGGCCCCGCGCTGATGGTCCAGCTGGAAATCAAAACACTGGCTTTCACTTGTGTAGTGCTCCACCCGTTCGTTGAGCCGGCTCAACGTGTCGGCGACGTCACCGATCAACTCGGCCTCGGGGTTGTAGTTCCCGTCGACCTCGGCGGGCTGGAAATCGATGTGCAGGATGTGCTTGTCCGCGTCGTTGTTCCACAGGCGAGGCGGGTACTCGACCATGTCGTAGCCCACGGTGATGACCAGGTCCGCCCCTTCGATCGCGCAGGCGATGTGGTCCTTGGACTGCAGCCCGACCGTGAACAGGCAGTAGTCGGCGTCGCGGTCCACGCAGCCCTTGGCCATAAACGTCGAGGCGCAGCCGATCCGTGTCAGCTCGCAGAACCGGCGAAGCTCCTTGCTCGCGCGTTTCCGGATCGTGCCGTTGCCGGCGATGATGATCGGCCGTTTGGCGTCACGGATCAGCTCAAACGCCCGGTCACAGATCACGCCGTCCGGGCTCGGCCTGCGGTAACGACGCACGGGCATGGGGCTGCCCTGAGCGGGGCGTTTGGCGATGTCCTCGGCCAGTTCCAGGTGGACCGCGCCGGGTTTCTCCGAGCGCGCGACCCGGACCGCCTTGCGCACCACCTCCGGGATGTGGTCCTCGGCGATGATCGCGTGGGACCACTTGGTCACCGGCCTGTACATCTGCACGACGTCCATCACCTGGTGTGACTCTTTGTGCTGCCGGGTGGTCGCCCCCTGGCCTGTGAGCACCAGCATCGGCGCGCGGTCCATGTTGGCGTCGGCGACCCCCGTGATCAGGTTCGTTGCGCCGGGGCCCAGCGTGCCCAGGCACCCCGCAGGGTTTCCCGTGAGCCGCCCGTAGACCTCGGCCATGAAGGCCGCGCCCTGCTCGTGGCGGGTGAGTACGAACTGGATCGACGAGCCACGCAGCGACATCATAAAGTCGGCGTTCTCCTCGCCGGGGACGCCGAAGATGTGCGTGATCTTCTCGTTCTCCAGGCACCGGACCATCAGGTCCGAGACTTTGACGGGGGGCTGATCAGCCATCTTTGCCTCCGCTGAAGTACTCCTGCGTGCCCCCGGCCTCGACGGCGGCGCCGATCCGCTTGAGCGCATGGGCGTACGCCGCGGTGCGCATGTCAGTACGATGTTCTTCCATCAGGTCGTAGACCGCGTTGAAGCTGTCGCGCATGATTTTTTCGAGTTTTTCATGGACCTCCTCGACGGTCCAGTAGAATCCTTGGCGGTTCTGCACCCACTCGAAATAGCTGACGGTGACCCCGCCGGCGTTGGCGAGGATATCCGGGACGACCAGCGTCTTGCTCTTGGCCATTGCCATGTCCGCGTCGGGGGTCATCGGCCCGTTGGCGACCTCGACGACGACCTTGGCCTTGACCCGATCGACGTTGTCTGACGTGATCTGATTCTCCAGCGCGGCGGGGATCAGGATGTCCACATCCAGCTCGAGCAGCTCGTCGTTGGTGATCGATTCGGATTCGATGGCTTCGCAGACCGAGCCGTCGCAGTAGACGGCCTTGAGCTTGCGGGACTCGTTCTTGAACTGGATCAGGCTGGGCACGTCGAACCCGTCTTCCTTGTAGATCCCGCCTTTGGAATCGCTGACGGCGACGACCTTGTACCCATCGGCGTGCAGTAGCCGGACGGCGTGCTGCCCGCCGTTGCCGAACCCCTGCACGGCGACGCTGATATCCCCGGGGTTCCAGTTGCGTTTCTTTTCAAGCTCCTTGATGCAGTAGTAGGCCCCGCGTCCGGTGGCGTCGTCGCGCCCGAGGCTGCCGCCCAGGGGGATCGGCTTGCCGGTGATGACCGCCGGGCTGTACCGGCGTTTGATCTTGGAGTACTCGTCCATCATCCAGCCCATGATCCGCGCGTTGGTGTACACGTCCGGCGCGGGGATATCGACGTCCGGCCCGATGAAGTCCGCCGCCTGCTGGATGAAGCCGCGCGACAGCCGTTCAAGCTCCATGTGTGATAGCTCGCGCGGGTCGACGGTAATGCCGCCCTTGCCCCCGCCGTAGGGGATGCCGACCACCGCACACTTGCAGGTCATCCAGAACGCTAATGCCTTGACCTCGTCCAGGTCCACGTCCGGGTGGTAGCGGATGCCGCCCTTGGTCGGCCCGCGGTGGTTGTTGTGCCGGACCCGGTAGCCCTGAAACACCTTCAGCGACCCGTCGTCCATGCGCACCGGGATCGAGAAGTTCATGATTGCCTT
>JAJDCW010000128.1 GCA_029260635.1 Phycisphaeraceae bacterium | reverse complement strand
GGCAGACGGTGCGTTCGAGCTTCATATTGTATTCGATCTGATCCAGCGGGACGTGGCCCGGGCCCTCGACCATGACCTGCACGCCTTTACGCCAAGCACGTTCGGTCAGCTTGCCGATCTCGATCAGCTCGGCGAACTGGAGCTTGTCCGAGGCATCTGCCAGTCCGCCGGGCCGACAGCCGTCGCCGATGGAGAACGTCACGTCATACTTGCGCATGATGTCGCAGATATCTTCCCAGGCGGTGTTCATGGGGTTTTCGGCGTTGTGGGTGAGCATCCACTTGGCCAGCAGCGACCCGCCGCGCGAGACCAGGCCTATCAGACGGTCCTTGGCGAGCTTAATGTGTTCCTTGAGGATGCCCGCGTGGATCGTGAAGTAATCCACGCCCTGCTCGGCCTGATGCTGAACCGTCTCGAGGATCATGGCGTGGTCGAGGTCTTCGATTTTTTTTCCGATGATCATCGAGTAGATCGGGACCGTGCCGATCGGCGCGGTGGAGTCGCGCAGCAGCGCTTCGCGTGTGGCGTCCAGGTCGCCTCCGGTGGAGAGGTCCATCACAGTGTCGGCTCCCCAACGCAAGGCCCATTCGAGTTTTTCGACTTCTTCACTGGTGTCAGACGAGATCGGAGAAGCGCCCATGTTGGCGTTGATCTTGGTCTTGCTGGCCCGACCGATGCACATCGGGTCGAGCTTGTAGCCTAAGTGAACTTTGTTAGCGGGGATGACCAGCCGGCCCACGGAGACTTCATCCCGGACCTGCTCTGGCGTCAGGTGCGGCTCGCGCTCGGCGACGCGGCGCATCTGCGGCGTGATCTTGCCGAGGCGTGCGAACTCCAACTGAGTCGATGCCTCGAACCCGGCAGGGGCCTGCCACGCACAAGGCTGATGATGGCCAAGTGCCTCGATAAAGTCCGGGTGGCTGTCACGGTCGACTTCGTTCACCAGTGTCCAGTCGGTGGGCATGAAGTCCCAGGCCGTCTTTCCGGACGGCGCGGGCATGCCGGGCGTGTCTGGTGAACTGAAGGTTTTCGCGCCGTCGGGACCAGCGGCGATTTTGGGGTGATTCGCAAACGAGCCGGGCGTGGTCGCGGTGGCTTCCGTACCGGGATCGACGCCGACAGGCGGGAGGGTGTAGCCAAACGACTCGGTGTCGAGCTTATCGGCGTTGCTGTTATTGGTTTGATCGTTGTTGTTGAGCGTGGTCATCGCGAATCTCCTGTTGTGTGCAGGGACGCGCTCGCGCAACCGTCGAGTCGGCGTCGCTTCCCTACGCAGTTGCCCCCCTCTCGGGGGTTGGCTGATCAGGTTCGGAGGGTTTGTCTCAGTCCCGGTCTTTATCGTCCGGGACACCCCTAGCGAACACCTGAAGCATACGGCGCAGAGGCGGGCATGACAAGGGGAGACCTGCGGGCCGTAGGCCCTCGGCTATAAATGCGTGGGGTAATAATTGCAGTGGGATGACGACTGCGTGGACAACCGAATCACTTAATTGATAGCCCCGCCCTACTTGCTCTTGCTGCGTGGCACGGTCAGGGTGGACCAGTCCGGCCCCGCGAGGGTCCGGCAGAGGATGACCAGCTGGCCGATGTGGTAGCCGTAGTGCGAGAGCTGGCGGTGGATCGCGCCGATCACGGTCTCGGGCTCGTCTCGGATGGTCACGTTGGCGGTCAGGTCGACCGGACGCAGCTTGCCGAGGCTGGCGAACAAGGCGTTCCAGCCGGCTTCCCAGTCCTTCTCGACCTCTTCCCGGCTGGTGTAGCGGTCTGTGAATTCTTCATCACGGTCGCGCCAGGCTTTCTCGCCATCGGTGGTCAGGAAGTCGGTCCAGCGTGAACGCATCGCGCTAGACAGGTGTTTCATGATGACCGCGGCGCTGTTGCTCTCTTCATCCAGAGCGATCTTCATCTGATCGAACGTGATCTGGCGGACCGCGCTTTCGGCCATGCGTTTCTGGGCGCGGAACATCTCCTCTGCACCCTCGAGGACGGCCCGGCCTAATTCTTCATGGATATCTGACATTCCGGCTCTCCGAGTCGTTCAACTCAGGCGGTTGCGCCCGCCCCGCCAGTTCCAGTCCCCGGTCTCAATGGTATCCATTCTAACACATCCTGAATCATCCGGTCCCAGTAGCCCCATTCGTGCTCCTCACCGACGTGCTCATGGTAGTCCGACTCGATCCCTACGTCACGCAGATGGTCCCGGAATGAGATATTTTCAGGATATACAAAATCTTCCGTCCCGCAGCACTGGTACAGGGCAGGCCGGGGCCGGTCGCTGGCAGCGAGTTGGCTGGCCAGGTGCAGCAGGTCGTTCCCGGAGCCCGTGTACTGCTCGGGACCGCCGAAGACGTGGATGAACTCCTCGGCCATCTTCTCCGAGGCCACCATCCGTTTGGTCCGGTCGACGGCCCCGGACAGGCTGGCTGCGGCAGAGAACCGTTCGGGGTGGCTCAACGCCCACTTAAACGCCCCGTACCCCCCCATCGACAGCCCCGCCACGAAATTGTCCTCCCGCTTGTCCGACAGTGGGAAAAACCGCCGAGCGACGACCGGCAACTCCTCAGTAAGAAAGGTCCAGTACTTATTCCCCATGACCATGTCCGCGTAGAAACTGCGATGGACCTCGGGCATGACCACGGCCAGGTTCTTCTTCCAGACGTACCGCTCGATACTGGTCTGCCGGGTCCAGGCGGCGCTGTTATCCCCCAGCCCGTGCAGCAGGTACAGCGTCGGGTGTGGCGGCGACAGGTCCACGTCGGAGTAGTGATGCGCGTGGGTCTGGGTCGCCTGAGGCAGGATGACGCGGGCCGTGACACTCAGTTCAAGCGCGTCGGAGAAGAATTCACAGGTGATCAGAGCCATGGGATTGAGTTGTAAATGGTTGGGTGGCGGATGGTTTGAACGGGTATCGGCAAGATAGTATCCGATCCGTGACCGGGGGGGTAAGATGGATTTGCCATGGAGATCACCTCAATCAGGCCGACGCAGAAGAACCCCAAAAGGGTGTCGATCCGTATCGGGCGGAAGGTGGTGGCGACCCTGGCGCAGAGCAAGGTTGCCGAGTTGGGCCTGCACGTCGGGCAGTCCTGGGATGATCAATTAGCCGGGCTGGTCGCACAGGCATCGGTATACGACAAAGCGCTGCGGCAGGCGATGAACCGACTGAACCGCCGGGCCATGAGTCGGTCGGACCTGGATTTTAAGCTCAAGAGACTGGACTACACCCAACCAGTCCGTGAGGAGGTCTTGGATAAACTCACCGAGATGGGCTTCCTGGACGACGAAGCGTACGCCCGGGCACTCATCGACGCGACCCTCCGGCGGAAGCCCGCAGGCCCCCAGCTGCTACGTCAGAAACTCTTTCAGAAAGGCA
>JAJDCW010000127.1 GCA_029260635.1 Phycisphaeraceae bacterium | reverse complement strand
TCGGCATGATCGGGAACAGCTGGTCGATCGCCCAGCTGTCGGGCATCGACTGGAAGATTGAAAAGTTGCAGAAATAGGTCCGGCAGAGCAGGGATTCCAAGTCCTTAAAATCCTGCGGCGGGTCGGGTATTTCGCGGATGTAACTCAACGCCTTGAAGCAGACCGCGTAGTAGAGCCGTTCGGCAAGCGCCCGTAGATCCAGAGAGCAGTACCCCAGGTTGAACACGTTCATGGCTTCATCACGCGCAACCTGAGCGTCGTGGTACGACTGCGCAAAAGTCTTCTCATCCAGGTCGAAGTAGGCGTCGTACAGCGACCGGATCGGGTGTGGCAGCTCGTCGACTTCGTCGCGGGGCATCTCGGTCGGCGGTTCAAACCCGTCAAAACCGGACGAGCCCAGCACGTTGAAGATCAACATGCTGTGGTACGCGACCATCGCCCGGCCCGATTCGCTGATGATCGTGGGGTGCGGCACGTCTGAGTCGTCGCAGAGTTCCTTGATGTGATACACCACGTCGTTGGCGTATTCCTGCAGCGAGTAGTTAATGCTCGAGCTGACATCGGTCTTGCTGCCGTCGTAGTCCACGCCCAGCCCGCCGCCGACGTCGATGTATTTCAGCCCGGCCCCGGACTTGTGAAGCTCGCAGTAGATACGGACCATCTCGGTGATCGCCCGTTTGATCGGCGCGATCGTGGTGATCTGACTGCCCAGATGGAAGTGCAGCAGGTTCAGGCAGTCAAGCATGTCGTGTTCTTTGAGGTACGCGGTTGCATCGAGCACCTCGTTGATGAACAGCCCGAACTTGGAGTGGACCCCGCCTGACTGCTCCCATCGGCCCGAGCCCTTGGTGGCGAGTTTGACGCGCACGCCGATCTGCGGACGCACGCCGTGTTCCTTGGCGTGATGGACGATCAGCTTCAACTCGCTGAACTTCTCAACCACTGGGATGATGTTCTTGCCCAGCTTGGTTGCCAGAATCACCGCCTCGATGAACTGGTCGTCCTTGAAGCCGTTACAGATGATGGGGGTGGTCTCGTCCTCAACCATCGCCATGACCGCGAGTAGCTCGGGCTTGCTGCCCGCCTCCAGGCCGAAGCCGTGCTCCTTGCCGAACGCCAGAGTCTCCTCGACGACGTGCCGCTGCTGGTTAACCTTGATCGGGTAGACGCAGCGGTAGCCGCCCTTGAAATCCATCTCGCGGATGGCGGTCTGAAAGACCTGCGCCATCTCGGTAATACGATGGCGCAGGATATCGGTAAACCGGATCAGGACCGGCGGCTGCACGTCGCGTTGCTTGAGCTGCTCGACCAGGTCCTTCAGGTCGATCTGCACACCGGGATCGTGCGTCGGGTGGACCGAAAGATGGCCGGCGTCATTAATAGAAAAGTAATCCCGCCCCCAGCGGTCCAGCCCGTAAAGCGTCTGCGCGTTTTGTACCGACCAGCCCTCCTCGGTGCTTGCCCGGAAGCTGTCTGCGTCGGTCTGTATCTTCCCAGTTATATCCATAATGCAACATCGGTAAAACAGGTCGGTACGACATCAACGGCGGCCTGGGTGCCCCACAGGACGCCGCGGGCAGGGCGCAGTTTAACGGCGTGCCGCCCCCGTGCCTACTCGGGCCGAAGCCGGTTGAGCGGGTTGTGGCTGGGACCGATACAAAAAGCCCCGCCGTATCAGGCGGGGCTTAGAGGATAATAGAAGTCGGTTTTATCTGGCTCAGTGCCGACGGCCGATCGCCAGCAGGCCGATCCCCATCAGGGCCAGGCTCGCGGGTTCAGGGATCTCACTGAACTCTATCTGAATAGTCAGGGCTTTCTTATCGATCAGGGCCGCATCCGCCGGGGCTTCCGCCGAGGCGATCAGGTTGTTATCCAGGTCGATCCGTACACGGGTCGCGTCCAGCTGGGTCAGCACCACGCCGGCGATACCAGACCAGATTCCCGAGCCTGTCCCCGCCTGCGGCATATCCGGATCGATATCGATCGGATCGCTGACGAACCCCCCAATCAGGGGGTTAAGAACCGTAGCCACAAGTGTCCCTCCCGCGGTGACCTCGGCGGTGCTTCCCAACATGAGGAAGTCGCCGATCTCTTCTAGGCTAATGGATTCAATGAACAGACCCGGGTCGGCCTGGATAATAAACGTAAGCTTTCCGGAAGTAATATCCGCCCCCGTGCCGGCCTGTGCCGCCGCGAAAAGGCCGGTGGAAAACGTAATTGAATTGCCGTAAACGGTCGGCACACCGAACAGGGGCGTTGGATCGGTCACAGAGGTTTCTGTGATGTCCAGCGCGATCCCACTATCTAAGGTGAAATCACCGTAGTTGATCGGGGCGGCTTGAGCCCCGCTGACTGTGAAAGCGATGACCCCGGCAATCAAACAACCTGCGGCACTTCGGTAAAACATCCTCATCTCTCCTGTATAAGAAAAGGCTGTTGCCGAGGTCCGCTAGATGGCGCACAAAAAAGAGAAAGTACGGACCTGGGTCCACACTTTCTCCTCTCCTATACACTATTTTGCGGCAGCAAAACAACAGCTACCTATGTTCTCTTCGACAGAACAAGGATAGCCGATTAGCCGTGAAATGCAATAGCTTCACGTTAAAAATCTAAGATTATTATCGGTCTTTCTTTCTCCCTCTCCTTTCCTAAGTTACCACTGGGGGTGAACTTCACGGGCCTTTCGCAGAACGCTCCAGATTTACCCGTCTTTCTCCAGCATCGCTCGCCCGTATCCCATCGGATACGCCACGAAAGAACAGGTCCAGATTAAACAGTTATAGGGGCTGTGACAAGTGGAAAAGCGGGGTAATCTTAAAATAACTGGACTTTCGTTGCACAGACTGGTCGGCCATACAAGGCTTGCGATTCCAGGCAACTGAGTCAATATACACATAACTACTATAATTGGTTGCAATTACGCATTTTAGCCATAGAGAAGGCTAGGGCGCTCCGGAAGCGACCAGTGGGGCGTTGACCTGATGGACCCGAGAGGAGCTGGTGATACTGTTTAGGAGTACGGCGAGCGTATGGAATCGTCCAAGATCGACAATGTGCGGGGGGTGCGGCTGACCGGAGCACAATCCAGCCAGTTCGGTCGGGCGTCCATCCTCAATAATCAGCGTCACGACGCCATCGTCATACTCGTACGACTTGCCCGCCTCGTCCAGGCTGTCAAGCCTGCACGCCACGCCATCCATTCGGCCCAGTAACGCATACCTCTCGCCCTGGGCATCCACATAAAACCCGTCGTGCGGAGCCCCGTCCTCAAACGCCTTGAGGCTGCCAAAGAAACTCGGCTTCTTGATGTAAGGCCCATCGTACTCCGGGCAGAACGTGTCGCAGTTGCCGCAGTGGTTGCAATAGTCCGCGAAGTTCGCGATCTGCTCGGTGCGTTCGACCTTGAATTCCTTCTCTTCACCCACCTCTTTAATGGTCCCGTCCGGTTGCACCGCGATATCCCGATACAACAGGTCAACCTTCGGTGTTTCGTACAAGAAGTTTGCGTCGTTCGGGCAGACCGGGATGCACTTGTTGCAGGTTACGCAATCGAAGACCACCAGGTGCGAGTTGATCCGCTTGGGCACCATCTGGTTCTTCGCCTGGGTGTAGCGTGGGTCGGCCTGGGTTTCCTTGACGATGTCCGCCATGTTCAGGAAGCCCGCCAGAACCGGGTCGCCACCCGCTTCGTCTCCGTGACTGTTTGCTTTGAGGATGAACTCATCGATCGTCTTCGCGCCGAGTTTGGTCATCCCTGCGGTCAGGTCGCCGAGGTAGCCGGGCAGTCGGCCGTAGCCGCCGGGTTTTAAGAGGTCGGTACAGGTCGTGATCGGTTTGAAGCCGCAGGCCACCATGTTCGGGAAGTTCTTGCGGTCCACACCCGCGGAAAAGGTGATCGGCATGGCGTGACCCATGACTTTGCGGAACTCGGCCGCCAGCGTCAGCGTGATGACATGCAGCGGCGGCCCGGACAGGTACATCACCTTGTTATCCGGGGTGAAAAAATCCTTGTGATTGACCACTTCCAGCGTGTTTGAGAACTTCGCCCCAAACGAACGTCCGTTGGCTTTCGCCAGTGTGTCCAGCCGCCTGCATATCTCGATCGATTCATCGAACAAGAGCCCGCTGGTGTAGGCCTCGGGGTTGACCGTGACTTCGTGATACCCCATCACGTCGTGCAGCAGGTACTCCAGCCGCTCGGCGCCGAGCATCGGGGGGTTCATCTTCACGATGACGTCGACGCCGATTTCGGTGAGCAGGAATTCGCATATGCGTTCGATCTCGTCGGCCGGGCAACCGTGGAATGTCGAGAGCGTGATGCTGCTGCTCAGGGCTGACGGGTAATCCAGATCGCGCAGGTGCATTAACCGGTCGGGCAGCAGGGCCTTGAGTGCTTCGATGTCTTTGGAGGCGTCCAGCATCCCGCTAAGGAACCGTCGGACTGTGTCCGATTGGATGCCCTTGAGGTCGTACCCGACGGACATATCGAACAGGAAATCGCCCGCTGGGCCAGCGATGGGTGAATCGCTAAACGGATTGCCAAACGTCTCCGGGCTCTGCCGGAGCATGTGCAAAAGCATCCACCCCTGGACGTACTGATCCAGAGATTCGTGCAGCAAGAGTTCCTGGGACCACTCGACGTTGTAGCCGATGTTCGTCGCGTCGATACAGGGCCGGGGTATCTCAAGCCGGTCGTTGATCTGCACGGTCTTCAGCTCGAAGATCCGCGACCCCGCCAGGTACGCCAGGACCAGATTTTGAGCCATCTGCGTCTGCGGCCCGGCGGCCGGGCCAACGGGGTTGCCCGCGGGTCGGCCGTGGAACGTGGTTGAAAGGTCCGGCGCATCCGGGTCTGCCGAGGGGTGGAACCACTTCTTGGCGGGCAGGTCGAACATGCTCGACCGGGTCTGGTATTCCAGACGCATGCGGTCGATCAGGTCCACGAAAGGGGAGCAGTAAAGGTCTACCATGGGATGCTTCGACGGGTTTTCACAAGGTCACAGGGCGCGGTGCCAGCCCTTTAGCGTAATCGACGGGGTGGATATGACCAACCATAATCTTTGTGGATTGTTTATGTTAGGTGCATTCAGCCCCGCGCGGTACAATAGACCTTTTGGGATTATTCTCTGATGAGCAGATTTATCACAGGCCTGACATGCGTGGCTTGCGGCCGAACCTACGGGGCGGACAAGCCCTGGATTGCGTGTGAAGACTGCGGCCCCGATGAGGGTATTGTGGACATCAACTTTGACCTTGATGCCGTCCGTCACGCCTGGCAGGAAAACCCCCTGCACGGCCGAGCGTTGAACCATTGGCGATACCGCGAGCTGCTGCCGCTGGCCGAATCGAGTATCCGCGAAGACTGGCAGGTCGGCTGGACCCCGGTGATCGACACGCAACGGCTCGCCGGTGAGCTGGGCCTCAAGCAGCTGCTTTTCAAAGACGACGGCCGGAATCCCACCGCCAGCTTCAAAGACCGCGCAAGCTCGGTGGGCGTCGCCCATGCTTTGCAGTGCAAAGCCAGCACCATCGCCTGCGCCTCGACCGGCAACGCCGCGACCAGCCTCGCAGGCCACGCCGCACTGGCGGGCATGCCCTGCGTCATCTTTGTCCCCCGAACCGCGCCGCAGCCCAAACTCGCCCAACTGCTGGTCTACGGAGCCCATGTCGTCGCCGTGCAAGGCAGCTACGACGAGGCCTACAACCTCTGCTCGGCGGCCTGCACGAAGTTCGGCTGGTACAACCGCAACTGCGCAATCAACCCCGTACTGGTCGAGGGTAAGAAAACCGGCGGGTTGGAGATCGCAGAACAGTCCCACAGCTTCGGCGGGGTGCCCGACTGGGTCGCGGTCAGCGTCGGGGATGGCTGCACGGTGGCTGGCATCTGGAAGGGCTTAAAGCAGATGCACCAGCTAGGCCAGATCGACCGCCTGCCTCGCCTGCTGGGCGTGCAGGCCGACGGCGTCGCTCCGATCGGGTACGTCCTTGAGCACGGCAAACTACCGGACAAACTCCAGGACGGCGGGACCATCGCCGACAGCATCAACGTCCCGGTCCCCCGCAACTGGCGCAAGGCGGTCAACGCACTGAAGGAAGCCGACGGCGTGCTGGTCTGTGTGGACGACCACCAGATACTCGACGCGATGAAGCTCGGCGGGCGGCACGGCATCTATGCAGAACCCGCGGCCGCCGCAGCTTTGGCGGGGGTCATGGCCGCCCGGGAAGTCGACGTGATCTCGGCCAACGACCGGGTCCTGAGCATGGTCACCGGCAGCGGATTGAAGGACACCAAAGCCGCCATCCAGGCAGGCGGCAAACCGATCAGCATCAAACCCGATATGGACAGCCTCGCAAACGCATTAGAACCCCGGGGTATCCGGGGTGTCCGGGGTGTCCGGGGTGTCCGGGGTGTATTGGACGGAGCAAATTGATGAAGGTGAATCAGGACGTATTAGATCGAACCGTAAACCAGTGCCGCGATCGCAAGGTCCTGCTGCCGACCTTCGCGCAGATGCGCGATCCCGGGCTTGTCCCCGATAAGGTCAAGGACCGGCTTAAGCAGGTCGGGCTATGGGATGTCGACCCCATAAACCTGTTCCGCATCAGCTGGAAGAACGAACCGACCGAGAAGGGCGGCCTCTACAACAATGGCAACTACGTCGTCTTCCCGCCGGAGATGACAGGCGTGGACGCCACCATCATCGGGATCGTCGGCAAGTACTTCCCAACCGGCGCACACAAGGTCGGCGCGGCCTACGGCTGCCTGGCCCCGCGCCTCGTCACCGGTGAATTCGACACCACCCAGAACAAGGCGGTCTGGCCCAGCACCGGCAACTACTGCCGTGGTGGCGCGTTCGACTCGGCGCTGCTGGGCTGTGACGCGGTCGCCATCCTCCCCGAAGAAATGAGTAAGGAACGCTTCGACTGGCTCAACGGCATCTGCTCGGAGGTCATCGCGACCCCCGGCTGCGAGTCCAACGTCAAAGAGATCTACGACAAGTGCTGGGAGATCCGCAATACCCGCCCCGAGTGCGTGATCTTCAACCAGTTCGAAGAATTCGGGAACCCGACCTGGCATTACCACGTCACCGGCTCCATCATCCAGGAGGTTTTCGAGACACTCGGCGACGATAAACGCCTGGCAGGTTACGTTTCAGCCACCGGCAGCGCGGGAACCATCGCCGCCGGGGATTATTTACGAACCTTGCATCCGGGGGTGCGCGTTGTCGCCACCGAAGCCCTGCAATGCCCGACGCTCTACCAGTTCGGCTTCGGCGGGCACCGCATCGAGGGCATCGGCGACAAGCACGTCCCATGGGTCCACAACGTCCGAAACACCGACATGATCTCAGCGATCGATGATGAGCAATGCATGTCGCTGTTACGTCTGTTCAACGAGCCCGCGGGCCAGGAATACCTGAAATCCACGCTGCCCGGTGAACTCGTTGACCAGCTGCCCTTGCTGGGCATCTCCTGCATCTGCAACCTGGCCGCCGCGATCAAGACCGCGCAGCACTACGACATGAACGGCAAGGATGTCATCTTCACCTGCCTGACCGACTCGTCGGAACTCTACGGCAGCCGGCTCGCCGAGCTCACCGAAGAACGCGGGGCCTACACCCGTGACCAGGCCATCGCCGACCGCGCCCGCTACCTGGACGGGATCGTCACCGACCACGTGCGTGAGCTGAACTACGCAGACCGCAAGGCCCTTCACAACTTCAAGTACTTCACCTGGGTTGAGCAGCAGGGCCGAACCATCGAAGAACTCAACGAGCTCTGGGACCCGGACTTCTGGACGAAGACCTTCGCCCAGGTCGATGAATGGGATACCCTGATCGAAGGATTCAACCAGCAGACCGGCGTCCTCGATCTTCTGTGATATAACTATCACATAAAGACGCCCTCGTTTACTGAACGTGGGCACAATTGACCAACAACCATGGGCACCTGCTTCACCAACGCGACCCTCGTCCAGCTCGACCCGCCGATGGTCCAGCAGGGCAACCTCCACGTGGTGGATGGCAAGATCGTCGCGGTGGGAGACATCACCCCCGAGCAGGGCGACGAGATGATCGATTGCGGCGGGGCGGTCCTTATGCCAGGCCTGGTCAACGGGCACACTCACTTGTACTCCGCCCTCGCCGCGGGGATGCCCGCGCCGCCCAAGACGCCGACCAACTTTTTTGAGATTCTTAAGTATGTCTGGTGGCGGCTGGACCTCGCTCATGATGTGGAGAGCATCCGTACCAGCGGGGTCGTCGGCGCGCTGGCCGCGCTGCGTTGCGGCACAACGACGCTGATTGACCACCACGCCTCGCCCAACGCGATTGAGGGCAGCCTGTCTGATCTGGAAGGCGGGATCGCCCAAGCCGGCTGCCGGGGCGTCCTCTGCTACGAAGCCACCGACCGCAATCATAAGAACGAGGCCCTGCGTGGCCTTGATGAGAACGAACGCTTCGTCGTCCTCTGCAAGAAACGCAACAACGGCCGGTTCGCCGGGATGGTCGGCGCACACGCCAGCTTCACCCTCAACGAAAAGTCCCTGGCGGCCTGCGTCTCGTTCGCCAAGGAATTACAGGTCGGTATACACATCCACGTCGCCGAGGATGGCTGCGATGAAGCGATGACCCAGGCAGGCTACGGGCAGACCCTGTTCGACCGTTTCAAGGAGCACGGCCTGCTGGATCATCCAGACACCATCTTCGCCCACGGCACGCACCTAAGCGACGCCGATATCCAGGCGATCAACGAGCGTGACACCATCACGATGGCCCACAACACTAACTCGAACATGAACAACGCCGTCGGCTACGCTCCGGTCGCCCGGTTCGACCGACCCCCGATGCTCGGGACCGACGGCATCGGGGCCGACATGTGGCGCGAGGCCCGCACCGCACAGTTCAAGAGCCATGATGGCGACATCCCGCTGCCGTTCGGCCGACCGCTCGCCATGATCGGCGAATCCGCCCGCTACGCCTCAAAGGCCCTGGGCGTCAAACTCGGCGTCCTGGAACCCGGCGCCGAAGCCGACCTCGTGCTGACGAAGTACACCCCGGCGACCCCGCTGAGCGCCGACAACCTCGCCGGCCACCTCATCTACGCCATGGGCCCCGAGTTTGTCTCCGACGTCATGATCGGCGGCGACTGGAAACTACGAGGCGGGGAAGTGGTGAGTTGCGACGAAGCCGAAGTCCGGGGGAAGAGCGTGGAGGTTTCCCGTGCGCTGCATGAGCGGATGGGTGAGATTCCGTGCGAGTAATGATCACGGTACCGAAATGATGTAACTGTGGCTGATATAGCTAAAACACTTGCTGATATCCCTGATCCTTATCGAACTCGTATCTTGGAGATAGGCGAGAGAGCATTGCCAGAACCCGAAAAGTGGGTAACTATGAAGTTGCCCCTCGTCGGCGGCAGATCAATTATTGATCTTGTAAATGAAGGTGATTACAAGAACCTTAATTATATTATTGGCCGAATGCGAGCAGATTATAAGTTGATTCCGTAGAAACGATGCGGTTTTATTCTTGCCGCCTATTTCAACTTCGCGTTATCCGCGTCCCACTCTTCCCCTCAAGCGCATCACTCAATCGGCTCAACTCCGCAATGATTGCTACGACGTCGGGGCTGGTTGACCCTTCCACGAAATCCACCGCGGCCTCGACCTTCGGCTTCATCGAGCCCTCGGCGAAGTGGCCGTCTTTCAGGTAGGTCTTCGCCTCGGTGACGGTCAGGGTGTCCAGGGTCTTCTGATCCGGCTTGCCGAAGTTCAGGCAGACGCGTTCCACGGCGGTGAGGATCACCAACGCCTCGGCGTTCAGTTCCTTGGCGAGCAGGGCGGAGGTGCGGTCCTTGTCGATCACCGCGGCCGCCCCTCGCAGCATCCCGAGTTCATCGCGGACCACCGGCACGCCGCCTCCGCCGCAGCAGATGACCAGCTCGCCATCCTCGACGAGCCGTTGGATGGTGTTCAGCTCGATGATTTCCTGAGGGATCGGCGACGGGACGATCCGCCGGTAGATGCCTTCCGCGACTTCCGTGATCGACCAGCCATCGTTGTCCCGGTGGGCCTCGGCCTGGGCTTTGGACATCTGCGAGCCGATCGGCTTGGTCGGTCGTTTGAATGCGGCGTCGTCCTGGTCGATCAGGACGTTGGTCACCAGCGTCGTGACATCGGTCTCGATCCCGCGTTTCTTAAGCGCATTGATCATGCACTGCCCGATCATGTAGCCCATCCCCGCCTGCGTGTCGGCCACACAGACCTCCAACGGCAGGGGGTACATCTCCGACGACGCCAGCTCGACGCGGCGCAGGACGTTGCCGACCTGCGGGCCGTTGCCGTGGGTCAGGACGACGTGCCGGCCACCCGCGATGGCGTCCGTCAGGTACCGCGCGGTATCGGACATGTGCGCGAACTGCTGGGGGATGTTCCCCTGCTCCCCGGGCACGCTGATCGCGTTGCCCCCCAGAGCGATGACGGTTGGTCCGGCCTTTCCCATAACGATTCACCCAGTAAAAAACCGCAAAGGCTTGTGGCCCCTGCGGTTGGTATGTGTTTCGATTCTTAGAACGGCCGTTCGCGCATCGTGCAGGACATGATGGCTTTGGCGGTGTGCAGGCGGTTCTCGGCCTCCTGGAAGACGATCGACTGCGGGCCGTCGATCACGGCGTCGGTGACTTCCGCATCCCGGTCGGCGGGGCGGCAGTGCATGTAGACGGCCGAGTCCTTGGCGAGCTTCATCCGACGCTCGTCGCAGATCCAGTCCTTGTGCTTGTGGTTCATCTCCAGACAAGCCAGCTGGTTGGCGTCGATCTCTGCCTTGGTGGTCGCGTTCTGACGCTCGAGCATCAGGTCGTAGACGCCCCAGCTCTTGGGGTACACGATATCCGCATCGGCGAAGGCGGCGTCCATATCGTCCACGATCTCGAACGATCCGCCGGATGCCTTGGCGTTGGACCTGGCGGACTCGACGGTGCGCTCGATCAGGTTATAGCCCTCGGGGTGGGCCAGCGAGACGTGCATCCCGAACCGGGTCATCAGCGTGATCAAACCCTGCGGGACACTCAACGGCTTGGCGTAGCTGGGGGCGAACGCCCATGTGACCGCGATCTTCAGGCCCGCGACATTGTCTTTCCCGAAGTGTTCTCGGATGGTCATGATGTCGGCCAGCGTCTGCGTCGGGTGGTCGACATCGCATTGCATGTTGATGATCGGGACGTTGCAAGCCGCGGCCATCTCGCGCATGTACTTGTTGCCCTCGTCCAGGACCAGGTCGTGACGGACGCAGATGCCGTGGCCCATCGCCGCGAGGATCTTGCCGGTGTCGGCGGGGGTCTCGCCGTGGCTGATCTGAGTGACGTCGGCGTCCAGGAAGTGGGCATGCCCGCCTAGCTGAGTCATCCCGGCCTCGAAAGCGTTACGCGTCCTTGTCGATTTATCGAAGAACAGCAGGTAAGCCGTCTGGTTATTCAGGACCACGGTCGGCTCGCCCCGGTGGAACTTGGCTTTCAGCTCGTCCGAGGTCTCCAGCAGCAGGTTCAATTCGTCCAGGCTCAGGTCCTGGGTCTCGATGTAGTTCTTTCCTTTGAGGCTCACGGTCATCTGAAGCTTTACCTTTCATTGATACAGGCACGGCCGCTGATGCAGCCTCGCCGAATTATTATCTTCGCTTGACGTTCATATTGGTGTCGTTGGGTCGTTTGTGTGCCAGATCGCAGTAGGACTGGCCGAAGCCGGCGTAGAACGCGGCGCACTTGACCAGGTGGTCGATCGGGACGGAGTCGTTGACGGTGTGGGCGACGTTTTCGGGAGCCGGCCCGAACCCGACGCAGGGGATGCCATACATCCCGGCGATGGAGACGCCGTTGGTGCTGAACGTCCAGCGGTGCAGCGTCGGGGCGGCACCCAGCACATCACGGTGGTTCTTGATCGCGGCCTGGATCTGCAAGTCGTCCTCGTCTTCGCACCAGGTGGGGAAGTACTTTTCGGTTTCGTATGTTAAGCCGGTGTAGCTGGGGCGTGCGTAGCGCAGCACCTCGACCTTGGCTTTCACCCCGGCCCGCTTGACCGCGTCTTTGACTTCCTTCACGGCCGAGGTTTTTGTGTCGCCCACTGTCAGGCGGCGGTCAAGGTGGATAAACGCTTCGCCGGGCACGGCACACATGCTGGGGGTCTTGCAGTCGACGTAGCTGACGGTGATCGTCCCCTTGCCCAGGAACTTGTCAGCCTTGAGCCGCTTGTTGAGTTTTTCGATCTCGTTGGTGACCTTGGCGATCTTGTAGATCGCGTTGTCGCCTTTCTCGGGCATCGAGCCGTGGCAGCTCTTGCCCTTGGCGGTCACGCCGATCTCCATCCGCCCGCGGTGGCCACGGAGGATCCAGCAGTTGGTCGAGTCGGTCACGACCACGGCGTCGGGCTTGATCTTGCCCTCGTTGACGATGTACTGCCAGCAGAGCCCGTCACAGTCTTCCTCCATCACGGTGAAGGTCAGCAGGACGTAGTACTCGGAGAGGTTCAGCTTCAGGTCACGCATGATCTTGCCAGCGTAGACCATCGCTGGGATCGCGCCTTCCTGGTCGCCGGCGCCCCGGCCCCAGACCTTGCCATCCGCGACCTTGCCCTGGTAGGGGTCGTGCTTCCACTCCGAGCGGTCCCCGACGCCGACGGTGTCGACGTGGGCATCGATGGCGATCAGCTTCTTGCCCTTGCCGGGCTTGCCGATCTGCCCGAAGAGGTTGCCCATCTTGTCGGTCCAGATCTTGTCGTAGGCCCCGGTGGCCTTGAGTTCCTGCTTGATGCGGGCGATAACCTTGCCCTCCTCGGCGGATTCCGAGGGGATAGCGATCATGTCCCGCAAAAAGCGGATCATTTTGGGTTTATATTTTTCGGCTTGGGAAACGAACGGGGAGGTTTTTGGCATAGATATGTCTTTATACACGACAAGCCCGATGTCACAAAGCGAAATATTCTCGTACTTTTCTCTTGGTGATTTACGCTATACCGGCGACAATGACGATTGGTGGAAGGATAGTCCGGCGAAGCCGGGCACGAGTTGGCCACCGGTTAAACACGAAAACCGGGATCGCGGGCTTAGAAGCCGCGCGGAGGCCAAACGTTATGAGTACATTATCCTCTATGTCTACTACCACTCAGACTTTAAGTTGCACCGTCAACGGCAAGCCGGTGTCCGTCGATCTCGCCGACGATGGGCTGACCCTGCTGGATGTCCTGCGGGACGGTTTGGGGATCACGTCGCCTAAGAACGGCTGCCAGCCCCAGGCCCAGTGCGGCTGCTGCACGGTCCTGGTGGACGGCAAACCGATGCTCTCCTGCACCATGAAGCCAAGCCGGGTCGAGGGCAAATCCATCACAACTCTCGAAGGGCTGGACGAGGAGCACCGCAATCAGATCTCCGAGAGCTTCGTGCAATGTGGCGGCGTCCAGTGCGGCTTCTGCATCCCCGGTTTCGCCATGCGGGGCGTCGGGCTGTGCAACAGTAATCCGACGCCAAGCCGTGACGAGATCACCAAGGCCTGTCGTCCGCACCTCTGCCGATGCACCGGGTACAAGCAGGTCATCGACAGCATCGAGCTGTATAGCAAGGTCCGCGCGGGCGAGGCTTTGCCTGAGACGTCCGCTGCAGACGGCTCCGGCAAGGTCGGGACCAGTCTTAAGCGTTACACCGGCCACGACGCCGTGCTCGGCGACCGCAAGTACGTGGACGACATGACCGTCCCGGGCATGCTCTACGGCGCGCTGCGCCTGGCGGACCACCCCCGCGCGACGGTTGTGAAGATCGACGCGAGCAAAGCGTTGGAACTCGAAGGCGTCCACAAGGTCGTCACGGCCAAGGACGTCCCCGGCGAGATCTATGTCGGGCTGATCGTCAAGGACTGGCCGACCTTTGTGGCGATCGGGCAGGACACGCGATGCACCGGCGACGTCATCGCCGCAGTCGTCGCGGACGACCAGCGCCTGGCCCGCAAGGCCGCCGAATTGATCGAGGTCGAATATAACGTCAAGGAGCCTGTCACCGACCCGGTCAAGGCACTCGCGTCCGATGCGCCGCTGGTCCACCCCGAGCGCGGAACAAACCTGCTGAGTGAATCGAAGCTAGTCAAGGGCGATGCCGAGGCCGCGTTTGCTAAGTGCGCCCACGTCCTGGAAGACACCTATCACACCCAGCACATCGAGCACCTGTTCCTCGAACCCGAGGCCTGTATTGCCTTACCGACAGAGACCGATGCGGGCCCTGGGCTGAAAGTTTATACCCAAGGTCAAGGTGTCTTCGATGACCGCCGTCAGATCTCGTCGATGCTGGGGCTTAGCGAAGAGCGTGTCGAGGTGGAACTCGTTAGCAACGGTGGGGCGTTCGGCGGCAAGGAAGACATGTCCATCCAGGGGCAGACCTCGCTGCTGGCCTTCCTCTCAGGCAAGCCGGTGAAGATGACGCTCACCCGGCCCGAGAGCTTCCGCATCCACGTGAAGCGGCACCCGATCACGCTGACCTACAAGATCGGCTGCGACGCCGAGGGCCACATCATGGCGGTCAAAGCCAACATCATCGGCGACAAGGGCGCGTACGCCTCCGTCGGTGCCAAGGTGCTCGAACGCGCGGGCGGTCACTGTACCGGCCCGTACCGCGTGCCCAACATCGATATGAGTTCGTTGGCCGTCTACACCAACAACCCGCCCTGCGGTGCCATGCGTGGTTTCGGCGCGAACCAGGCCGCGTTTGCGATTGAGGGTTTGCTGGACCGCCTCGCCGAGAAGTGCGGGATCGATGGCTACGACATCCGCGACCGTAACATCCTCGAGCCAGGTGAGGCCTTCGCGACCGGCCAAGTCCTCGATAAACCTTTTGGGCTGCGTCGTACGCTCGAAGCGGTCAAGGATCAGTATAAAAACGCGAAATACGCAGGCATCGCCTGCGGCATCAAGAACGTCGGCATCGGCAACGGCATGCCGGACATCGGGCGCGCCGCGTTCTCCATCGAAGATGAAAACACCATCCGCATCCGCACCGGGTTCACTGAGATGGGCCAGGGGATGTTCACCCTCTGCATCCAGTTCGCCCACGAGGCGACCGGCCTGCCCCCGGAACTCTTCGAGTGTCAGACCGACACCACGCTGATGCTCGACTGCGGCCAGACGACCGCCAGCCGCGCCACTGTCCTGGCTGGCAACGCGATCGCCGAGGCGGCTAAAGGACTCAAGGCCGCGCTCGATCAGGGCAAGCAGCTATCTGATCTGGTCGGCCAGGTATTCCAAGGCGAGTGGATCTGCGACTACACCAGCAAGCTCGGCAAGGATATGGATAAGCCCGGCGGGCCGAAGACGCACATCACGTACGGCTTCGCCACCCAGGTCGCAATCCTCGACGACGAAGGTGCATTGGAGAAGATGATCGCCTGCCACGACGTTGGCAAGGTCATCAACCCCGTTCAACTCCAGGGTCAGATGTACGGCTCTTTACACATGGGCATTGGCTACGCGCTTTCAGAAGATTTCGAGGTCGAAGGCTCTATCATCAAGGCCGAGAAGATCAACGACTGCGGCGTGCTGCGTGCCCATCAGATGCCTGAGATGGAGCTGATATTCATCGAAGAGCCCGACCCCGAGTGCCCCCACGGTGCACGCGGTGTTGGCGAGATCGGCCTGGTCCCGACCGCGCCCGCCATCGCAGGCGCGATGTACCAGTTCGACCACGTGATCCGCCGACAGCTACCGATGACCGATTCACCGGCGGGCAAAGCGATCGCTAAACCAAAACGCAAATAACCCGATCAACCTTACCGGGCAGGGCCTATGACCTCCCAGCCGATCAACACGCAGGGGAGTCTGTTTGCCGTCGTCCCCGCCGCCGGTCGATCCTCGCGCATGGGTCAGCCGAAGCAACTGCTAGATGTAGACGGCCAGCCGATGTTGCAGGCGGTGATCGAGCCGATCGTCGCGTGTGAGCAGGTTACTTCAACCATCGTCGTTACCAACAGCCTTGTCGCTTCGACACTAGACTTATCTATTTCAGGTGTCGGCGTCGTACTCAACGATGAACCGGACGCCGAGATGATCGACTCGGTGAGGCTGGGCATTACAGACTTACAAAAACGATATGAACTTGATCCCCATACCGGTATCCTCATCTGCCCCGGCGACCAGCCCGGCCTACGTACCGGGGACATCCAACAGTGCTGCAAAGCCTTCCTGGATACCCCCAATAAAATCATCATCGCCGCCCACAACGGCAAGACCGGCCACCCTATGATCTTCCCCGCTTCTTACATCCCGTTCATCATGTCCGGCGCATGCGATACCGGACTTCGCGAACTCCCTAACCAGCACTCACAGGCTGTCGTTGCCGTTGAAATCGCTTCATCAGCGGTCGTGCGTAACATCAACACGCCGCAGGATTATCGTAACCTCACCTGAGCACCGCACGCTACTGATCGGCGAGGCGGGCCAACTCTGTTTCGATGCCATCGAACATGTAACCGATCATCTGTGCACGACGCGCGGGACGGATCATCGGCGTGTAAAGAGCCTGGTAATCATCACGCAGCGTACGCATCTCGGCGAGGATATCCGCCGCAGTTTCGGTGTTCGTAGCATCTTTGTCGTCATTTTGCATACTAAGTAAGACCAGTTCTGTCGCGCGGGCACGGTTTATCAACATGCTTGCAGCCAGTTCCCAGGTCGTTATGAGTTCTTGATTACGGGAGACTTCTTTACTTAATGCTCTGAACAAGGTCAGGCCACGGTTGTAATCATTGATTCGCTGTCGGGCCTTCACAATCTCGGCATCGAGTCGACCCTCGTCTTTTATCTTTTGGATGGTGACGGCGACATGGTCCTTCGGAACGGGCAGGCAGGCCTTGCCATAACCCAGCGAGCTTGTGTAAGTGAAAAGGCACGGTTCAGACAGAAGCTCGGCCGCCTCCCAGAACCGTGCGTCAGCAAGTCCAAAAGTATCATTCACATACCAGGAACGGAATTCATCCATCGTGGAGCCGTGATGCGTTGACAAGTAGCCCGTTGCTGCGATATGCGCGTGCTGCAATTCCCACGGGTGCAGGTGGACGGACCAACTGGTCAGCACCGCGCCTCTTAAGCGCGACCCCGTCAGTCCTTTTTCGGTCGAGTCCCAGGTGTTACGCAGGTGCCTTTCGTGTCGGGGCGTAAAGACGTTGTCGCCGTAACTGCTGGAAGCCGGACATGTCACCACTGCGAAGCCCTTGTCGGCCATGAAGTCTGCCGAGTAGAAAGTCTCGGGCTGTATATCCGGGCCGTCACCCTCGGGGAAAAAGTACTTGCCAAAGAGTTCCAGGTTCCCCGGCGTCAGTTCCGCCTTCGTCCGCAGCCCACGGTTTTCGCCCCAGAGATACACCTTCCCATTGCCCCGCCAGATGTCGTACATCCAGTCGAAGAGCATGATGTCTCGCGACAACTCATCGATCGCCTCGTGGTGGTGCAGCACCATGTCGGCCCAGATGATCGGCGTGATCCCCCTGTTTAGCAGTGGCTGTGACACCGCATTGACATGCCGCATGAATATCTGCGAAACACTCAGCCCCTCAACGTTTCGGTCACTTTGCGCGACGAACTCAAGCTGCCGGGCCTCATCCGCGCCGATGTGGAAATAACGGACCTCGCCGAACAGGTCCAGATACTCTTCGATCCACGCCTTTAGCAGCGGCAGCACCTCCGGGTGAAGCGGGTCGTACTGCCGGATGTCCTCGGGGTTGGCCTTAAGATGCGCGTAACGCTCATGGACCAGGACATACTCAGCGTGTCCCAGCGTCTGCAATAGTGGGATGTTTTCAAGCCCAAGTTCTCGTGCATGGTCCAGAACGTCCCGGAACTGTGCCTTGGTCAACGCGTCGGGCTGACGCGCCTCCGGGACGGTCTGCCATTCAACGCCATCCTCCAGTTCCCAGATGATCGTGTTGAAGCCCCGGCCCGCCAACTCCGTCAGCCAACGCTTGAGGTAGTCCGCCCGGTACTGGGCCATGTTCATATCGATATGAAACCCGACCATCCGATCGGATCGGGTGCTTTCCGCAACCGAGCAGGGGGGGGCTATCAACAGAAATGACAAAACAGCCAGGACGCCAAAGCGGACACGCATGATCCGGTCTCCGGTTATGATTGAGGCGACTGTGTTAGGCCGACGGCGTCAGCTTAAGGGCATCCCGTAGGCTGCACAACGTTCAGGGAGTGCCCGTCGCATTTAAGGAGTTTGTTGTCGACCCGCTTGTAGTCGAACAGACCGACCTCGTCGCAGATGATCCGGTCCTCGTAGTCGTTGAACCAGATCGCCTCGGGGTTGCGTCCCACGATGCAGGTCTTGCCGCGGTCCGGGGCGTCCAATGCGTTGCGCAGGTTCTTGAAGATCAGCACGCCGTTCTCCGCGTGCTTCACGCCGGGGATCGGCTTGCTGGTGACCGCCGCAACCTCCGTCTTGCCCTTGTAGTGGGTGATGGACAGCCGGGCATGGGCCTCAACGCCGGACAAACCCTTCTGTGACTCGTTCAGCAGGTTCCAAGCCGTCTCGATCGGCACGTTAAAAGCCTTATAGGCGACGATATCCCGGCCGCAGAAGTAGTAGTGGTTGTTGATGCCCTTGTGGTACAGCGACCGCTGGAGGATGCGGAGTGCCTCGGCGTTGTCGTTGATGCCCTTGATGATCGGTGCCTGATTCTCGACATGCATCCAGCCACGCTGAACGACGCCCTCCATCGCCCGTTGCGTGTCTTCGTGCCACATCAGCGAGCCGTTGGGGTTGGTCAGGTATTCGCCATCCGGAGCTTTCTGGAGGAACTCGTCGGGGTGGTTGAAGTGGACCATCAGCCGAAGGCTGACGTCGGGGTAGGTCTTGTGGAAGTTGTCGAGCATCGACAGGAAGGTCGCATCAAACCGCTTGGGGTAGAAGGCCATCTCCTTGGTGCCCATACGGATCGCCTCGACGCCCGCCTCGGCCAGCGACGAAAGCCACTCGCCGATGTTCTTATTGGAGAGCATCATCGCGTCGCCGCCGGACATCAGGATCTCGCGCAGTTTCTCCCGCCCGGTCGTCGGATGTAGCCCGCCGTTGTCTTCTACCTTCTTGTTGTGTGACTTGATGTAGGCGACCACGTCCTTGATCTTGGCCAGACCCTTCTTGGCAACCGTCCCGTCCTGACGCTCGATATCTTTGCGTGCGATCAATTCCTCGCGGTAGCAGAACCGGCAGTGTGATGAGCATGTGGAGATGGTGTACAGCAGCCCCATCTCGTACTTATGGAGCAGCCCCTCGACCGGCGAGAAGTCCATCTGATGGCCGGGGTCTTCCGACCCCACCAGGTTCAGCGTCTCGTCGGGGTTGGCTTTAACCAGAGTCTGTAGCGATGCGCTCTGCCGTGCCAGGTCGAAGTAATGCCGTGTCACCTTCACGGGCATGCGGGCTTCGACGTCTCGGTCGGTGCCGCTGAGGGACTTGAGGACTTCAAGTTCCTGCGCGGAGTAGAAGCCCTTCATATCATCCGGGACGTGATTGCTGAAGAACGGCTTCAGGCCGTTGATGATCTCCCGTTCGTATCGGGCGTTCTCGATGGAGTCCAGAAAAGCCCGCTGGCGAGCCGTCATTTCGTAACCGTCTGAGCTGACCATGTCGCACCTCGTTTCTACCTGATTATTTCGACATAACTTCCCATACAAATAAGACTGTAACATATTGAACAATACAAATCAATAGTGTAACATACTGTACAGCCATGAAATCGCCCTCCACACTGACTGAGTTAGTGGCCTCCGCCGGTGCCGAGCTGACGCCAACCGACCGACGGATCGCCGAAGCCGTCCTGGCCGAGCCTACGTTGCTGGCGTTCGGGACGGTTTCCGACTTGGCCGACCGCGTCGGGACCAGCCGGCCCTCTGTCGTGAGGTTCGCCCACAAGCTGGGTTTTCAAGGCTACACCGAGCTGCAAAGCCAGGTACAAACTGAGGTTTCCCGCCAACTCGTCCGGCCGAGCGAGCGCATCCGGGGAGGTGAAAAAACAGATACGTCGGCCCGTCAGGCCATCAATAAAGCCATCGATTCCGTCTTCGAGGTCGTTCAGGGGCAGGACATTAACCGGCTGGTGAATCCGGTCGTGGAGGCCAACCACGTCTGGGTCCTTTCCGGCGAGACCTCGCGTGCTGGTGCTATCGCCTTCCACAGCGGGTTGTCGATGATCCGCCCCGATGTCCACCTGCTGGACGACCGCTCCATCGGTAATGAACTGAGCAACGCCGGGCCAGACGATACCGCCGTTGTCTTCGATTTCTACCGCTACCGCCGTTTCGTTGTGAATGCGACCCGCCTGCTGTCTGAGGCCGGCGTCGATGTCGTCGCCATAACCGACGGCCCTTTGTCGCCGCTCGTCGAGCTTGCCGATGCCTGGTGCGAGATCGCCGTGCCCGCCGTCGGCCCGTTCGACAGCTCCGTCCCCGTGGTGGCGATCGCCGAGCTGTTGGTCTCGAAGATCGCGCGTGAGCTTAAAGACAAGGCCACCGAGCGGATCGACCGAATAGAGTCATTATGGGAATCGACCGAGACGTTTTTTCAATAACAGCCAACGGAGTGACCGCAGGTGATTAATAAGGTGTGCCCATCCGTTGCGCAGGCGGTGGCAGACATCCCGGACGGTGCGACGGTGATGCTCGGCGGTTTCGGCGCGTCGGGCAGCCCGATCGAGTTGATCCATGCGCTGATTGACCACGGTGCGAAAAACCTGACCGTCATTAACAACAACACGGGCAACGGCGAAGTCGGCCTGGCTGCGCTCATCGGCAACGGGCAGGTCCGCAAGATGATCTGCTCGTTCCCGCGTTCCAGCCAGTCCAAAGTCTTCCCGGAGTATTACAAGGCAGGTAAGATCGAATTAGACCTGGTCCCCCAGGGCACGCTCGCCGAACGCATCCGCGCCGCCGGGGCCGGCATCCCCGCGTTCTACACCCCGACCACCGTCGGAACCGTCTTGGCGGAGGGCAAGGAGCAACGTGAATTCGATGGGCGCACGTTCGTCTTAGAACGCTGGCTCAAGGCTGAATACGCTCTGGTCAAGTGCGACACCGCCGACCCGTTAGGCAACCTGACCTACAACAAGACGGCCCGTAATTTCAGCCCGCTGATGTGCATGGCCGCCACCACCACGATCGTGCAGGTAGGTCGGCTGGTCGATCGCGGTGGCATCGACCCCGAACACGTCGTCACCCCAGGTATCTTTGTCAACCGTGTTATCCACGTCCCCGAACCGGTACACGAAGACACCCTGATCGCGGAAGGGCGGTGTTACCCATGACCACCGGATGGACAAGAGAACAGATCGCGGCCCGCACCGCGCAGGACATCCCCAACGGCTCGTACGTCAACCTCGGGATCGGCATCCCCGAGCTGGTCGCGAAATTCGTCCCCGAGGGGCGTGAGTTTATCTATCACACGGAGAACGGCCTGCTGGGTATGGGCCCGCCACCAAGTGAAAACGAGCGTGACCTGGACCTGATGAATGCGGGGAAGAAATACGTCACCGCCGTGCCGGGTGCGGCCTACTTCCACCACGCCGACAGCTTCAGCATGATCCGCGGCGGCCACCTGGACGTCTGCGTGCTGGGCACCATGCAGGTCGCGGCCAACGGCGATATCGCCAACTGGTCCACCGGTGAGCCCGGAGCCATCCCCGCTGTGGGCGGCGCGATGGACCTGGTCCAGGGCGTCAAGCAGATCTTCGTTGTCACGCAGCACATCACCAAGACCGGCGAACCTAAACTGGTGGAACGCTGCACCTACCCCTTGACCGGGGTTGGTGTCGTGTCGCGGGTCTACACCGACCTGGCGGTGATCGACATCACCCCGGAAGGTTTTCGATTAATCGAGTTAGCGCCCGGCGTGTCGTTTGACGATGTAAAGAACAAGACCGGTGCCCAGGTCCTGCCCCCGGACATTCCCCCAACCGACGGTGCATGATCGAGCCGAATGAATCAAGAGATACTACCCATGACCGAAGTCTATATATGTGACGGCCTGCGAACACCCGTCGGACGATACGGCGGCAGCCTCTCGTCCGTCCGCGCGGACGACTTGGCGGCCATCCCGATCCGCGCGCTGATGGATCGTTATCCCAAGCTAGACTGGGCGGAATTGGACGACGTCGTGCTGGGCTGCGCAAATCAGGCGGGCGAAGACAACCGCAACGTCGCGCGCATGAGCAGCCTGCTGGCGGGCCTGCCCCCGGAAGTCCCCGCCAGCACGGTCAACCGGCTCTGCGCCTCAGGGCTTAACGCGATCGGCAACTGCGCCGCTGCGATACGCATCGGCGAGGGCAACCTGATGATCGCAGGCGGTGTTGAGAGTATGTCGCGTGCACCTTTCGTCATGGGCAAGCCCGAGCACGCCTTCGGCCGGCAGCAGGTCCTGGAAGACACGACCATGGGCTGGCGGTTCAAGAACCCCAAGCTGGATGATCAGTACGGCACCGAGACGATGACCGAGACGGCGGAGAACCTTTATGAAGAATTCAACGTCAGCCGTGAGGACCAGGACCAATTCGCGTTCTGGAGTCAGTCCAAAGCCGCCGCCGCTCAGGCCGACGGCCGACTCGCCGGTGAGATCTGTCCTGTTACCGTGCCGCAGCGGAAGAAAGATCCGATCATCGTCGATAAGGACGAGCAGCCGCGCGAAACTGTGCTGGAAAAACTCGCCACACTCAAGCCGCTGATCCCCGGCGGGACCGTGACCGCCGGCAACGCTTCGGGCATCAACGACGGTGCCGCCGCGCTGCTGATCGCTTCCGAGGCCGGCGCAAAACGCCACGGCCTGACACCTGTCGCACGCGTCGTCGGCATGGCCGTCGCAGGCGTGCCCCCGCGCGTCATGGGCATCGGCCCCGTGCCGGCCACGAACAAGCTGCTTGCCCGGCTCAATATGACGCTCGACGACTTCGACATCATTGAGCTAAACGAAGCCTTCGCGGTGCAGGCGTTGACGTGCACCCGCGAGTTGGGGTTGCCGGACGACGACCCCCGCATGAATAAACGTGGCGGCGCGATCGCGTTGGGCCACCCGCTTGGGATGAGTGGGGCACGTTTGGCCATCACCGCGATGGACCAGCTGCGCCGAGGCGAGGGCAAGCGTGCGCTGTGCACCATGTGTATCGGCGTCGGCCAGGGGATCGCGATGGCTATCGAGAAAGTCGAGTAGCACCGCCATGGACGCTTTATACCAGGCCCTCGACGACGCCCGGCAACGCTACGCCGCCGCCAACCCCAACAGCCGGGAGGCGGACAAGCAGGCCGAGCAATACATGCCCGGCGGCAACACACGCAACGTCCTCTACCACGAGCCGTTTCCCCTGACCATGGTTGGTGGTGAAGGAGCGGAACTGACCGATCTGGATGGCCACCGGTACGCCGACTTCGTCGGCGAGTTTTCCGCTGGGTTGTTCGGGCACTCCGACCCCGATATCAAATCCGCCATCCACAAGGGTCTGGACCACGGCATCGCGATCGGCGGGTCAACAAACTACGAACGCGAACTGGCACGCCTCCTCTGCGAACGCTTCCCTTCCATCGATCAGCTGCGTTTCTGCAACTCGGGCACCGAGGCGGGGCTGATGGCGATCACCACCGCTCGGCTTGCGACCGGCCGAGACAAGGTCCTGGTCTTCAACGGCGCGTACCACGGCGGCGTCCTCAAGTTCCCCACAGGCCTGTCCCGATTCAACGCGCCCTACGACTTTGTTCTCGCCGAATACAACGACATCGAAGGCACTGCTGATCTGATCAAGCAACACGGTGATCATCTCGCCGCCGTCATCGTCGAACCGATCCTCGGGGCCGGCGGCAGCATCCCCGGCTCGTCCGCCTTCATGCAGATGCTCCGTGACACCACGCGCGAGATCGGCGCGGTCCTCATCTTTGACGAAGTCAAAACCGCCCGCCTCGGCCCCGCCGGCGTCCAAGGCAGGATCGGCATCCAACCCGATCTGACCACCCTGGGCAAGATCATCGCCGGCGGCATGCCGACCGGTGCGTTCGGCGGCAGCGCGGAACTGATGGCCTGCTTCAACCCCAAGAAAGAAGGCAGCTGGAAGCACGCCGGCACGTTCAACAACAACGTCTGCTCCATGTCCGCCGGCATCGCCGCGATGGGTAAAGTCTTCACGCCGCAACGCGCCAATGAGTTCTTTGAATACACCGAAGCCTACCGCCAATCACTCAATGCGCTGTTTATAGAGAAATCGGTCACGATGGTCTGCAACGGCTTAGGCTCGATGTTTGCGATCCACTTCTCTCCCAAGCCGCTCGAGCGCATGGTCGTGCGAAGCGCCGACGCCCACGCCTTGAATGCCTTGCTTCACATGGAACTGCTGCTGGACGGCGTCCTGATCTGTAGCCGCGGCGACCTGTTCCTGTCGCTACCCATGAACGACTTACACCTCGACCGGGCCAGGCAAGCACTCACCGGCTTCATCGACCGGCATCACAGCCTGATCACGTCGGTAGGCAATAACTGATCCCGCACGCCTTCATCTCGATTGCAAAGCGGCTGTTCAAAGCGGAACTTGGAGAGCCCCTCGGATCGCTCTTTTCGAACTATAACATTAACAGGTGGTTACAGACCGGCAAGGACAATCTTCTTTCTCTGGTCCGATAGTGCCCCTATTCTCCTGCCCTTCGCATCGATCCGGCTACCCCTAAACTGGTCAATAACGCTATCATTCCACACTTCCTGGTTTACCTAAACCTGCTATATACCGACGATAGATAGAGAATCCCGCGGAATACCCCTGGCCGGCCAGTAGCCGGTCGCCCGACACGAAACCCAGTACCCGAGGCAAGTCCTATGTCCAAGTTCACCGCACCGAGCGACCAGATCCAGCAGAAAGCGATCAACACCATCCGCACCCTTAGCATGGACGCCGTCCAGGCCGCCAACTCAGGGCACCCCGGGACGGCCATGGCGCTGGCCCCGCTGGCGTCCCGGCTCTGGAACGAGCACATGGACTACGACCCGGCCGACCCATCGTGGGCCAACCGCGACCGGTTCATCCTGTCTGCAGGCCACGCCTCGATGCTGCTGTACTCCACCCTCCACGTCACCGGCGTGCAGAAGACCGACCACCACGGCAAGCCGCTGGGTGAGCCCGCCGTCAGTCTCGATCAGATTAAGAACTTCCGCCAACTGGAAAGCCTCTGCCCGGGCCACCCCGAGTATCGCTGGACCAGCGGCGTTGAAACCACCACCGGCCCACTGGGCCAGGGACTCGCCAACAGTGTCGGCGTTGCGATGGGTCAGCGCTGGCTCGGCGGGCACTTCAACATGCCAGGCTTCGAGCTGTTCAACTACAACACCTACGCCGTCTGCGGCGACGGGTGCATGATGGAGGGCATCTCCAACGAGGCCGCCAGCCTCGCCGCCTTCCACAAGCTCTCGAACCTCTGCTGGATCTACGACAGCAACCGCATCACCATCGAGGGCTCGACCGACCTGGCCTTCACCGAAGACGTCGGCGGGCGATTCACCGCACTGGGCTGGAACGTCCTGAAGGTCGACGACGCCAACGACCTGGGCGCGATCGACAAAGCCATCAAGGCATTCAAGGCTGAGAAGAACCGCCCGACGCTCATCATCGTCGTGAGCCACATCGCCTTCGGTGCGCCTAATCTCCAGGACACGGCCGAGGCGCACGGCGCGCCGCTGGGTGATGAAGAGATCAAGCTCACCAAGCAGGGTTACGGCTGGCCCGCCGA
This sequence comes from Phycisphaeraceae bacterium, assembly GCA_029260635.1. GTDB lineage: Bacteria > Planctomycetota > Phycisphaerae > Phycisphaerales > Phycisphaeraceae > JAJRRS01. Next base: position 6,734 of record JAJDCW010000127.1, on the reverse strand, counting down.
TGAGACCTTCCTCGTCCCCGATGAGGTTCTCGAATACTACCAGCAGGGTATCGGCGCACGCGGCAGGGCCGCAAGCGACGCGTGGAAGGCCCAGTTTGCCAAGTACAAGCAGGAGCACACCGAACTGGCCACCCAACTCGAGGCGATGCAGGCCAACGAGCTGCCCGACGGCTGGGACAAGGACCTGCCCGTCTTCGAGGCCGACGCCAAGGGCATGGCCAGCCGTGCTTCCGGTGGCAAGGTGCTCAACGCCTTAGCCAAGAACCTCCCCTGGCTGATTGGCGGCGCAGCCGACCTCGCACCCTCGACCAAGACCACGCTCACCTTCGACGACGCCGGCGTCTTCGGCCCCGGCCAGCCCGGCGGCCGGAACTTCCACTTCGGTGTCCGCGAACACGCCATGGCTTCGATCTGCAACGGCCTGGCCCTCTGCGGCATCCGCCCCTACGCCGCCGGCTTCTTCATCTTCAGCGACTACGCACGACCGGCGATCCGCCTGTCGTCCATCATGGAGTTGCCCGTCGTCCACGTCTTCACCCACGACTCCATCGGCGTCGGCGAAGACGGCCCGACCCACCAGCCCATCGAGCACCTCGCTTCTTTGCGTGCGATGCCCGGCATCATCAACATCCGTCCGGCGGATGCCAACGAAGTCGTCGAGTCCTGGAAGGTCATCGCGCAACTCAAGGAAGAGCCCTCGAACCTGATCCTGTCCCGCCAGAACCTGCCGACGCTGGACCGCAGCGAATTCGCCGCCGCGTCGGGCCTGGCCAAGGGCGCGTACATCCTGACCGACGCGGACGTGGGCGATCCCGACGTCATCCTCATCGGCACCGGCAGCGAGCTTCACCTGTGTGTCGAGGCCTACCGCCAACTCAAGTCAGAGGGCATCGAGGCCCGTGTCGTGAGCATGCCAAGCTGGGAGCTATTCGAGAAGCAGGACCAGGCTTACCGCGACCAGGTCCTCCCGCCACAGGTCACCGCCCGCGTTGCGGTGGAACTCGGCTCGATCTTCGGCTGGGAACGCTACGTCGGCATGACCGGGCACGTCGTCGGTATGCGGTCCTTCGGCGCCTCCGCCCCGATCGAAGACCTGCTGACCCACTTTGGGATCACCACCGACGCCGTCACCGACGCCGCCCGCCGACAGGTTGGCCAGCTAAGCAAGGCTGGCGCATGACTCATGACTATTCGTAACCAGCAAACTTTTTATTGAAACTCCACGGCCAATGGGTCGTGGCATTAATTAATGCCCAACACACCCAACCACAGGTCCTCGGACTTTGCTAACATACGCCCCTGGCGGTCAGCCGCCGCAGCGGGCGTAGCTCAACGGATAGAGCACCGGTCTTCGGAACCGACGGTTGGAGGTTCGAATCCTCCCGCCCGCGTTAAGCAGGGTTGGGCACCGGGCGATGAGAATCGCCGAGATAGGAGCTCAATTGTGGATACACTTCGCGTGCTCTTAGTAGCCGTACTGATGACCTTTTTCTTCAGCCCGGCGCTTGCTAACGAGGCTGCCACAGCCGAAAAAGCGGATCAGCCTCCAGTTCTTAATGGTGCTGTCTGGGAATTGAGTCCGGATACGCTTGCGCGATATACAGATGAGGACCTGGAAGCCCAGGTCAAGGACATGCACGATCTGGGCATGCGGGTCCTGATCATCCGGTATATAGCCGACCCCGCCCGGGATGATGGCCAGGAAGACTACGTTGCTTATATCAGCAGCAGTGTTTTCCCCACGCACCCGGCGTTCAAAGACCGCAAACCTTTCAGTGCCATCTTCCGTGCAGCCGTCCAGCACGATATGCGCGTCTATCTGGGCGGGCTGCCTTTCAAGCAGCCTATCGAACAGGATTACGAGGCCAATATTGATCAATGGTCCTCGCCCCGCGCTATCCAGTATCGTCAAGAGTTTATCGAGCGATACGCCGGCTACCGCTCCTTTGCCGGGTATTACGTCCCCAACACGCCGGACCCTTCGGTGCTGATCGCCAACCGATGCGACCCCGACTGCTTGCTCACAGCCACCGCCGACGTGGTCAACGCGGTTAAGTCCGCGAATCCCGGTCTGGATATCGTCATGCCCATCGGCCTCTACCAACGACCAAACGGCAAGGGCGGGTACCTCTACACCTCAGCGCAAGACCTTAAGCTGTTCTGGCGCCCATGGGTCCAACAGCTATCAGGCGTGGACACATGGATGGTCATCGACGGGCTGGGCTCACGCCTCTCCACACTCGACCACACAGCCATGGCCCAACGCTGGGCACGCGACCTCGCCCACGAGTTCGACAAGTCCTACTGGACCGTGGTCGAAACCCAGCAGATGAAGAATAACAGCGACGGGCAAGCCCCAGGCAAACCCTTCTCACTGGGCGCGTTGGTCCGCTCCCTGTCGATCGCGACCCGCTTTGCCGACCAGACGATCGCCTCGGATTATCTCAACGCGATGGGCCAACAGTCCCCCAACCCCGTAGCAGTCCGGCTACACGGGGCCTACACCAAGTACTTCCACGCATTCACTAACGTACAGGACGTGCAGCAGCATACAGAGACAACGTCGGCCGCATCAGTTCCAACAGAGTAAGCGGCCTCTCGCGTATAGCTCGACGTCACCGATCACCCACCCACACGTCCGCGTTCCCCTCGCGGTCGAAGCTCACCTTTAGCGTGTTGGGGTTGCAGCACACCGGGCAGTCCTCGACGTAATCCTGCTCCGCCCCCGCGCTGGCATCCACGACGATCTGGATCGACTCGCCGCAGTGCGGGCAGAGGTATTCGGCGGTTTCGTCCATGCGTTGTATCACTCTGCTTTAGCGGTCTGTGTCGGACGGCGATGAATCGGCCCCACACTCCGGGCACACGCCGGACGGGGAGCCCCTCATGTCGTAGTCGCAGGCGGGGCAGTGGCCTCGGGCTCGTCTATAAGGATTCCAGCGGATTACTTCAATCAAGGGCCATATATACAGTAATACTATTGGTAGCCAGAGCGGTAGTTGTAGATACGGGAAATAATCTGCAAGGTAAAAGTAATCAACCCCACAGAAAATATCACCCAAGGGCAATGGTTCACTTCTACGATGAATATCCATGCCTTCCATCTGCATTGCTGGATCAATATTAATGTAGGAGATGCCTATGCAACCGTCATATAAATCGATTAGTACGCCCGATGAATCGTCAGTATCTCTATAATAAACCGAGCATTTCCAAACTATCGATACTAATAATAATGCGTTGAGTGCGACCGCTGAGAGCGTCACAAAAACTAGCGCGGTTCGGTAGATCCATCCACGTTTCTTCCGCTCCACATTCATATCTAATCCTCGTTAGGGATGTATTCCCTTACTCAGAAGTTTCGCTATCTTCCTTCTGCGGCTCCCCCTCCACCGTCACCCGCCTGGGGTGCCCAAACCACGAGTGATCCCCCCCGGCCTGTTTTTCTTCGATGACCTTCACGACATCCCCCATGTTCCCGTCCGCGGGGACCCAGCCGTTGTCGATGTCGGGGAAGTCGATCTTGCAGTTCTCGCACTTCTTGTCGCTGTAGAAGCGGATCGGGCACCAGTAGCTCTCGACGTTGCGGAGCATCTCGGTGCCCAGGGACCAGACGCCGGTCATCCAGTCGCAGTAGAGGCACCAGATCAGGTCGTGGCCGACCAGGCCGTCGAACTTCTGACGGGAGACGTTGACCCAGTCAGCGCTCTTGTAGGGCGGCAGCTTCACGATCCAGGTCAGCGGCGGGTAGACGACCCACTCGGCGATGCGTACCAGCCAGAACAACGGCACGGCCAGGGCGGTGATCCAGACCGCGGTGTGGTTTCGCCACCGGCCGACCGAGCGGTTCAGCGTGTGCACGATCCTCGGGCCTTTGCGCGCCTCGGGGTTGGCAAATTCGTGCAGCCGGGTCCAGATCAATAGCCCGATCACCTGTCCGGCGATCGCGGCGAGCAGCCCGAACCAACAGCCGACGGCGAACCCGACGATCATCGGCGCGACCGTGAAGTATGTGATCATCAGGTCAAGCCCGATGCCGTGGCAGAACCAGCGCGACAGTGCTTTTCCCGGTGCGCCGAGCCTGGGCAGCAGGTGCAGGACGCCCGCGCCGACAAGCAGAGAAACAATGACCAGGCCCGCGATCGTGAGGAGTGTTGTCATGCCACACAGGATAACCGGGAACCTGCCGGGCGGGTTGCCCGGAAGTGGTATCTGTCTGAGCGGGGATCAGACCGGTTGCGGTTTCCCGCTCGCCGCCAGCGCGGCCCGCATGGCGACGGCCTTATCCAGCGATTCCTGATACTCCCCGGCGGGGGTCGAGTCCGCGACGATCCCGCCGCCGACCGAGTAGTCCACACGCCCGACGCCGTCGGTCATCTCGCACAACAAGGTGCGTATCGCGATGTTGAAGCAGGCGGTCCCGTCGTGGACGTAGCCGACCGCTCCGGTGTAAGGCCCACGCCTTACGGGTTCCAACTCGTCGATGATCTGCATCGCACGGACTTTCGGCGCCCCGGTGATCGACCCGCCGGGCATGACGGCCTTGACCAGGTCCATCAGGGTCTTTCGGGGGTGCAGCGTGCCGGTGACGGTGGCGGTGGTGTGGTGGACGGTGGGGTGGCTCTCGATTACGCGCGGCTGGGGCACCTTGACCGAGCCATACGCACACACCCGGCCCAGGTCGTTCCGCAGCAAGTCCACGATCATCGTCAGCTCGGCGGTGTCTTTGGCGCTATTTAATAGCACGCTCGGGTCGATGTCGGCGGGGCGCGTCCCCTTGATCGGGCGAGTCACGACACGGCCATCTTCATCCAGGCTGAAAAACAGTTCCGGCGATGTGCAGGCGATCGTTCGATCTGGCTCACCCTGTTGTGAGTGGCTCGTGTCCGACATCAATTCAAGATACGCCCCGTACCAGGCCGGAGATTGTTTTGCTAACGCGATATAAAGCGTACGCGGGTCGCCCTCGCATGAAGCGGTGAATCGCTGCGTCATGTTGACCTGAAACACGTCACCCGCCGCGATGTACTCGATCGCACGTGCGACCGCCGACTCGTGCTCCGCCCGCGTCACACACGGCACCGGTTCATCCGCACGGAACACGGGCTGCATCAACGGCTCGGCCGACAGGTCCGGCATCCCGGTATCCACGCCGCCTCGCCACGTCCCGCAGGCACGCCACTGCCCTGACTGGTTGTCATGTACCAGCCAGCCCGGGCAGCGGTGCATCTGCACGATCGGCCAGCCCCGGTCATCCACGGCCTGGCTCGGAAGTTTCTCGATGTAACGCCCAAGGTCGTAACTCAGATACCCCACCCACAGCGCATCCCGATCGGCGAACACGCGCTCCAGATCACGCAACGGGCTTGACGACCAAGCGGTGTCATCCCCCGGGCAGTCCTGCGTGTCTCCCAGCCAGGCCCCGCGACCCGATCCGCCTTGCCCTGCGGTGTAACAGTACGCCCCCGTGGCCGAGGTCAGGATGGTGTAGCGCGACCACCGCGAATCGTCCCGCCCGGAGTGCAGCATCAGCACGCCCCGGTCGCTGGGCCAACGGCCAAGCGCCTCAAGCGGACTGAACCGCCAGGTTAATAGTGAGCTTTCGCAATTCATCAGCCGCATGATAGGACGGATGCTCGCCCCGCGTCCCCCCCCGGAAACCCGGCCCCCGGAATCTCAGCCCCTCGAAATACCCGAACCTCGCAACCCCTGAACCCCGGGCTCCCCTCGAACCCCCGGAAGGTTCCTCCAAGTGATCCCGACGATTCCGGCTCTGCTATAGAGCCTCCCCTCGCCCTTGGTGGGGGCGATCCAAGCAGACCGGGGGTGAGCCCCTCAACTCACCCCCATGCTCACTAGCTACAAGTGCGAGAGCTTCCTCCGATCCGCCCCTTTGCCGATCAAATTCGCCTGTAGTTATGCGTGTCTTGGGTACTGCCTGAAAAACATGGCCAAAAACGGCCTGAAAACATGAAACGAGACGTGATATCAAATAAATCACGATGCTCCGATAACTATAACGCCCCGGGTACACCTGCGCCAAGTAGATTGTGTCTGTTTTGGCGCAAATAGGTCATAAATCAAGCCCTCGCCTTGACTCACGGGCTTTCACGCTAATCGGATCAGTCCCGAAGGGCCTGTCACTGGCCCGCGCATCTATCTATGATGGGAAGCTATTGGAAGTTGTTCAAAGATTGACCTGGATCCCCCGGAGTCCCCGATGCCCGAGCCCGCACGCACGCCGTACCCCGTCCTCCTGCTCACCGGCCCGGGGGCGAACCGCCCCGAAAAAGACGCACTCACCCGCTGGGTCGAGCAGCTCGAAGCCACCGGCCGATTCACCGTCAGCGTCGTCAGCATCACCAGCAACGGCGCACCGGCGTTAGCGAACCTCCTCGATAGTGACTTCAAGGCCGTCCTCGCCATCACCGGGCAGTGCGACCCGCTGCCCGAAGCCCACGCCCAAGGTCTGGTCAAATTCGTCCAGGCCGGCGGCGGATTGGTCACACTCCACCAGGCCGCGTCCACGCTGTCGGCAAGTGAATCGCTCGCCAAACTCATCGGCATTGAAGTCAAGGATGAATCACCCGGCGCGTTTGATTTCAAGGTCCGCTTCTCGCCCAAAGCCAAGGAGGCCGGGCACACGATCGCCGTACGCTGCGACGATTTTGACATCCACGACACCCTGCTCGCGGTCGATGCGGACAAGGACGCGGAGACGTTCGCCGTGGCCC
>JAJDCW010000126.1 GCA_029260635.1 Phycisphaeraceae bacterium | reverse complement strand
TCTTTACTGACATAGAGCGTGGCAATACCCGATGCGGTGACGTAGATACGGTCATCGATCCGTAAAAAACTCATCAGGTCGCGTGCATCCGGGAAATCTGCGGTCTGCTTCCAAGTCCTGCCCGCGTCGGTGGACTTAAAGACCTTCCCGGACTCTTCATACCCCACGCCCGCCAGCACCACGCCGTCACCCAGATCGATCAGGCAGGTCACGTTCTGCCGTGGTAATTCGTCGGATAGCGGGATGTAGTCAAACGTTTCAAACCCGTCTTCACTGCGAACGATACTGATCTTATCGTTCTCGCTGCGCCTGAGCCCAACCAGGATCGCGCCGCCATCGAGCTGCGTGAGCGCGACGGTCCGCGAGCCCGGGGCCTTGGCCATCACTTCCCACGTCTCGCCCTCATCTGCGCTGCGGATCACCAGCCCGGGCTCGGTGGTTGTGGCGTAGATATGGCCGTTCTGCGCCCGGATAAAGTTTCGTACATCGTTGATGTCCCATTTATCCAACCCGTCGACGGTCTTGTGCCATGTCTGGCCCGCGTCTACGGTCTTGTAGATGTCGGCCGTCTCTTCGGTACCGATCAGGGCGGCACCGTCAGCCAGGCGGAAGGATGACCGCACGTTGGATTCGCCCGGCGGTGCGAAGTCGTTCACGATCATGATCCCGGGCAGGCCATGAGCGAGGCTGCTTCCGTCGTCGGTGGGTGTCTGGGCGCAGGCGGGCAGTGCGAGCATCAGCACAACCATGCACACGTTTAAAATGAGGCTTTGATGGTCGGTGTATTCGTGACGGTAAGGCATGGAGCCGGCTCCTGAACAGGGGCGATTCGCCTGATTATTGAGGACTTAATGAGTGTAACGCACGCATACCGTTAGCGAATCGGCTGATCCGGACAAGTGGGTGTCTGTTATGGCAACGGAGGCCGTGGGCCGTGAGGGGACACGCCCCAGTGCACGGATAGGCAAGCCACGACGCCGGGCCTAGAATCATGACGATGCAGCTTGTTTATCTGGACAACAACGCCACCACCAAGCCCGCCGACGAGGTCGTCGAGGCCGTGAGTCACGCCCAGAAAGAGCTTTGGGCGAACCCCTCGAGCGTCCACCGGTTCGGCCAGACCGCGCGGCAGAAGATCGAACTGGCCCGCGCGGCCGTCGCCTCGCTCCTGGGCACCCACCCCCGGCAGATCGTCTTTACCTCAGGCGGCACCGAGTCCAACAACCTCGCCATCCACGGCATCCTCAACAACACCCCCGGGTCACTGGTCACCAGCCGGATCGAGCACTCCGCCATCCGTGAACCCGCCGAGGCCTTTGGTAAAGTCGGCAGCGCCGTCTGGCTGCCGGTCGGTCGTGGTGGGCTGATCAACCCCAAAGACGTCTTCGACGCGGTCCTTGCTAAAACAGACGCGCCCGGCCCCGTGCTGGTCAGTGTGCAGTGGGCGAATAACGAGACCGGCACAATCCAGCCGATCCACGACATCGCGCAGGCGGTACGGCTTGCCAGGGAACAGATCGCCGAACAGAAGCCCGGCCGCCCCCGGACCCGGGTTTTCTTCCACGTCGATGCCTGTCAGGCCGTGGGCAAGATACCGATCAACCTCGACGAATCCGCGATCGACCTGCTCACACTCTCCGGCCACAAGTTCCACGGCCCCAAGGGCGTCGGCGCGCTCTACGTCCGACGCGGACTGCGCCTGCACCGACACATCCTTGGCGGCCCGCAGGAATTGAACCGCCGGGGCGGCACGGAAAACGCTGACAGCCTCATCGGTATGGGGGTCGCTGCTGATCTTGCTAAAGCCTTCCTGAGTGACCACAACAAACTCGCTGAGCTTTCCGCACTGCGTGACCGGTTCGAGGCGGACTTACTCAAGGCCGTCCCCACCGCGCAGGTCAACGGCCCGGACGACCCGAGCCAACGCCTCTGGAACACGACCAACATCGCCTTCCCGTCCCTCGAAGCCGAGGCCATCCTCATGGGCCTAAGCGAGAAGGGTATCTGCGCCTCCGCCGGGGCCGCCTGCTCGAGCGGGTCGCTGGAGCCATCCCCGGTTCTTTTGGCGATGGGCATCCCCGAGCCCGCCGCCCACGGGTCGATCCGCCTGTCACTGAGCAGGCTAACGAAACAGCAGGAGCTGGACTACGCTCTGAGCGTTATCCCCGAGGTGGTCCGTCGGCTGGGCCTGGTGATGCCATCCTCTTAATCTCTTGTACCAACAGACCGCAGGCGGATTCAGCCACAAAAAGGCACCTAAAACACAGAACCGGGCCGGCTCAATGTCGGACCCTCGCGACTCCATTGCGGGCTCGATTTAATAGATGATTATTGGCGACTTTTGTGCCTTTTCGTGGCCATCTCCCTGGTCGGTCGATCAAAGCAAACGCCGCGCTTTACCTCAGGCCCGTCGTAACGCACAATAGGGCCTGTTACGCTGGAGAGGTATTTCCTTTATGCAGTCGATGACGTGGACGATGGGCAGGCTGGGTAGCCGGTTCAACCTGCTGTTCGAGCCTTACAAGAACCGAGTGATGCACTCGGCGCTAGGCCGATTTCTCGACGAGCCGATGGACTTGAAAGTCGGCCTGATCGAGCCGGACGGCACGCACCGCGTCCTGCCCTTCACCACCGAAGGCACACCGCTATCCAACCCCGAACAGTTCGAGCGGATGAACTCGATCACCTTCCGGGGCTACTGCGAGAAGCACAACCTCCGCTTTGAGTTTAACGTCCACTCGGTGTTTTACCCCCAGGACGAACGGCTATGCATCATGCCGGCGTTCTACCTGGAGATGCGGGTCAACCCCGTGCACCGCATCCGTTGGAATCCTGTTGCAAAGCCGCCCGAGAAGGTCAAGCTCTTTATCCGGTTGAGTCGGCCGGACACGACCATCAACGCTTCGCCCGATTCCGAAGACCAATCCGCGTCGATCGACCTGTCCTACACAAACCGACTCACGCCACGCGGCGATCTATTCGAGATGCCAGCCGGGGTGGCCGACGGTCCCGATCGTTTTGTCGATGTCCATGAACGTATTGTCAGCCTCAACGCAGGCTGTGAGGTCACCGATTGTGGGCGGGGGCTGATCTGCGAACTCCCGGTCACCGATGCCGGGACGGGCACCAAGTGGCGGATGGTCTGGGGCGCTCACACCGCTGACAACATCCTTAAAGTTAAGTACAAGGGGGAGATCCACGACGCCGTCTTCCGATACACCAACGCCTGGGGCGATCTGGGCGAGGTCATCGCCGAGGCCATCGAGACCCGCGATCAACGCCTGGCCCTGTCACGCCGGTTCGAGAAAATCCTCGAGCAGGCCCCCCTGGACACCGCCCAGTCGCACCTGATGGCACTGGCCTTTCAGGCCTGGCTGAGCAACACGTTCTGGTGTGACATCTATGAAGACGAAGACACGCGCACCGGCTGGTTCGGGGCCTGGGACGGCACGTGCGCCTTCTTAGGCACGCTGGATGTCGAGTACAACATCGCGCTCATGTATCTCACCCTGTGGCCCAAGCTGCTGGGGATGCAGTTCTCACAGTGGGCCGAGCACGAGAAACCGCACGTCCCCTCCGGCGGCAGCTTCCTCAGCCACGACATGGGCGGCGGCGTCAATGCGCTGGGACAGGCCTACCCCCACGACATGGAGGTCGAGGAGAATTGTAACTTCCTGCTGCTACTACAGGCCTACACCCGATGGACCGGGCGCGACCGAGTACTAAAGGCGTCCTCGTCGCTGGTGGCACGGCTGGCTAACTACCTTCTCTGGACCGACCGCGACGGCTCGGGCTTCGCTTCGGAAGGTGTCGCGAACACCATCGACGACGCCAGCCCCGCCATCCAGTTCGCGCGCAAGCAGACCTACCTGGCTGTCAAACGCCTGGCCGCGCTCAAAGCCGCCGCCGACCTGCTCCGACTCGCCGAGCAGGAACCCGAACTCGCCCGGCGGTGCGATACCCTCGCAAGCGACAGCCTCAAACAAGTTGAAGACGCCGCCTGGCTGGGCGATCACTACGCCGTCTGCGTTGATAAGTCAGCGGTCGGCGTCGTCGACGCCTGGACCGGCAAGCCGCTGCCCTTCGACACGCTCCCGGGCTGGGACGCCTACTCCATCTACACCGGCAACGGCCTGCTGCTGCCACTGATGGTCGGTCGGCCGGACCTCTTAAACCCCAAACACCTGCGCCATGACATCGCCAGCGCCCAACGTGAAAACGCCTCACGCTATGGCTGCGGGCACACCTCCGCCGAAACCGACAACGTCTGGATCAGCCAGAACCTCTGGCGTGATACCCTCGCCCAATACATCCGGCTCCGCCCCCTGTCCCCACAGTACTACTGGGACATGCAGGTCATGAGCAACACCGGCGAAAACTCTCTGGGCTACACCGACACCTATATCAATAACTACGTCGCGTTCAATCCCCGCGGCATCACCGCCATGGGCCACCTGCTCGCCGCCCCCCGCCTGGTCATCGACCGCAAAGCACCCGGCGGCAGCTACATCACCGTGGACCCCGACCGCCACAAACCCCAACGCTGGCCGCTACTCCCCCTGGCCGACTGGCGTGCCGGCAAGATCCCTGTCTGCGTCATCGACCACAACGGCAAGGTCACCATCGAAGGTAAGATCGACCCCGTCATCGTCCACGGTGACATCCCCGACCCCGACGCCACACCCAGCGGCGGGCAGTTGATCGGGTAACGAGTGTCTTACACATCTCGTTATAAATTAGATCTAGAAACCTAACTGCTTACTCGTCAATCCCCAGGTCCGCCTTGGTCAGCAGGCTTTCGAACCCATAGCCCGCCGCCTGGATGTTTTCGCGCGCGCCTTCCTGGCGGTCGATCACGGCGATGATCGAGACGACCTTCGCGCCCATATCCGATAGCGTCTTCGCCGCCTCCAGGACCTGCCCGCCGGTGGTGGCGATGTCTTCGAGGATGACGATTTTGTCTCCGGGATTCAGTTCGCCCTCGACCTGCTTGGCGGTGCCATAGCCCTTCTTCTGATTGCGGATCAGGATGAACGGCTTATCCGCGGCGATCCCCGTCGCGCTGACGATTGGTACCCCGCCCAGCTCCGCGCCGGCAAGCCGGTCCACCCCGCCGGGCACCGCCGCGACCCTTTCCGCAAACCGTTCCGCCAGCGCCGCCAGGATCTCCGGCCGGGTCTGGAACAGGTATTTATCCAAGTAGTACTTGCTCTTGCGCCCCGAGCGCAGCGTGAAATCCCCACGCAACAAGGCCGTGTCCGTGATACGCGAGATCAGTTGTTCGTTGGTCATGCCCGGCAGTCTAGTGGCCACACCTCCGCACCGAAAGCCCCTCTCGTACCCATGTCCCCACCCTCGTCCCTGCCCCCGCCCATATCTACACCCACACTCAGACTCACACCCTCGCCCTAAATTTAGTATTTAGGCTAAATACTAAATTTATCTGCGGCCGTGTTTTTCCATGACGGCTCCGCCGCCGGTCTACGGCTTGATCTGTGTGGTGGATCGGTCCCGGAACAGCAGGCCGAACATCAGCATCGACAGCCCGGCCGACCCCGCGGCGAACCCGAACGCCGTGATCGTATCGCCTTCGTAATAGTTGGCGATCTGACCGGACACCACGTTCCCCATGATCCGCCCGGTCCCGAAGACGAGCATGGCGAACAGCCCCTGGATCGAGTTGCGGAACGCCGGCTCGGCCCTGTGGTTCAGGTACAACGGCGGGACGACAAACAACGCCAGCACCGTCATCCCGTGAATCAGCTGCGTGCCCAACGCGACCCACAGCGTCGGCACGGCGTAGAGCAGCGATACCCGCGCGAAGACCGCCGCCAGCCCCAGCGTCACTAGCCAACGCACGCCCAACCATTTCAGCAGCCAGCCGAACGCCAGGATGTACCCGATCTCCGGCACGACCCCCAGCGACGAGATCAGCCCCAGCCATTCATCGCCGACACCAATCTCGCGCGTCAGGTAGAGCGGGTAAAACGTGTAGTACGTGCTGGTCGCGATCCACGCCAGCCACATCGCCACACAAAAAAGCGCCACGTCCGGCTGCATCAGGCACCTCAGTGCCTGCATCGTCGGCAGCGGTTTGCCCCGGGCCTCAGGCGGGTCCGGCTCCCCCGGCTCCCCCGGTGTCCCCGGAATCTCCGGCCCCGCCGTAACCACTCCGACCACACCCCGCGTCCTGGGAAGCAGCAGCGTGTTACCCACCGCCATCAGCGCCACCACGATCCCACACGCCAGCGACACGCTGACCGGTGCTTTGTAATACGCCATCAACACGTACAGGACGATCGACGGCGCGATGAACCCCAGTGTCCCGTAGACACGGATGCGGTGGTAGGGCGGGGTCGGTTTACCCTCGGCCTCCCGCAACCCGCGTACGCTGAACAGCAGCCCGTCGGTCAGCGACATCATCGGCGAACTGGATAAGGCGTACAGCAGGAACGCCGGCAGCAACCACCAGAACCCCTGGCTTGCCAGCAATAATCCTAATGCCACCGCCACCCCCGTGAAGATGCCCCGTAGCAGAACCCGGTTTTCCAGTTTAAGGTCCGCCAACAGCCCCATCATCACCGGCATCAGCAACACCGATAAACCCCCCAGGCTCATCACCCAGCCGATCTGCGCATCATCAAGCCCCCGACCCTCCAGGTACACCGGCGCATAAGGCGCGATACTCCCGATCACCGCGTAGCCAAGAAAATACTGGGTCTTGATAGATCTCAAAGTGGGGGCAGGATACGGGGTTCAGGGTCCTAGGATCAGGGATCAGGCGTAAAACCAGTGGTCCCTTGACACGCCGACTCTGAGCGCAGCGAAGGGCCGGTTCGTCTTGATCTGTAAACATTCAATACACAGAAATACCTACGATCAACCACCAACCACCATCACCGATCCCGCAGCTTCGACAGCAGACGGAGGATCTCCAGATAGAGCCAGACCAGTGTGACCAGCAGGCCAAACGCCGCGTACCACTCCATGTACTTCGGTGCCCCGCGCTCCACGCCGGTCTCGATGAAGTCGAAGTCCAGCACCAGGTTCAGCGCCGCGATGATGACCACCACCACGCTGAACCCGATCCCGAACGGCCCGGAGCTGTGGATGAAACCGATGCCTGCGCCGCCAAACATGTTCATCACCATCGACACCAGGTACAACAGCATGATCCCGCCGGTCGCCGCAACGACGCCCAGCTTGAAGTTCTCCGTCGGCTTGATGAGTCGGCTGGTGTAAGCAATCAGCAGTGCGCCGAGCGTCCCGAAAGTCAGCCCGACGGCTTGTACGACGATCCCCGGGTACATCTGCTCGAAAATCGCAGAGATAGCGCCCAGAGCCAGCCCCTCGCAGGCCGCGTAGACCGGGGCCGTGTACGGCGAAGCCGTCGGCTTAAACACGGTGATCAGTGCGAACACCAGCCCGCCGATCAGCCAGGGCAGCACCGGCTCGATGGCCTGGGCCTGGTACGTCTTCGCCCAGGTGAAGGCCCCGGCCGCGACGAGCACGACCAGCAGGTACCCTGTTTTAAAGACCGTCCCCTGCAGGGTCATCAGCTCGGACCGATCCTCGGTGGCGTAGCCCCCAAAGTCGCCAAAGGTCTTCTCGTTCAGTGCCGGGTTCGCGGTCCGCATCATGGTCATGCCCCTTCTGTGGTAGTGCCTGTGTCGTATCCGGTGGGTATGATATCCGATCGGTCGGGCGGGCCCGAATTGCCTCTATACGGTGCCACCGGCTACCCTACGGGCACGGGTATGACTGTGCATCGGAACCTGGAGCTTGAACCCTAAATTACCTGACCCACTGCCCATGCGTTACGCTCTTATCATCGCAGGCGGTTCGGGCACCCGGCTCTGGCCGATGTCCACCCGCCAATTGCCCAAACAGCTGATCCCATTCATCGAGGGCAAGAGCCTGCTGCAGGTCGCCATGCAGCGGCTCAAGGGCCTGGTCCCCAATGAACAAATTTATATCTGTGCCGGGGAGTCCCAACGCCAAGCCATGCTTGATGGGTTGCCCGGCCTGACCGACGACCGCTTCATCGGCGAGCCCTGCGGGCGGGACACGCTCAACGCGGTCGGCGTCGGCGCCGCGGTCCTTGGGCGGAACGACGAAAACGCCATCGTCGCCGTCTTCACCGCCGACCACATCATCCAGCCGGAAGCCCAGTTCCGAAAGGTGGTGGAAGAAGGCTACCGTGTTGCCGAGGAGCAGCCGCACACGCTGGTCACCTTCGGCATCGGCCCGACCCACCCCGCGACGGGCTACGGCTACCTAAAACTCGGTGAAAAACTCGAACAGCACAACGCCTTCGTCGTCGATGAGTTCAAGGAAAAACCCGATCTGGGTACCGCCACCACCTACCACAAGGCCGGCCCCGAGAAGTACCTCTGGAACTCGGGCATGTTCGTCTGGCGCAGCAGCGCCCTGATGGACTGCATCCGCCGCTTCTGCCCGGACAACTACCTGGGCATCTCCGAGGTCGCCGACGCCTGGGATTCCGACCTGCGCAACGAAACCCTGGCACGCATCTACCCGACCCTCGACAAGGTGAGCGTCGACTACGCCGTGATGGAGCCCGCGAGCAGAGACCACCGCGCCAAGGTTGTTGCTGTACCGATGCCCCTGAGTTGGCTGGATGTCGGTTCCTGGCCGTCGTTCGCCGAGACGCTCAAGAAAGACGCCACCGGCAACACCGCCACGGGCTGCAAGACCCTGCTGCTGAATTCCCACAACACGCTCGCCGCCTCAAGCGACCCCAACCACCTGATCACCGCAATCGGCTGCGACGACCTGGTCATCATCCACACCCCGACCACCACGCTCGTCTGCAAAGCCGACCAGGCCGAAAAAATCAAAGACCTGCACAAACAGGTTGGTGAAGGCCTCGGCGAAGAATGGCTGTGATTCTCACGGCCCCGGAGCCTGCCGGTCAGTCTTAGTTGCCCTATTTTCTCAGGCAGGACTGTTCAGGAGAGGATTTCGACACTTTTGAATAGTCCTGGTGAACTCACGCTCATGCGGCACGTCTATCTATTAAATCGGACATACATTTTAGAGGATTTAACATGCGCAAAATAACTGGGATCGCCGCCTGTTTATTAACGATTGTGTGCCTGGCAACTCATGCGTTGGGCATATCCAGCACTTCCCATGTCGCCCATGAGGATCAGGCTGTGGCCCCAAGTACCGCAGAGGCCATGAGCTGGCCCGCCGGCACGATGGCACTTATTAACGATCCTGACAGAACCAACGGCTGGAACCCCTGGTTCAGCGAGTGGCCAAATGATGTTAATCACTACGAATTGCACGCCGCTAACGATCAAGACCTGCATCGCATCATCCAGAAGCTTGCCGATATCGCCACCCGTCCTGTTGTCATCAAGCTAAACCCCGCCTCGGAGCCTTCGGCAATTGGATTCACCACCGTCTTATCCGAGGGCAACGCTACACCCCTGCTCTTTTCAATTGGCAGCCAACAACGTATCGATGAATGGTTTGGGCGGTTGCCCGACGGCCGGTTCGGGGTCCACCAATTCGACGAACCTCCCACGGCCTTGCCCCCGACGCTTACTTTGTTTCTCACCCACCCCCTGTTCGACCTGGAAGCCCTAGATGTCCCGGTGGGGATTGAAATTCATGCCGACATCACCGACAGTCTTCGCGAATCCACACCCGACAATCCACTTTTTCACCAGATCGATCAGTTCGTTCTGGACCATCAAGAGCGACAAGAGGCAGAAATAACGGGTACAAGTCAGCCGCAAACCGATATCTCGGAATAATCGCTTAGCCACGGCACGACCACATGGCCGTACAATCCCGGTATGCGATACCTCGCGATTGATTTAGGCGATAAACGTACCGGCATCGCCGTTGGCGACGACATCACCGGCATCGCTTCGCCTGTCGAAACCATCTACGCCTCCACCCACGAGCTGCGGCTCGAAGGTTTTAAGCGCGTCATCGATGAGCAGGGCCCCGATGCGCTGATCCTGGGCATCCCTCTGAATATGGACGGCACCGACAGCCCCGGTGTGACCAAAGCCAAGGCGCTGGCCGAGGAGCTGACCGCGACGTTTGGCTTGAAGGTTCACCTCGTCGACGAGCGGCTCACCTCTGCCGCCGCGGACGAACAGATGGCGCAGTCCGGGCTGACCCGCGACCAGAAGAAAGCCCGCCGCGACGCCCTCGCCGCCGCCGCGATTCTGAGAAACTTTTTGGCTACATTGGGCAACCCGGAAAACAACACACACGACCCGGATGAGTCCGGGTTGGAATAGCGGTTCTAATTTTGAATTTGGTATTGGCTTAGAACAGCACGCCATAGATCAGCATGAAGAACGCCAGCCCCGTCGTGACGACTCCTGCGTAACCGACCGAGTCTCGCAGCTCCGGCGAAAGTCTGTTCAATGGCTTGTTGATCTTGCTGCAGATCATCAACAGCGCGTACTCCGCTTTCTTAAGCCCGCTGCGATTGATTACGACCGGCTCGGTGGCTTCACCCGGGGCCGGCTCGGCGAAGGCGGCTTCCGCCGGGTCTTTGACCGGCTTGACGGGGGATTGCGCATCGTTATCTAACTCGTTGGCGACGTCCTGGGCGCTGGCGCCCTCGGACGCGACCGGCACGGGTTCTGTCGCAACAGGTTCGGGCTGTGTCGGCTGGGCTTCCGATGGCTCGGGTTCCGACGTTACCGCTGTGGGTATCGGCATGGGTTCCGCCGCGTCGCGGTCCGCCTTGGCTCGGGCCTCCGCTTCCTGTTCGGCTTTCGCCTGGGCCGCCAGGACCTCGTCCGTCCCCGGCGGGATGTCCGCCTCGGGTTCCGGGCCGTGCTCGATCGCTTCCGCTGCCGACTCCGCCAGCATCGCATCGATCTGGTCGATCGAGACCGCCCCGGCATCATCGTCCAGCGCTTGTTCCGTCGCGGCAACCGCGGCTTCTTCGGGCACCTCAGCGACGACTTCCGTGGGTTCCACGGCTTCCGCCGCCGCGTCAGGTGCCTGGGCATCTGGCGTTTCTACGATTTCGGTTTGGGGCGCGTCCGTGTCCGCTTCATCCGCTGTGGCGTCTTGCTTCTGCACATCGTTCAGCAACCCCTGGATCTGTTCATCCAGGCCGTCTTCACCGGACACCTCCGTCGGATCGGGTTGAATCGGATCGTGCAGCGGTTCATCCGCTGCGAAGGCTTCTATCCTTGCTTCCGCCTCCGCCGCCTCGATGGTCGAATCGATCTGGGCACTGAGGAGGTCGTTGGTCATCGAAGAGATGGTATCAGGGTCAAGCGGGCTTGCCGCTTGCTCTGCCGGGACGGGCGTGTCTTCAACGCCTGCCTCATCCTCAGCCACGACGGGATCAGACGAGTCGGATACGGGCTCCGTCGGCTTATACTCGACCGGTTCCGGCGCAACAGGCTGCGGGTCGGCGTCTTCCAGCCGATCCAGCATGTCATCCAGCTGCGCCTCCAGGTCCTGGTCCTGCGGGCTTGCTTTGTCTTCGGGTTGTGTCGGGTTATCTGCCAATGTCTGCCCCATCTGCACTCGACTGGCCGTGCCGCGATGGATATGCCATCATGCGACCGGCCCGGTTTACCTAACCGCTATACCCGGATTTATCGACGTACACAGGGCCCGACTCAAGCCCCGGTCCGCCGTTCCTTTAAGGGATTATTCATGCCCGACTCAGGCAAGTCACCCGCCCGCCACAGGTTTTTCTGTAGCGAGCTTCCCATAATCACGGCCCCCGGGGGCACGCCGGGCGATCTCTCCGCGTCAGGCCCCGAGGTATCGGACACGTTCTGCACGCTGGACCGCCAGGAATCCCACCACGCGCGCAATGTCCTGCGCTTATCGGTTGGCACGTCCATCGAGTTATTTGATGGCAGGGGCTCGCTCGCCCGGGCGGTGCTCGAACGCTACGAACCGTCCCTTGCTGAGTGCCGGATCACGGAGACCCACCCCCGGGCCCCGGCCACGCCGTCGCTGACGATCGCCTCGGCCGTCCCCAAGGGACCGCGTGCCGACGCGATGGTGGCCCAGCT
This sequence comes from Phycisphaeraceae bacterium, assembly GCA_029260635.1. Classification (GTDB taxonomy): domain Bacteria; phylum Planctomycetota; class Phycisphaerae; order Phycisphaerales; family Phycisphaeraceae; genus JAJRRS01. The sequence continues at coordinate 4,903 of JAJDCW010000126.1, read as the reverse complement.
ATCCCAGCTTGGTGTTGATACGTTCATCCCGCTTCAGGCGGAGCACAGCGTCGCCGTCCCGCGCCCCAACAAGGTCGAACGCTTCGCCCAATCCACCATCGAGTCCGCCAAGCAGTGTCACCGTCTTTATCTGATGCGGGTCGAGCAGCCACGCACGCCGCAGGATGTTTTTGCCGATCCGGATTACGACCTCAAGCTCATGGCTACGCCCGACGCGCCCGTCGTGGCGGGCCTTTCACAGCGCATCACGACGTGTCAAAATATCCTTGTCCTGATTGGCCCGGAAGGGGGGTTCAGCCCCGGCGAGTTCGCCGCCGCCGCCGACGCGGGCTGTCTGGGTTGGCCGATCGCCGAATACATCCTGCGTATCGAGACCGCCGCCGCGGCCGCCGCCGCCATCCTCCGATACCCCACCACGTTACAGGACGGTTAAACGGTCAAGTTTGCATTGATCCCTTGGCAGCCCCCCCGTCTCTGCCGTATCATTTACCCCGGTTTCATATCGTTTTCCGGCTTCGGCCCATCAGCAGAGGTGTGCTATGGCAATCACGTTTTCCTGTCAGTGCGGTAAACAGATCAAGGTTGCTGAAAAGTTCGCCGGCCGGCGCGGCAAGTGCCCGGCCTGTGGCGATGTCATCTCTATCCCCGAGCTCGAGCCCGAACCCCTGGGCGACCAGGCCGACGCCGACCTGATCTACGAAGCGCTGAGCCCACAATCGGACCCGCAACCCGTCCAGCATCAGCCCGAAGCGGGGAGCGCCTGCAACGCCTGCGGGAAACCCATGTCGGCCCAGGCGATCATCTGCACGCACTGCGGGTTTCACAAGATTTCACATACTTACATGAAGAGCGCCCAGGGCGCAGAACCCGCCGAGAAAGAATCCAAGGTCGCGCTGTTTAACATCGCCGGCTTCGGCCTGCGCTGGTGGAAGCTCGCCATCGTTGTCCTCCCCCTCGCCATCGCCGGCTACTGGTACTTCACCGGCCCGGCCCGCGGCGTCCTGGTCATCAAGTCCCAGGCCGTCAACCTCATCGAAACCATCCACACCGGCGAGACACGCGAAGCCTTTAGCCTCTTCACCCAGCAGGGTGACATGTCTCTGGGCATCAAGGGGACACAATCCAAATCAAACCCCAACCCGTTTATTAATAACGAAGAACACTTCTCCATGGGCGGCAGCGACGACGTCCTTGTCATCTCCCCGGACGACGACGGCAAATACATCGCCCTCCAGGTCGCGCTCCAACAGGGCACCATCCGCGACAACGACCGCACCAGCCAGTACGACAGCATCATCAAGGGTGAAGACTTCAAGCTGATCCCGGCCGACGGCGGCGCGCCGGTCGAAGGCCGACTGCTCTACTCGACCTTCGAGGACGAGATCGAGATCGACATCGGTGGGGCGGAGACCTCCAACCCCGAGGCCCTGTTTCCCTCCGAGCCGACCACGCTGGACATGACCCGGGAGTTCGGCTCGATCAACGGCGAGGCCGCCTGGAACGACCCGAAGGCTCGCGGCCAGATCACCTTCTCCGCCTCCTATTCCACCGGCGACATGCCCGCCGCCAAGGGCCTCTACGCCAACGGCAGGATCAAGGTCTTCAACGACGCCGGTGATGACGCCAACCTGGTGTATGAAGGGGGCACACTTACCATCAAATGGGACGCCGGCGACGAGGGCTGGTGGTCTAAGGATAAATTCAGGCGCCAGTCCCAGATGAACCCATATTATCGCTACAACTTCGGCCTGCTCTTCGAGCGCCCCCGGGGCGGCGGCGACTTCGACATCACCTACTGCGACAAGGTCGTCGCCTCGGTCTACTTCGAGCCGCTGCCCCAGCCCAAACTACCGCCGGTCTCGCCGATCAAAAGCGCCAACTCAAACGCCCAGCCCAACCCGCCCACCAACAACCCCCTGGCCTACTTCAAGGTTCTCTCCGACGCACGCGGTAAGGCCCGAGGGATCGTCTCCGCGAGCAACCTCCGCCAGCTCGGCATCGGGATGCACCTCTACCTGGAACAGAACAACGGCCAATGGCCCGACCGGATCGACCAGCTTCAAAGCATCATGCCCGGCTACGAAGAGGTCATGAAAAACCCGCGCACCAAGGAACGCATCGGCTTCATCTACACCAAGCCCGAGCCCGGCGCGGCCCCCGCCACCACCCCCGTCATCCACGAGTCCTGGCAGGGCAAGCCCGACCCCAACGGCGCCGTCCTCTACGCCGACGGGCACATCCAGTAACCCACCACCCAACTTAGTTTCATACCACCCTCGACCGCCCCCCGCCGCTTGCGGCTTAGCGCTCCGCAAAATCATCAATCGTAAATCCAGAAATCATAACCCTCACCCCCTTTGCCGCCCCGCGCAGCCCCCGGTAAGCTGCTTCCATGCAGCCAACTAACCCCGAAACCCCCGACATCCGCGAAAAAGGCGCACGTGACCAGCGCTCCGACTCGCGCCTTTTCTTCCAGCTGATGTGCTTCGGCGGCTGCCGTGATACCACCGCCGCCATCGACGCGGTCAAAGCCTCCTGCCTCCAGGCCGTCGTCTACGAAGACCTGCACAACCCCTTCGGCATCGGTGTGCTCACGATGTCTCAGTCCCCCGACGACTTCCTCGGCCCCGTCCGTCAGCTCTTCCAGCAACGCCCGTTCGCCGGCCTCCACCCCATGCACGACCTGACCATGTTCGGGCGGACCTATACTATCGGCTACGAACACGATCTTAACGAAACACTCATCCACCGGCCCACGCGCACCGCGCTGAATCCCGACTGGCCCTGGGCCGTCTGGTACCCGCTTCGGCGCAGTGGGGCGTTCAACCGGCTCCCTAGAGACGAGCAGAACAACATCCTCAAAGAGCACGGCACCCTCGGCATGGCGTTTGGCTCCGCCGACTACGCCCACGATATCCGCCTGGCGTGCCATGGCCTGGACCGCGACGACAACGACTTTGTCATCGGCCTCACCGGCAAGGACCTGCACCCGCTTTCCGCCATCGTTCAGGCCATGCGCAAAACCAAGCAAACCGCCCAATACCTGACCAACCTAGGCCCGTTCTTCGTAGGCAAAGCCGTCTACCAATCAAAACACGAGGCCACCTAACCCGATTACAATGACACCACACCCCCCAAGCCCACGGATGACCGCGTCCGCGGGCTTCCGTGGGATCAGTTATAGAAGACGCTTACCTTAAACCCCTGACCCCTAAACCCTAGACCCCATACCCCATCCTTACCATGCCCACCCTCCAAGAACGACACGCCGCCGCCCTCGCCACCCTCACCGACGCCGATCAGGCCCACGCCCTGAGGTTCTACGACGACCTCGACGAGGCGCAGCGAGACCAGCTGCTCACCCAGATCGAAGGCATCGACTGGCCCGAGGTCGCCCGACTCATTCAGTCCCACGTCCTGAACAACCCGCCGCTGCACCTGCCAAGCGACATCCAGCCCGCGCCGTGCTACCCACAGTCACCCACGTCCGACCTGGCCGACCACTACAACAAAGCCAAATCGCTCGGCGAACAGCTCCTGCGCGACGGCGTCGTCGCCGCCTTCACCGTCGCCGGCGGGCAGGGCACGCGGCTCGGCTGGGACGCGCCCAAAGGCACCTTCCCCGCCACCCCCGTTACCGGACGGCCACTCTTCGGCGTCTTCGCCGATTACATCAGCAAGGCCCAACAGAAATACAACTGCACCATCCCCTGGTTCGTCATGACCAGCCCCGCCAACCACCAGCCCACGGTGGACTACTTCAAAGAGAACGACTACTTCGGCCTGGACCCCAACCACGTCACCCACTTCCCACAAGCCATGATGCCCGCCATCGGGCTCACCGGCGATCAACAAGGCAAGGTCCTGCTCGCGTCCAAAGACTCGCTCGCGCTCTCGCCCAACGGCCACGGCGGGTCGCTCAAGGCCCTGCACACCTCCGGCGCGATCGCCGACATGAAGTCGCGCGGCATCTCACAGATCAGTTACACCCAGGTCGACAACCCCACCGTCCACGTCGTCGACCCGCTGTTCATCGGCCTGCACGCCATTGACAACGCGCAGATGTCCTCCAAGATGCTGCCGAAGACCGGCCCCAAAGAGAAGCTGGGCAACTTCTGCTTCGCCGACGGCAAGATGACCGTCATCGAGTACTCCGACCTCCCCGACGAGCTCGCCTTCCAGACCACGCCCGACGGCGACCTGAAGTTCCGCGCCGGCTCCATCGCCATCCACATGATCAACGTCGGCTTCGTCGAACAGCTTAGCACCAGCCCCACCGGCTTCGCGCTGCCGTTCCACCGCGCCGAGAAGAAGGTCCCCTGCATCGACCTGAACACCGCCACCCCGATCGACCCAGACGAACCCAACGCCGTCAAACTCGAAACCTTCGTCTTCGACGCGCTGCCCCTTTGTGACAACTCCATACTCTACGAAACCGACCGCGTCGAAGAGTTCGCCCCCATCAAGAACGCCGACAACCCGCCCGGGGAGCCGGTAGCCGTAGACAGCGCCGCCTCCAGCAAGCTGCTCCAAACCGAGCGCGCCGCACGCTGGCTCGAGAAAAACAAAGTCACCGTCGCCCGCGACGCCGAAGGTAATGTCAACGCAACCATAGAGATCTCCACCCGCACCGCCATCAGCCCGGACGACCTCTCGGCGGTAGATCTGCCCAAATCGATCAAGGTGGGCGAATCGATCGCTATATAAACGGGCGATTGCGTTGCGCTCATCGATTGAGATCGCAACGAGCCTTCCATATTATTCATCAACCCGGATCGGCTCCCGCCCCGCGCGGTGTCGGATCCAGTTGACGGTCTTGCGGACCCGTTCACGCGTGATGAGCCACTTCTCGAACTTGTACTTGTTCGGGAAGTCCACGAGCATCAACCCGATCAGCAGCGTG
>JAJDCW010000125.1 GCA_029260635.1 Phycisphaeraceae bacterium | reverse complement strand
GCGGTCCCACCCGCGGGAGCGGGTTGGCTTTGGGGGGAACATATATTGGAGTGGGTCAGTTGGGGGTGGGGGTGTTCTTTGCGCCGGGCGACTTGACGATGACGGTGGGGGGCGGGACGACGGGGGCTGTCTTGGGCTGTTGCTGGTCGGAGGGGATCTTCATAATCTCGCGGAGGGCGATGGTGGCGAAGGCGCCGCGGGGCATCTGGAAGGCGACCTTGATGTAGGGGCCGTGCTCGTCGGAGCCGCCCTCGACTTCGGGGTCGCGGAGCGCGATGCGCATGGGGCGGCGGCTGCCCTCGGCGTGGACGTCGCCGACACCGGCGAGGTTGTCGGGGTGGACGTCGAAGACATCCAGGACCTGGCGTTCGACATCCCCCGGTGTGCCCTCGGCCCGGGTCATGTTGATGCCCCACATCGGTCCTGAGGGCGAGACCTCGAGTGCGGGGACGCGGCCGTTGTGTGCGTTTTCTTTTTCAGCGGTTTCTTCATCGACGGCGAAGACGCTGCGTGAGTCGTGCTTCCAGGCGAGGTCGCCGGGGACGATGGTGGTGAGCATGCCTTCGCGGAGGCGGCGGTCCAGGACGCTGTTGAACATGGCGGACTGGAGTGCGGAGACGAGGAACTCTCGTTGCGAGCGGTAGATCGCAATGACGGCCTGCTTGGCGTCGCGGCCCTGGCGCAGGGCGTCCAGCGCCTGGCGGTCGAAGCGCAGGTGCTTGGGCCAGTGCTTGAGTGCGGTTTCGTAGTCGCGTTGATCGTAGGCGGCGCGGGCGGACTGCATGTTGGGTGGGTCGGCGTCGATGGGTTTGCCCAGCATCTCGTCGAGCATGGCCTGGAACTCGCCCTGGAGCAGGAGCCGGCCGAGCTTGTGGTTGTGCTGGCGGTAGCCGAAGCGTTGGTCGCCGACGAAGTTGGGGACGCCCTGCGCGAAGAGCTGGTCGATGATTTTTTTGGCTTTGATGGCGTCGGTGGGCTGGACGTTGCGGATGCGGATGATGAAGCGGTTGCCGCCGTGGTGGCCGCGCCTAAGCTTGTTGGTGTGGCGGTCGGTCCAGAGGACCTTCATGAGCCGGCGGTCTTCGAGGCGTTGTAGGCACTCGGCCTCGTCCTTGCGGTCTGGGAGCCAGATGGAGAAGTGCTGGCGGACGATGGCGTGTTTGTCTTTAAGTCCGGCGTAGCCGATGTCGTTTCTTCCGACGCGGAAGGCGCGTGCGAGGTTGATGACGATGTCGGTGGTGGTGAGTGAGGTTTTTTCGATCAGCAGGAAGAGGTGTTCGCCTTCGCTGCGTGTCTGGTAGAGCGGCTGTTCTTCGACCAGGAAATCCTGGGGGCGCTGTTTGATGACGCCGGCGATCCCGGGCAGGTCGGCGGTCAGATAGGCGAGTGAGTCGGTCAGGGACATGCCATAGTGTGCGGGGGGTTGGGCAAGTATTCAAGTATTGTTGATAACTTTGTTGTGGATAGGGGTTTGGTGGGTCCGAGAAGTGTTGAGATGGGGGTGTGGGGGATCCCGGCCAAGGCCCTTTGGGCCATGACCGGGCTTGGGGTGATTGTTGAATGTGATCGTGGTCCCACCGCGGGGCGGGGGGTGGCTTTGTAGGGGTATCAAATTAAGTATGTCAATTTAGTCTTCGCAGACGTAGGTGTTGACGTACCCGTGGAAGGCTTTGGACAGTTGCTGGGTGATGGGGCCGGGAGTGCCGTCGCCGATGGTTTTGTCGTCGATCCGTGTGACGGGGATGACTTCGGCGGCGGTGCCGGTGAGGAAGACCTCGTTGGCGGCGAAGAGTTCGTCGGGCTTGAGGTCAACTCGGTTGATCGGCAGCCCGACCTCTTCGGCGAGCGCGAGCACGGTATTCATCGTGACGCCTTCGAGGGCACCGGCGGTGATCGGTGGGGTGATAACTTCGGCGTTGCCCTGCGCGTTGTCTCGGACGATGAAGAGGTTGTCCGCGGTGCATTCGGCGACGTTGCCCTTGTGGTTGAGCATGACGGCTTCGAGAACGCCGGCGTCGATGGCTTCGATCTTGCCGAGGATGTTGTTCAGGTAGTTCAGGCTCTTGATCGATGGGCACAGCGCGTCGGGGTGGTTGCGGATGGTCTTGGCGATGATGATGGCCATCCCGTTGTCGTACAGCTCGCGCGGGTACATGCTGATGTCGTCGACGATGATAAAGACGGTGGCCTGTTTGCAGAGGAAGGGGTTGATCCCAAGTGGGCCGTTGCCGCGGGTGACGCAGAGCCGGAAGTAGGCGTCGGTCTTGTCGTTGGCCTGGAGTGTGTCGCGCAGGGCCTGGCCGAGCTTGTCCACCTCGTAGGGGATCTCCAGCCGGATCGCGGCGGCGGAGGCGTACAGCCGTTTGAGGTGGCTCTCCATCTTGAAGATACGGCCGTTGTAGGCGCGGATGCCCTCGAAGACCCCGTCGCCGTAGAGCAACCCGTGGTCGTAGACGCTGATGGTGGCGTTTTCGGCGAGGACTAAATCGCCATTGATCCAGATCTGCTTGGACACTGCGTGGGTTCCGTGGGTCGGGGTTGCTGGGCGGTCGGGTGGGGCTTAACCGGGCCCGTGTCTGGGTGTTATCGGTTGGGGACGGCGGGGGGTTCAGCTCCGCGGTCGGGGGAGGGATTATAACGGGGTTTTGTGTGATGCCCAATAAGATCGGGATGTTTCATAACAGTGGCCGGGGATGGTTTGTTGGGTATCATCGGGGTGTGATTGGGTATTCCTTCCGATCAAGGGGATGTGCTGATGCGCGAGCAGATGACATGGGTGGGTTGGGTGTGTGTACTTTGGGTGCTGATGCCTGTTGGCATGGCGTTGGCGGATGAGCCTGGCGTGGCGGTGGACGAGTACGCGTTGTTTGCTGCGCCGACGGGGCCGGCGGTTGGGGTTGAGTTGGTTGCGGAGTGGCAGCCGGTGCGGTCGCTGGTCGTATCGGTGCCATTAGAGGGGGTGTTCGCCCGGCGGGGGATGGGCGATTTCATGCTCGATCTGATCTGCAAGGCGGCGCGGTATACGGACGTTGTGGTGATGCACGACGAGGAGGCGCTGCAGACGGTGGCGCGGGTAGTCGCGGGGGTGCGTGAGCGGGACGAGGCCTTGCTTGAGCGTGTGCGTTTCGTGCCAGCGCGGGTGGGGACGGTCTGGTTAAGGGACCACGGGCCGGTGTTTGCGGTGGATGAAATCGGCCGGCGAGTGCTGCTGGATTCGGTGTACCGGGACGCCCGCTTCGAGGCACGGGTGCAACAGGAGCTCGAGACGGCAGGCGCGGGGGCGGCGACGTACCAGAAGATGGCGGCCGACCTGGCGAAGCGTCACAAGGACGACACGACGCCGGTGTATCTGGCGCAGCACCTGCGGGATGGCGGGGAGAGCGAGGTGTGGCTGGTGCGCCCGCCGGCCCAGGTCTGGGGGGGCGATGTGGCCACGGACGGGCGGGGGAACCTGTTTGTCTCCACCGAGACCCTGACGATGCACGGGGGCAAGCAGTTTGAGCTTGAATCGATCCTGCGTGACTACTACGGGGCTAAGACGGTGATTTATCTGGAGCCGTTGCCCGGGCCGGTGGTGAAGCACCTGGACATGTTCTTCAAAGTGGTGGACGGGGATACGTTCTTCCTGGCGTCCTACGACGCAACATATGAGGGGGCGGGCGAGTACGGGCGATACCTGAACGACGAGATCGGGCGGGTGCTTAAGCGGAACGCGGCCCGGCTGCGTGAGGCGTTCCCGGACCGTGAGATCGTCCTGCTGCCGATGCCCGCCGTTCAGTTCAAGTCGCGCGAACAGATCGTGCGTGAGTACCGGGACGTCTGGTACACACAGAAGCTGCTAGGCGAGGAGCCGGCGTTGCGTGAGCACCTGGCTAAGGCGGCGACCCCCAACGAGCGGGCACACCTGGAACAGCGGATCACGGAGCGAGCGCTCGAGCAGTACCGCAAGGAATTCAACGCCGAGCCGGGCAGCGAGAACGAGGCCAAGCTCGTAGACCTGCTGATCCGTGAGAACAGCACGACAACGCTGGACGAAGCCATCCAGAATTATGCGCCGCGGCTGGTGGTTTATAAGACGTTCCTGAACAGCGTGCATGTCAAGGGGGCCTATGGGGAGGCGGTGCTGGTGCCGCGATACAGCGCGGACAGCCGGACGAGTAAGCAGCAGATGGCAGACTTGGAAGCACAGGTTCGGAAGGCTTACGAAGCGGCGCTGCCGGGGGCCCAGGTGGTGTGGGTCAACTGCGACACGGTGACCGAGATGAGCGGGGCGTTGCACTGCGTGACGGTGACGGTGCCCGCGATGAACAACTGACGTATGATGCGATCGATCAGGTGTTTACTTGTTAAGGATATGGATCGATGGAGTTTTTCTGGGAAAGGCTGACCGAGATACTGATCCTGCTGGCCGGTGCACTGGTTTTGGGGGCGGTATTCGAGCGTTTCAGGCAGAGCGCGATCCTGGGTTATCTGCTGGCGGGTTTGCTGTTGGGGCCCGGCGGGCCGTTGAAGTGGGTGCACGGGGATGAATTTGTGAACGGGATCGCCGAGCTGGGCGTATCGCTGCTGTTGTTTGTGATCGGGCTGGAGTTTTCGCTGCGTCGGCTGCTGCGGATCGGGGCGGTGGGCTTAGGCGGGGGGTCGCTGCAGGTGGTCCTGACGTGTCTGCTGGGGGCCGGGGCCGCGCGTGCGGTCGGGCTGAGCAATGCCGAGTCGATCGCGGTGGGCGCGGTGGTGGCGCTGAGCAGCACGGCCTGTGTGCTGCGGGTCCTGGCCGACCGCGCTGAGATGGACAGCGTGACCGGGCGGACCTGCCTGGGCGTATTGCTGTTGCAGGACATGGCAGTCGTGCCGCTGGTCCTGCTGGTGACGATGCTCGGGGATGAGAACGCGACGGTCGGGCGGATCGTGGTCGGTATGGGCACCAGCGCGCTGCTGATCGCCTGCCTGGCGGGGGGGATGTACCTGGTCAGCGCGTATGTCCTGCCACGGATTATGCGCGACCCGACGATGGTGCGCAACCGGGAGCTGGCGATCCTGCTGTCGATGGTGCTGGCGCTGGGGTCGGCGTGGGTGGCACACGAGCTGAGCCTGAGCCCGGCGATCGGGGCGTTCATCGCGGGGATTCTGTTGGCCGAGTCGCCCTTCGCGGTGCAGGTCCGGGCGGATGTCGGGGCGTTGCGTGCGTTGTTCGTGACGCTGTTCTTCGCGTCGGTGGGGATGCTGGGGGATGTGGCGTGGATCGTGGACAACTGGGTGCTGATCGCGGCGACGGTGAGCGTGGTGATTGTGGGCAAGACGCTGGTGACCACCCTGGTGGTCCGGCTGTTCATGCCAAGGATCCGGCACGCGGCGGGTGCCGGGCTGTCGTTGGCGCAGGTCGGTGAGTTCTCGTTTGTGCTTGCGCAGGTCGCGTTTGCCGGGGGCGCCGGCGTGCTGGGGGAGCATACGTTTAAGTTATTCGTATCAGCAACGCTGGTGACGCTGCTGCTGACGCCTTACCTGGTGGCGGGCGGGCCGAAGTTCGGTCGGCTGATGCAGCGACTGGCTTATAAGGTCGGCATTGAGAAGACGGCCGAACTCGAACGGGAGTCGACGGAGTCGCCGCGCGAGGGCCACATTGTGGTGATCGGCTTCGGCCCGGCGGCGCAACGGATGCACGCAAGGATGTTCAAGAAGCACGGCAGCGTCCTGGTCGTCGACCTGAACCCGCGCAACCTGACGCTGGCGCGGAGCATGGGCCTTGACGTGCAGGTCGGGGACGCGACCAACCCCGAACTGATCGGGCACCTGCACATCGAGACGGCCCTGGCGGTGGTCGTGACGATCCCCGATCACCGGGCGGTGGTGACCGCGATCCGGCACATGCGGCACCTGTCGCAGACCACCCCGATCATCGCCCGCAGCCGGTACCACAGCTACGCGGATGACATCCAGCGCGCCGGCGCAACGGTGACGGTGGACGAGGAAGACTGGATGGGCCGCCGCCTGGGGCTTGAGGTGAATCGGCTGCTGCGTCGGACGGAATAGGCACGAGACCCGGCACCTTGAAGACCTGTAAGCCTGGACCCCGGCCTTGGATTCACGTCTGAAATTACCCATCTTAACAATCGATTGAAATTCTATTATTTGTCCGGATCGTGGTTTTATCGGCCCCGATTTTGTGTATAGTGTTTTCCGAATTGGCTCATCTCTGTAAGGGTATTCAAATATTTGTGTTTGTTGCCTTGGGGATTATTTACATACTTTTCTTTTTTTCTTAATTTGAGAGGGACGATGACATGACAAAACGACTTGTGTTATTGATGGCGGTGGCGATGCTGCTGTCCAGCGCGGCCCCGACGTACGCCACGAACTGGGGCGACTGGGGTGGCGGCTGGGACATCGACTGGAACACCGACTGGTGGCCAAAGGATGATGAGCCCAGAGACAAGCCCGAGTGCGACTGGGACGACTGGTTCGACGACATCTCCTGGACCCGCTCCGAGCGTGAAAACAACTGGGGCGACCACAACTGGTGGGAGAACAAGGACGACTGGAACCTTCCTTCCCACGATGAGATCAAAGAGTGGTTGGAAAATCACGACTGGAAGGACTGGAAGGGCGGCGAGTGGCACTGCAAGCCCCACGAAGACCCGATCCCCGAGCCCGCGACCGCCGGCCTGGCGTTCATGAGCGTGGGTGCTCTGGCACTGGCGACCCGCCGTCGCCGCAAGTAAGCAGCACGTCCGATAATTTGAACCCCGCAGACGCCCCGCAGTGATGTGGGGCGTTTGTTTTTTAGGGATCGAGCTTTAGAGCAATCTATATCCACGGATAGCGATCACGTTTAGCCGCCGCGGGCAAGCGGCTGACCCCGGGCGTGGCCGCTCCGGCTGAACCACCGACACATGTGCGCTGACACCCCCCGAGGGTCGAGATTATCGGTCGCGTTATAACCGGCCCAGGCCGACCCCCCCATTTACAAAAAACCATGCTTTTTAGATGCGTAGCCCCGGGGCTGGGGTATTTTTCATTACCACATTGTCAGGTGGGCGGGTGCCCGCCGGTGTGGGGGTGATGTGAGAACATCCTTGACTTAATCGAGTGGGGTAGAAACATGAACAATCGGGTACTTCTAGTGATGGCGACGGCATGCGTGTTTGCGTTTGCGTCCCCTTCTTACGCGACCTTCTGGAACAGCCATAACGGCGGCGGTGGCTTTAACTGGTCCGGCAACAACTGGTCCAACCACAGCTGGAACGATGGCGGCGACCGGGACAACAAGCGAACTAACTGGCGTTCCAACGATTGCGACTGGGCGTTCGACTGGGACTGGGATTGTGATGACCGGGACGACCGCTGGTGCGACGATGACCGCGACGACGACTGTGATGACAATTCCGACCGCTGGTGTGATGACAACTGGTTCGACTGCGACGATAAGCAGTGGGATTTCAACTGCGACTGGGACCGGAAGGACTGCGACGACAAGGATTGGTCCTGGGACTGGGATTGTGACCGGGACTGGAAGGACTGTGACGACCGCCAGCCCCCGCGTTGCGACAACCCCGTCCCCGAGCCCGCGACCGCCGGCCTGGCGTTCATGGGCATGGGTGCCCTGGTCGCCGCGACCCGCCGCCGCCGCAAGTAAGCAGATAATTCATCAAATAAACCCAACGAGCGCCCCGCAGCAATGCGGGGCGTTTTTCTTATGCCGGTCCTGGGGTCACCGTCATCGGTCACGGTCATTCAGCCAGCACGTCGTCGTACCGGTTTCTTGTATAGGGATCAGCCTTTTACCGGACACTGACCGGTATAACCGGTATAATCGTTACACCCGCGGCCACCCTCACAGCCGTCCGGCCGGGTCGATGCTTGGCCGGTTCTCGCCTGTTGGGGGCGCGGGCACGGGAATCCGGTGGTATGTTTGGGTTCTGCCGGTCCGTTTTTTTTATGTGATTGATGTCCGAGGCGGGGATTTGAAGAAGTCGTATCCACGGTTGTTTTTTGGCTTGCTCCTGCTGATGCTGGCGACTCCGCTGGTGGTACGCGCGGGGTACGTGGACCTCTACATCCAGAAGTTCACCGGGGCCTGGCTTTTCGGGGCGGCGCAGGTGATGGCCAACGACGCGGTGATCTACGCCGTCATCCTGGGCTTGTTCTATCTGTCGTTTCTCAAAAAGATGCCCCGGGCCGGCGCGGTCCTGCTGCGGGTGATGGGGTTTGTCCTGTTCGGCGTCTACGCCGTGGACGTGGTCGTGCTGATCAGCTTCAACATGCACCTCACGCCCGAGGACGTGTTCGATTACGCGGGGTACGCGCCGAATTACATCGCCCAGATATCGCGCAAGCGTGACGTGCTGATCCTGGCATCGTCGTTGCCGGCGGTCGTGTTCGCGGTCTGGGTCGTGTTCAGCCGGACGACGCTGGAACATCGGGCCTGCCACGCGACCGCGACCCTGGTGATCGCCGGGCTGCTCGTGGCGTCGCTGTTCACCAGCAACGAGCGGTATATCGGTGCCTACATGTACCGTAACCTGATCGCGTACAACCTCGAGGTCCGATCGGAATCCCGGGCGTACAGCGACGCATTCCTTGAGGAGTTTTCCTACCAAGAGGCGTGGCGGAGTGAGCCAAAGGAAGCGGAACGCCCCAGCATCGTCGTCCTGATGGTCGAGTCCCTGTCGTCGTATCAGAGCGATTATTTCTCGGGGCTCAACGACTGGACCCCGAACCTGGACCGGATCGCCGGGGAGTCCACCGCGTTTACCAGTTACTACGCCAACGGGTTCTGTACAAACGACTTCTACATCGCGTTCCTGACCGGGCGTGCCCCGGCACGCCCGCCGGCGTCGTCGCGGTTCAAACGCCGGGCGCCCTTTGCCGGGCATGAGAATGTAGAGGTCACGCTGCCGAGGCTGCTGACCCAACGCGGGTACGCGACCGATTTCATCCTCGCCGGGGACCTGGCGTTCGGTGAGGTCGGGCCCTGGATCGATACGCTCGGGTTTTCCCACGTCGAGGGGCACGACCACCCGTACTACGACGGCTGTGAACGGCTGCACTTCGACTCGGCCCCGGATGAAGCGCTCTTCGGCCGGGTCCTGCAACGCATCAAGGAGCACGGCGACAACCGCTTCTTCATGATGGCCTCAACCCTGACCACGCACCACCCGTTCGTGAACCCCGAGGACGGCCAGAAGTCCGAAGAGAAAACGATCCGTTACAGCGACAAGCAACTGGGGATCTTCTACGACCAACTGGTCGAGTCAGGGTTCTTTAATAACGGCGTCCTGATCATCCTTGGTGACCACCACACGATGATCCCCCTGAAGCCCGGCGAGACCGAACGCTTCGGCCGGGACCGCGCCGCGGCCGCCGTGCCCATGCTCATATCCTATGGCGATGGGATAAAGGCCGTCGTCGATGACCTCTACTCCCACGTCGATGTCTTCAACAGCTTGCGGAACCTGACCTCAGACACCCGCCAAACCTCCGACTGGGCGGGCGACATCTTCCAACAGACCCCGCCGAACTACACCTTCCACCGCCGAGGCGACTACCGCGATAATGTCAGCGTGTTCACGAAGGCCGGCGACTACCGGGTCAAGCTCGACGGGGACGAGACGCGCGTCATCAACAAGGAAGGCGTGATCGCCGCCATGAGGCGGGAACTGGCTGGTCGGGTGAATGCGGCACGGATTCGCTAAAGGACTATAATTATCAGATAGTCGTGGATGCCTTACCTGAAAAACATGACAGGCGGAAGCTGGTACGGCTGGCACAGATTGTACTACTTTTATCCTTTGTTCTTACAGCGATATTGATTTATCTTTTCGCGGTTAAGTCTGTAAGAATATAAAATATTGATGTAGTTCTAAATCCAGGGTCGCCGATAGGCACAAAGTTTGTACTTCATGACATTAAGATTGTGCTGGATGAACAGAATTTCGGTAATGCATTCGCACTAGATCAATACCCGGTAAGGATTGAAGCTGATATTACTAATCTCTCCGACAAACGATATGATATACAGGTTTCTCATTACTACGACGCAGGAAATCTATTTATCTTTTCGCCGGGTGCTTCTGCTAGTACATATATACATACTGTGGAACCGGATTATAGGGGCGTCATCGAAATTCCAATGGAAATCTTACGCCCAATGCGGGGGGCAACACTGCAAGTGGAAGTATTTACTACGGTAGAACGAAATGCGCACAGTGGTTTGGAAGAACCTGCTTATCGAGATGCATTCGAGTTGGAATATACTAAGGAATAGTCTGACCAGCGTTTGAATTTCGATCACATTACGTCAGCTCCACCACGTCCTGATACTCCGGGACACTGACGTTCCAACCCAGCTTCTTTTCGATGACGTCTTCGAGCGCGAAGGCGCCGCGTTCTTCTCCGTGAGTCAGGAAGAGCTGTTTGGGTGGGGTCTTGCAGGCGCTGAGCCAGCGTAGGAGGTCGTCGCGGTCGCCGTGGGCGCTCAGGCCGTGCAGGTGTGCAATCTTGGCGTTGACGCGGAAGTTCTCGCCGTGGATGCGGACCTCGTCGACGCCGCTTGAGATGATCCGTCCGAGTGTGCCCGCGGCCTGGTACCCGACGAAGACGATGGTCGAGTCGTGTCGGCTGATGTTGTTCTTCAGGTGGTGCTTGATGCGCCCGCCGGTACACATGCCGGATGACGACATAATAACGCTGGGGTTGCGCAGCGAGTTCAACGCGATCGAGTCCTCGGTCGCGCTGACGAGCTTGAACCCGTCGAACTTCAGGACGTCCGCGCCCTTGCCTTTCTCGCAGCGGGCCTCTTCTTCGAGGTACTTACACCAGCGGTGGAAGACCTTGGTAACCTTGGTCGCCATGGGGCTGTCGAGGTAGACCCCGATGTCCGGGATGCGGTCGGCGTCGGCGAGCAGGCCGACAAAGTAGACCAGCTCCTGGGCGCGTTCGACGGCGAAGGTGGGGATGATGACATTCCCGCCGCGTTCGACGGCGTCGTTAATGATTTCGGCTAATTGATCCTCGATCGGGCCGGAGTCTCTGTGCAGGCGGTCGCCGTAGGTCGATTCCATGACGATGTAGTCGGCGCGGTCGAAGAACTCGGGGTCGTTGATCAGGGGCTTGTCCCACTGGCCGACATCGCCGGACATGACGAGGGTGCGTTCCCTGTCGCCTTCTTTGATATTGATTTCGATGAAGGCGCTACCGAGGATGTGGCCGGACTCGTGGAAGATGGCGGTAATGTCGTTGCCCAGGTCCACCGGTTCATGGAAGCGGACGGGCTCGATGAGGTTGACGGCTTTCTGGGCGTCCTCGGTGGTGTAGAGCGGTTCGTAGCCGTGCTTAGATTTTTTACCGGTCTTCTTGTGACGTTTGAGTTTGTATTTGGCGTCCTCCTGCTGGATCTTCGCGGAGTCGAGCATGATAATCTCGGCAAGGTCTGCGGAGGGATCAACGGTGATGATCGGGCTGTCGTAGCCCTGCTTGACCATCTTGGGGATCAGGCCGCAGTGGTCCAGGTGCGCGTGGGTCAGCAGCAGGCAGTCGACGGTCTTGAGGTCGACCGGGGGGGCTTCGTAGTTGCGGTGTTGGAACTTACGTTCCTGGAACATGCCGCAGTCGATCATGATGCGTTTGCCGTTGGCTTCGAGCAGGTATCGCGAGCCGGTGACTTGGCGGTTGGCGCCGAGGAAGTGGAGTTTCAAAGAAGGGGGCTCCTGGTATTGGGTCAAGGTCTTGGCCGGTTTGCGGACGATTGTAGATCGCCGTGGGTCTGGTTCCGGGGATTCCGGGGTGCCGGGGGTGTCCGGGGAGTTCGTAGTTGGGCCGACGCGTGGATCTTTGATCCACCGCTAAACGGGGGAAGGGTGATTGTACGGTTTTTCTTCGCCCGCCACGGAAAATCTTGTATCTATATGATAGTGCGGGTGTAGTGGGAATAAGGGGGCCGGGGCTTGGGTTGGGATGTGTTCCGGCGTCTTTGGCCGGGGGCGGACCGGTGGGATACAATGCCGGGCTCGATCGATAGTTAGATAACCGTTTGGGATAGAATATGACACGAAGCGTAGTGGTCAGTGGCGTTGGGCCGGTCAGCGGGCTTGGGTTGGGGATCGACCCGACCTGGGCGGGTGTGTGCGAGGGCCGTTCGGCGATCGCGCAGATCCGGGCGTTCGACCCCAGCGGGTTCGGCTGCCAGGTCGGCGGGGAGGTCGAGGAGTTCAAGATCGGCAAGTTCGTGCCCAAGAGCCACCGCAAGGCGACGAAGGTGATGGCCCGGGACATCGAGTTAGCCGTGATCGCCGCGGACTTCGCGGCGCGCGACGCCGGGCTGCTAACCAAGGGCACCGACCCTGACGGCGGCGGCAACGGGGACTTCAAGACGACCTATGACCCGGCGCGTGTGGGCTGTCACATCGGCGCGGGCCTGATCGCGGCGGACCTGGATGAGCTGACCGGTGCGCTGATCGAGGCGCGCAAAGACGACGGGTCGTTTGATATACACAAGTGGGGCAGCGAGGGGATGCAGCACCTCACGCCGTTGTGGCTGCTGAAGTATCTGCCGAACATGCTGGCCTGCCACGTCACGATCATCCACGACAACCAGGGGCCCTCGAACACGATCACCTGTGGGGAGGCGTCGGCGATCCTTTCGATCGGCGAGTCGCTGCGTGTGATCCAACGCGACAAGGCGGACCTGTGCTTCTGCGGCGGCGCGGAATCGAAGATGAACCCGATGGTGTACTACCGCCAGCAGTTGACCGGTCGGCTTAATGAATCGAGTAATGAGGATCCGGCGAACGCGGTTAGACCCTACGACCAGGGCGCGGCGGGGATGGTCGCTGGCGACGGCGGCGGGATCGTGATGCTTGAGGCTGAGGAAACCTACAAGGCCCGTGGCGGCGATAGCGCGTATGCCCGGGTTGTGGGGTTTGGTGCATCTCAGAGCGTACACCGTGAAGCGAAGAACGCGGAGCCTGACCCGCAAGGCCGGGCGGTCGTGTCGTCCGTGAACGCGGCGATGCGTGAGGCCGAGATTGGTGCGGATGAGATTGATATGGTCATCGGTTTTGGCTGCGGCGTAGCGAGCTGGGACCGGGCCGAGGCGAACGGGCTCAAGGCGGTCTTTGGGGACCGTATCAGTGACGTACCGGTCGTTTCATTGCGTGGCCTGATCGGTAACTGCGGCGCGGGCGGCGGCGGCGTCGACCTCGCGATCGCGGCCAGGGCGTTGCGTGAACAGAAGGTGCCGGCGATCGTGAACAGGGATGCTCCGATTGGTGGATTAGCAGGAAACTCGCCCGCACAGGACACCAAGCTGTATCACGTGTTGGTATTCAACATGGGTTTTGGCGGGCAGCACACGGCGATGATTCTTCAAGCGATGGATCACTGAGCTTAGAGCAGATAGTCAGGCAGGAGTTTGTTTATGTCGAGCACACGCATCGTCATCACGGGTATGGGCATGGTCACGCCTTTGGGGCATGATGTGGAGACGGTGTGGGCGGGGCTGCTGAGCTGCGCATCGGGGGTCGGTAAGATCGGCCACTTCGACGCGTCGACGTTTCCGACGACGTTCGCGGCGCAGGTCAAGGACTACGACTACACGGATTATGTGCAGCACCCCGAGCTTCACGAAGGCGTGGGGTTGAACACGAGCTTTGCCTTGGGCGCTGCGGCGCAGGCGTGGAAGATGGCGGGGCTGGATGCACACGACGGGCTGGACCCCCAGCGGCTCGGGATTTATCTGGGGTCGGGCGAGGGGTCGCTTGATTTTGAGAACTATGTGGCGTCGAACCTGGCGGGTTGGGACGCAGACAAGCGCGGGATCGACGGTGCGAAGTGGGCGGGGATGGCGTCGCAAAAAATGACCGCCATCCGCGAGATCGAGCAGGAGCCGAACATGCCGTTGACGCACCTGGCGATGGAGTTCGATGCGCAGGGCCCGGCGTACAATTGTTTGACCGCCTGCGCCGCCTCGACGCAGGCGATCGGGGAGGCAACGGAAATCTTAAGACGTGGCGACGCCGACGTGATGATCACAGGCGGGGCCCACACCATGATCCACCCGCTGGGGGTGACGGGGTTCAACCGGCTGACCGCGTTGAGCAACCGCAACGACGACCCGCAGGGCGCATCTCGGCCTTTCAGCGTGGACCGTGACGGGTTCGTGATGGGCGAGGGCGCGGGGATGCTGATTATCGAGACGCTGGATCACGCACAAGCACGCGGTGCGACGGTCCTGGCGGAGATCGCGGGCTACGGCTCGACGGCGGATGCGTACCGGATCACCGACATCCACCCCGAGGGACGCGGTGCGGCTAAGAGCATGCACCTGGCGTTAGAAGACGCCGGGCTTGGGCTTGACGATATCGATTACATCTCGGCGCACGGGACGGGTACGAAAGAGAATGATTCGATCGAGACCAAGGCGGTCAAGGTCGTGTTCGGGGACCGTGCCAAGTCGATCCCGATGAGTTCGATCAAGAGCATGCTCGGGCACCTGATCGCGGCGGCGGGATCGGTCGAGGCGATCGCGTGTGTGTTGGCGATCCGCGACCAGAAGCTGCCGCCGACACACAACCTCAACAACCCCGACCCGGAGTGCGACCTGGACTACGTGCCTAACGCCCCGCGTGACGCGGAGGTCGAGGTGTGCCTGTCCAACAGCTTCGGCTTCGGCGGGCAGAACGACACACTGATCATTAAGCGGTTCGAGGGGTAGCTGGTAGTCTGGGTAATCTACCACCACGCATTGTTAGCGATCTTTCCGGTATGATGGGGGACAATGACCGGGGCGTGTGGTAAGTTATATGCAGATATAGCCTGCCTGGTTTACCCAGTGGTCAGGACCGTACCTGACACACCCCATTGAGAGTAAACAACTGGCGTCAGGTCTTTCCGGTGGCATCATTAAAAGGAGGGAAGAACCCGTCACGTGCACGTTGTCGTGTGCGTGTTTGGTCTGTGGCGATGATTTTCTTAGGAGGCAACCGCGATGTTATACCGGATGCGTTTGGGGCTGTTGACTCTGATGGCTGTGCTCGCCTGTGGGTTTTCTACGGCGCACGCAGCGACATTCCAGGGTGACATGGAGGAATTCACGGGTGCCGACCTGATCGGTCGTGCGGTGTTTGAACAGGTCGGCAATGATGTCAAGGTCACGCTTTCCACGATTCAGGAGCCGGGCCACACGAACACGGGCGACTGGGGCGGGTTCTGGTTTAACATCAGCGACGACTCACTGCTGGCAGGCTTAAGCGTGGTGGGTGCGGATATCACGGCGTTTGATTTTTCCGGCAGCGTTAATTCGGTCGGCAGTGCAAACAACAACCTCAACGGCGGCGGGTCTCCCGGCGCGATGGACGCGGGGATCGCGTTCGGTCAGCCCGGCGGCTCGGGGGGACTATTGGACATGACGATGTTCACGCTGTCACATCCCGATGGCCTGACGCTATCACTGTTTGACGGTCAGACGATCGCGGGGCGTTTGCAGACGGTCGGGCCTGCCCCTAATGGGGGGGGTGATTCCAGCAAGATTGTGGGGCTTGTGGATATCCCCGAGCCGGGCACGCTGAGCCTGATGGGGCTGGCGGTGGTTGGGTTGATGCGCCGGCGTTGATAAGCAACCAACTTGGTCTTGACCCCGGAATCGGCTCCATATCGAATGCGACTTTTTGGATGATGTTAGGCTATTCAAAAGGAGCAGACGATGAAGAAGAAGCGACACACGGAGGCCCAGATTGCCTTCGCGCTAAGGCAGGCGGAGTCAGGCACGGCGGTCAGTGAGATCGTGCGTAAGATGGGTATTTCCGAGGCGACGTTCTACCGCTGGAAGCAGAAGTTCGACGGTCTTGGCGTGGCGGAGGTCCGTCGGCTCAAGCAGTTGGAGCAGGAGAATCGCAAGCTCAAGCAGCTGGTGGCGGACCTGTCACTGGATAAATCGATGCTGCAGGACGCCCTCCGGGGAAAGGTATGAGGCCCGCCTCTCGGCGTGATCTGGTGGGCCGAACGATAGTGGCTTACAGGGTCAGTGAGAGGCGGGCGTGTGATGCGCTTGGGGTGGGCCGATCGACGGTTCGGTACGTGTCGGTGAAGCCGTCACAGGATGTGCTTCGTCGGCGTCTTCGGGAACTCGCCGAGACGCGTGTGGCGTATGGTTATCGCCGA
This sequence comes from Phycisphaeraceae bacterium, assembly GCA_029260635.1. Taxonomy (GTDB): domain Bacteria; phylum Planctomycetota; class Phycisphaerae; order Phycisphaerales; family Phycisphaeraceae; genus JAJRRS01. The sequence continues at coordinate 768 of JAJDCW010000125.1, read as the reverse complement.
CTGCACGTGCTGCTTCGGCGTGAAGGTTGGCGGATAAACGCCAAGCGTGTGTACAGGCTGTACAAGGAAGAGGGCCTGGCGATGCGTAAGAAGGCGCCTAGACGCCGTGTGGCGTGTGTCAAACGTGAAGTGTTGCCGACGGCTAAGAATAAGAACCAGCGTTGGTCGATGGACTTTGTATCGGATCAACTATTCGATGGTCGGCGGTTCCGCACACTGACGCTGGTTGATAACTGCACCCGAGAGTCGTTGGCGCTACACGCAGCGCCGCGGATCCGCGGTATCGACGTGGTGGAGGTGTTAGAACGCGTGGCGAAGGAGCACGGCTTCCCGTCGTCGATCCAGGTAGACAACGGCCCGGAGTTCATCTCCAAGGACGTGGACCTGTGGGCGTATTGGAACAAGGTGAAGCTGGACTTCAGTCGGCCGGGGAAGCCGACGGACAACGCGACGATCGAGTCGTTCAACGCGCGATTCCGCCAGGAATGTCTAAATACACACTGGTTCCTGAGTCTGAATGACGCAAGAGAAAAGATAGAAGCTTGGCGTAAGGATTACAACGCGGTTCGTCCGAACAGCAGCCTGGAGAACCAGACCCCGCAGCAGTTCGCGGCCCGTCTAGGGGTGAAGGTTCCGGCTGCGCCTCCACCTTCACCCCTAGACGAGTTACACTGTACAAGTTGCAATTGACGTGGACCAAGGACGGGGTCAAGACCATTACACTGTACAAGTTGCAATTGACGTGGACCAAGGACGGGGTCAAGACCA
>JAJDCW010000124.1 GCA_029260635.1 Phycisphaeraceae bacterium | reverse complement strand
TGATGACGACAAGCAGTTCGATAAGCGTAAATGCACGAGGTTTCATGCCTTGCTGTATCCTTACAACTGAAACGAAACCGTTACCGTCTACGACCCACAAACACGCCACCAGCGACCATCAGCCAGAGCGTGGCGGGTTCGGGCACCGTGCCGACGCCCGCAGGTGGCGTGCCGGAATTCCAGTTACCCAGCACGATGTTCAGGTCCCCGATGCCGACAATCCCGTCACCGGACGGATCGCCCAAGAATGGGTCACCCGCCGTGACATTCTGATTCCAGTTGCCCAGCACGATATTCAGGTCTGCGATACCGACGAATCCATCCGTGTCGAGATCACCGCTAAGCACAGCAGCCCACGTGAATGTGTCCAGCGCGATCGCGGACGTGCTGGCATGGCCGTAAAGCGTTTCGGCGTATGCGCCGAGCGAAGGGTCGTAGGTGTCGAACTCGACGACGTGCGACGACGTGTTGCCCGGCAGCTCGAAACGGAACCAGTGCGTAACCGCGTCCCCCCCACCGCCGGCACCGATGCGGGACAGCTCGACGTGATCGATCCAGTCGATGCCATCGATCTTGACGGTGTTGGGCGCTGAAGGATTACCCGGCGTGGTCGAGCCGACAAACAATTCATTGCCGAGCACTTCGACCTGAAGAATCGCGGTGGTGGTGTAACCTGCGCCGTACCCGTAGTCAGGCGATACCACTTCCCAGTCGGCAGATGCGCCGAAGCTGTAGATATTCTGCGAACCGGAGATCAGGATTGCACTTGTTACACCGGAGGAATTACGGGTGCCATCAAGGTACTGGGCGGTCGCGACGCCGATAGGGTTGTAATAATCGTTATCCGGCTGGTTGAGGCCGAAGATCGTTGTAAAGTTCTCCCCCCCACCCAGGAGTGCCGGTGCGCCCCCGTTCGCGGTGCCGCGCCACTGCTGGTAGGTCGAGTCGCTGTCGTTTCGTGTCCAGTTTGTGAAAACGGCCGCGCCGGCGGGTGTGGCCGATGGATCTATAAATGCCGCGTCGGTCGTAGCAGCACTCATTGCTGCTATACAGGCTAATACAAGCGTGTTTCGGTAAGTGAGCATATGTATCCCTGGAAGTAGTCCCGGTTTATTCACGGATCATCCGGAAAGACCACGGCCCCACCCGGGGTGAGGGAGAGACCGGGTCACAGCGTTTGACCGTGTCAGGCATGGTCCCGCCGACGGAGCATCCAAAGCGTGCCCAGCGTTAACAGGCCAAGCGCGGTCGGTTCGGGTGTGATAGTCGGCTTGTCCAGATCGAACGTGACATCCGGCACATACCCAGTCAGCGCCGCGGGCACGGACACACCGATCTGCACGTTGCCGATGTTGCCGAAACTGGTGGCGAAATCCGATCCCTCAAAAGTCACGAACTGAGGATTGACGGCGCTGATGTCAAAAGTAATCCGGGTCCATGTGTCAGGCAGGACAGGTACGAAGCTGACCGCCGTCGCACCGGGAAAGTTGACAGGGCTGGCGAACCGCGTGAAGTAGTTCAGAGGGACGCCGGCGCTGTGTCGGACCCAAGCGGTGAACGTCGTCACACCGTCGGCGATCCAGTCACCAACGAAGGCATCGGCGCTGGCATCGAAACCGTCCTGGCCGCGCAGGAGCACGGGGGTGTCGCCATCCGCCGAGTTTTCAAAGCTGAACAACGTGCTTATGTAAGCGCTGCCGTCGGGCCCGCCCGAAGCGACGTGGACGGGGTCGGTACTGACCGCGTCTTTCCAGTTGGCGGTATCAACGGCGTAATCCTCGGTGAACGGCACCACCGCGGCCTGGAGCGTGGCGGCTGCGAGTGCCGGTGCAGCGATGAAACCTAAAGCGAACAGGTTCTGTTTAACGAACACGGTTATCTCCTCACGTCCCGGGTGCCCCAATCCGTCGTATGGAACGACGGTGGGTTGGTTCGCGGCCGTGCGGAGGGGGTTGCCACCGGCGGGCCTGGCCGGGACAATAAAACCGATGGCGGCCTCCACGGCCGTTGTCACTCACGGGCGGTCAGGTGGCCGGCAAAGTCAGCCTGATCGCCCTTTTTCTTAAGCCGGGCACCTATTAATTGATACCCAGTCTCAACAACGGCCCAAGCATACCGGCCGAGTGTGGGCTGTCAAGTTAAATGAGAACGATTCTCAATTTTATTTAGTGGGCCGGCCATAGACCAGCCGGTGATCCGTGAGTCCGCAGAATTCAACGACCCCTGCGACCCCTGACCGCATCCCGCGAACTTGACTGGGTAAGATTGCCAGCATGAGTTTCCACGCTGACACAACCATCTGTAAACATCCAGCATTGTCCCCACAAACTCAGACACTGCAATAATTTGGCTTGAAATATTATTATGGCTTTTCTAGAAAAGCCATAATATAAATCCGGTGGGTGATGGCTGTGTGTGAGGCCGGTGCCGTGTCAATAATTGATGCGGGCGGGCTGACGATATGCAGCCCTACTTGGTGATATCAAAGGCCTGACATGTCAGCCGTTTGATTCCAGCTTGACCATCTTGATGGTCGCGTCGTGGCCTCGCTTGAAGTAATCCTGACGGAGTTGGACGGCCGGGGTTCGCTGCAAGGCCCAGTCCAGATACACCAGCGGGTCGAGCCGACGCGCGGGGCCAAGTTCCTCGTGCGTGTTGGTGGTGACGCGGGTGGAAAGAAAATTGAACATCAGCGATTCCGAACACGCGCGCCAGGCGTTGTCCAGCAGGGCCATGGCGGTCGTGTCGTCCATCGTGTTCAGCGTGCCGGAGATGGTGATGACCTGGGGTTTGCCGATCGATAATAGTGACGGGTCGGCGACGAAATCCCCCGCGTGGAACTCGGCGCGGAGCAGGCCGCGCTTCTTGGCGTAATCGATTACCTCAGGCAGGCCGTCGATACCGATATATCGGCCGTACTCGACGCCTTTACGCGTCAGGTAATCCGCCAGGTCCCCCCGGCTGCAACCGGCGTCGAGAATACGCTTGCCCGGCAAAAAGCACATCTGCGTAAAAACCTTGAACCGCTGCTCCTGGCTGCGTGTGTTGGCCCAGAGGGTGACACGGAAGTCGTTGCCGTAGTCGTCCTGGGCGTCGCGGTACGGGTCGAGGTAGGTGTCGGGCATGGGGATATCTTAGGCGCTGTCGAGATAAAGAAAAGACACAGGGATAAACACAGATGAACACAGATGAACACAGATCGGAGAGAAAACTGCAAACCAACCCGGTCGTTAAGCGTCTGAATCCCACGTATGGGGTGCTTCAACCGAGTTTATCTGCGTTCATCCCTGTTCCCTAGTCTGCTGTGCACTCGTGGATGCCAGCGAGCCGGGAATGTTGTATCTTCCACCGCATGACGGAAAGTGATCGAGATTGGCTGAACAAGCTGCGTGGACGGTTCGTGGTATTCGACGGGCCTGACGGCAGCGGCAAGAGCACGCAGTTCACCCGGCTGGATACGATGGCCAAACGTGCGGGGGTCGAGGTCTGCGAGGTCCGTGAGCCCGGCGGGACGTACATCGGCGAGCAGGTCAGGCACATCCTGCTGGACCCGT
>JAJDCW010000123.1 GCA_029260635.1 Phycisphaeraceae bacterium | reverse complement strand
GCGGTCAGCAGGATCATCCATCCATAGAAAAGTGGTGTGCCGTCGGTTGCCAGGCGCAATGACCGGGCGATGAAACGGGGGTAGGTGATCATGTGGCCGGGAATATGCCCGGCACCGGATGCTGGTAAGACGGCGTCGGGTTTCATTTGGCGTGTTCCTTCACCATCGTCAGGAGGAATCGTGTCGGTTCGATCGCGTCCAGGTCGTGCGGCTCGTTCGGCGGCATGATCAACCAGTCATGCGCCACCAGCCGACGTGTATGCCCGCCAACCACAAAGCTCAACTCTCCGTCAAGCACCTGCACAACCACGAGGAACGGCGCGCGGTGCTCACTCATGATCTGGCCCTTATCCATCGCAAACACAACCTGCCGAAGCGCATCGGTATTGACCAACGGTTTGCTGACGGTTGCGCCTTCAACCACCGGAGTCAGATCCAGCAGGTTGGCGTGTGATGCTTTATCGGTTTGGAACAGAGCTTTGGCCATGGGATTCCGGATTACTTATCAAAGAAGTAGAAGAACTGAGGTTTGGTGCCGAGCTCCTCCTTGAGCACAAACACACGCTTGTTTTGCAGAACCCAGCGGATCTCGGAGTCGGGGTCGAGTATGTTTCCGAACACGCGGGCCCCGGTCGGGCAGGCCTCGAGGCACGCGGGCAACCGGCCTTCACGTGTGCGGTGCAGGCAGAAGGTGCACTTCTCCATCACGCCCTGTGGGCGGATACGATTGCTCAGGTAGCCTTGGTCGGGGTTGACTTCTTCAGCGGGAATCTCGGGCTTGGTCCAGTTAAACCGCCGGGCGTGGTATGGACACGCCGCTTCACAGTACCGGCAGCCGATGCACCAGTTGTAATCTACAACCACGATCCCGTCGTCTTCTTTCCAGGTCGCCTCGACCGGGCACACGCTGACGCACGGCGGGGCGTCGCACTGCTGACACTGCACCGGCATGTAGAACTTGTCGTCCTGCGGGATCGGGTGGTCGTAGTCTGCCGTTCCCTTCTCCATGTCCATGCTACCCTTGCTCATTTCAAGGACGCGGATGTAGGAGTTGCCGCTAGCACGATCGTGGTTGTTCTCTTCGTGGCAGGCTTTGGCGCACCGCCGACAGCCGATACAAACCGACAGGTTCAACGCGTAGGCGAACTTCACCCCGGGCGTGGGCTTGGCGTCCGTGATCGTGACGTCAGCGCCATAGTCTTCTTTGGCGTCCTCTTCGAGCCGGGCGATTACTTTATCCATCTGCCCGGGCCCAAGCTCCTTGTAGTGCCTCTGGAGCATCTCATCCATCGACGTATCAGCGGAGGCCCACTCGACGAGAGGCGAGACGGCCTTTGCAAACGCCAACGCACCGAGCGTCGCGCCCGCGGCCTTGATGGCGGTTCGCCGGCTTATATTGTTCAGCACCGGCAGCGGGGTGGTTTGTTGATCACTCATGAGCATTCTCGCTGGACGGTGGCCGGAGGAAACGGTCATTGGGCCGATGCACGGGCATCAGCCTTGGGTACTGCGGTGCGTGGGGGTCGTGGCAGTCGATGCAGTTATTGCGGGCCCTTGGCCCACGGGTCAGGTCCCAGTAGCCGGTCATCCCGCCGTGGGCGCCGTGTTGGTAGTCCTTGTATTGTGGGCCGTGGCACTGGGCGCAAAGGGTCATCACGTCCTGGAAGGGGACGGGCCGGTCATCCGCCAGGCGGAGTTGGTTGTAGTCATCAGGGTTATGACAACTCAGGCAACTACGGTTGCCGTGGTTGGTGACCAGGCCTTGGTGGAAGTCCTGGAGTTCTCCGCCGTTGATGATCCGGGGATTCGGGGGCTTGGTGGTGTGGCATGTGGTGCAGTTGGCGACGATCGGTCGGCCGGCTCCGTCGATCTGCCCGGTGTCGACGGTGGGGGGGCCTGCGGGTTGGCGGATCGCGATCGGATACTCTGCCGTGGGGGCCTGCGTGGCGTACGAGTTATCCACATCCCGCGGCTGCTGCAACGCCTGCGAAGCCATCACCACCGCCACGGCCAACGCGGGAACACAGATACTCAGCACCCACCATGATCGGGCTGATCTTGCGTTTTTTCTGCTCAATTCAGGGACTCCTGGTGAGTTTTCGTGGGTGTCCATTGAGTCGCCTACGGCACCGGTAACCTCCCGGATTCAGAATCTACCCCGATAGGAAACATAAATCAAGAATTAATGAACTCTAATTCTTGATTTGTTCCCCGCCCCCTGTTAGCCTCATGGGAAATCAGGGGATCAGCCTCTGAAAATTAACTGGAGCGACCTATGCCCGTCAGCGGACTCGTCGTCACACTTGCCCCACCTTTAAGTCCCTCCATTGGCATGCCCGCCGATCCCGGGAACCCCGTGCCATCTATATGTGATGCAAGCTCAAGAACTGGCCATGATGCGTCGCTGCATGCCGACGCTTCTGGGTCACGTATCGGTGCATGCGCCACAAGTCCGGACTATTCAGCGGTCATCGTACAGATCCGGCAACGCCCGAACTTCCAGGCCGGCTCGCTACAGGGCCTGCGCCTTCCCGTCGTGTTGGATACGCCGGATAAGGAAACGGACAAGCAATGCTGGTGTTGGATCAACAGCCTGCCGGGCGTGCATCACGTCGATGTCGCCTTTATCCACTTCGAAGACGAAGACGCATTCGATTCGTTCCCTTGCAGCGCCAACGCGGACCGGCTGATCGCCGCGCCCTCTATCGGAGAGACCTGATCATGGAAATGGAACGTCGTGACTTCATCAAACTCACCGCGATGGCCGCCGCGACCGGCCTCGCCGGCTCAATGGCCAGCCGCAGTTGGGGTGCCAGTACGCCCCCGTTGCCCGATCGGCCGGACATCCCCGGCGTCACCTGGGATAAAGCCCCCTGCCGGTTCTGTGGCACCGGCTGCCACGTGCAGGTCGGCGTGAAGGGTGGGAAGGTCGTCGCCATCGCCGGCGACCGCCAGGCCGACGTCAACAAGGGCCTGCTGTGCGTCAAGGGCTACCACGTCGGGATGATCCTCTACGGCCAGGACCGGCTGACTAAACCGATGGCTCGCCGCGACGGGAAACTCGTTGAGATCGAATGGGATGAAGCGATCGACATCGCGGCGCGTCGCATCATGGACAACAGTGACAAGTTCGGGTTCTACATCTCGGGCCAGTCCACGATCCCCGAGGGTTACGCGGCGCAAAAATTCATGAAGGGCGGGCTCTCGAGTAACCACATCGAGGCCAACGCGCGGCTGTGCATGGCTTCGGCGGTTACCGGATTCCTCAGCACCTACGGCGTAGACGAGCCGGCGAGTTGCTACGACGACCTGGATAACTGCGACGTGTTGATCCTCTGGGGCAACAACCCCGCCGAGATGCACCCGATCCTCTTCAGCCGGGTCATCGACCGTCAGGCGCGCGGCGAGAAGGTCACGATCATCGACATCGGTACCCGCCATACACGCACCACCGAGCGGGCCGACCACTTCCTGCCCATGCGCGGCCACGGCGACCTGGCGATCGCCAACTGCATCGCCCATCAACTGATCGAGAAAGACGCCTACGACCACGGATTCGTCGAGAAATACTGCAACTTCCGCGCCGACCGCGACCCGTCCCAGAGCTTCGACGATCTTGTAGACCACGACACCTACATCGCCCACGTTGCCAAGGAAGGTAACTCGGGACTGTTCGGCGCCCCGATCAGCTTCGGGCAGTACAAGAAGCTGATCTCTTACTACACGCCCGAGAAGTGCGAGGAGTTGTCCGGCGTGCCCGCCGAACAATTGCGCATGCTCGCGGATATCTTCGCGGACAAGTCTAAGAAGATCGTGTCGCTGTGGTGCATGGGGATGAACCAGCACACGGCGGGCACGGCGATCAACAACCTTGTGCACGCGGTGCACCTGATGTCCGGCCACTGGGGCAAGCCCGGCGACGGCCCGCAGTCACTCACCGGTCAGCCCGCGGCTTGTGGCACCGTCCGCGAGGTCGGTACGCTGGCGCACGCCTTGCCCGGCGGACGCGTAGTCGCCAACGAAGCTCACCGTAAACAAACCGAAGAATTCTGGAACCTGCCCGAAGGCCGGATGAATCCCAAGCCGGGCTTCCACACCGTCAAGATGTTCGACGAGTTCTGCAAACCGACCGATCAGGGCGGCACGATCAACACCGTCTGGGTCCAGGTCACCAACCCGGGCCAGTCTCTGCCGAACACGAAAAAACTCTTCATGGCCAAGAAGGACCAGCCTGACAAGTTTCTGATCGTCTCGGAGGTCTACCCGACCGCGACGACCGAACTGGCCGACCTGGTGTTGCCCGCGGCGATGTGGGTGGAGAAAATCGGGATCTACGGCAACAGCGAACGGCGGACCCAGCAGTGGTTCAAGATGGTCGACCCGCCCGGCGAGGCACGCGACGACTGCTGGCAGACGCTCGCCGTGGCACGTCGTATGTTTGAGCTGGGCCACTCCGGTCTCAAGGACAAGGACGGCGCGTACCTCTTCCTTTTCAACGATGACGCCGGCAACGAAGTGCCTTACTGGGAATGGGAGCACTACTACGACCTCAACATCGACAGGGCGTTGTTCGATGACTACCGCCGATTCACATTCATGAAGCACAAGAACGTCGCGCCGTACGATGAGCTCGTGAAGCACCGGGGCTTGCGCTGGCCCGTCGTCGAGACGGAGCCGGGCGTGTTCCGCGAGACGCGCTGGCGGTTCGCTGAGTTCGACGACCCCTATGTCGAGAAGGGCAGGGGGATCCAGTTCTACCACTCGTCGAGCGGGGACGACAAGGCGCAGATCTGGTTCCGCCCGCACCAGTGGCCGGCCGAGGTTCCCGACGAGGCGCTGCCTCTGAACCTGGTGACCGGCCGGGTCATCGAGCACTGGCACACCGGCACGATGACGATGCGCGTCCCGCAGCTCCGCCGCGCCATGCCGGGCGCCTACGTCGAGATGAATCCCGACGATGCGCAGGAACGCGGTATCAGTAACGGCGACGTCGTCCGCGTCACTACTCGGCGGGGTGAACTGAAACTCCCCGCTTGGATTAACGGGCGGGCCAGGCCCCAACGCGGTGAGGTGTTCGTGCCCTTCTTTGACGAGGCTTCACAGATCAACGACCTGACACTCGACGCCATCGACCCGTTCTCCAAGCAGCCTGACTACAAGAAGGCCGCCGCTGAAGTATCGCGACTAGATCAGCCGCATCCCTACGGGCCGGAGGTCACCCAGTGAGCCCGACCAGCGGACAAGAAGCCGGATCGCTAACCCCCAGCGGTGTATCGATGAGCTGGCTCGCGCTGGTGATCCTCGCGTGTGTCGGGGGGATCGCTTTGTCGGGGATGTTCATCGGATTTTACGACACGGTCACCCCGGTCGGGCAACCTGGCTACACCACATCACCGGGGACGGATACGATCGAAGACAGCAAGCCGGTCCCGCAAGCCGTAGTTTACTCGGAGATGACCGGTGCGCGTTTCGGTCCGAACGCCAAGTGGCAGGCCCCTTGGCCCGGGCAGGTTGAAGACCCGACGGGGCTTTACGATGCCGTGCCCGCCGATGCCGGAAGCCGTGAAGCGGCCAATGCCCAGCGTGCCCAACGCCGCGCGTTTAGCGGCGCGCCACCGGTTGTTCCACACGCCATCGATCAGCAGAACCCGGCGTCCTGCCTGGTATGTCATGGTCAGGGCATGCGGTTCGGGCAGGTCGTCGCACCGAAGATGAGCCATGAAACCTACGCCAACTGCACACAGTGCCACGTCGAATCGAGTAACCGGTCTCTGCCCCCAACGACCGGTCCTCGAGCCGCGACAACTTTATTCGAGGGTCTGGACGCGCCCGGT